>CAZQYU010000032.1:0-19944 GCA_964597585.1 uncultured Thermoanaerobaculia bacterium
CAGCTCGGCGGGAACTGCTCGGTGTAGGCGCGGTAGCGGCGCAGGATGCGGCGGGTGTACGCCGCGGCACGGCGGCAGCGGCAGATGCCGGCAGGGAACCGGCGCGCGACCTCGGGGTCGTCCAGCAGCACGAGCGCGTTTTCGACATTGCCGGCCCAGCGGTCCGGATCCAACCCGATCTCACGAGCGAGGCTCCGTGCGTCCGAGATATGCCGCGGTCCCACGTTGAAGGCGGCGATCGCCATGGCCACACGATCCGCAACCGGCGTGTCCGCGAACTGGTCCATGAGCTGACTGAGGTATGCCGTTCCGGCCTCGATCGCCTGTCCGGGCTCGTGGGGGTCGTCGACGCCGAGCTCACGCCACGTGAACGGCATGAGTTGGAACAGCCCCGCCGAGCCACCCGGACCGGTGGCCTCAGGGTCGAAGCGGGACTCCTCGTACATCACGGACGCAACCAGACGCCAGTCCATGCCGTGCTCCCGGGCTGCGGCGCGCAGACGCCTGTCGAAAGGCGTCAGCGCGCCCGGCGTCACCCGCGGTGTATCGGGCGGCGTCCAGCGATGTCCTGGCACCAGCTCGCTCAATGCGAGCTCGGCGACAAGGCCTTCGGCGTCCGCCCACGCCAGAAAGCTATTCACGGCAGTGTGGAGATGGGAGCTCGACGGGTTGAACACCCAGGTCAGCGGGGTCGCCGGCAGGACACGAGGTCCGAGCTCGAGCCCCGGCCGTCCGGCGAGTTCGATCCGAGCGGTGTCCTCATCGACGACTGCCAGATCGGCCTCTCCCCGAGTCACCATCGACAGTGCAGTCAGCGCATCCGCGCCCGCCCTCATCGGTACCAGGTCGATCGGCTCCGGTAACGGCAGCAGACGGCACCACGACGCGACCGCCGCGCTTGCCGCGATGCGCGTGCCGGCAAGGTCCTCCACAGCCGCCGGGACCGGATCATCCGAGGCGCCGACCGCCACGAGATCGACCTCGCGGTAGACCCGGCTCGTCAGGAAGCGGCCCGCGAGATCGCGATCGAGCGGTTCATGCAGCGCGGCCAGGTCGCCGTGGCCGGCTTCGAGCCAGTCCAAGGCTTCAACCCCCGGAGGTGGAATGGCAAGCTCGAGGCGCAACCTGAGCCGGCGCCCAAAGCTGACCGCGAGGTCGTACTCGAAGCCCTCGATGCCTCCTTGCTCGACCGTGCACGTCGTCGGCGAGTTGCGTGTCACCAGGCGCAGCACGCCGACCTTTCGGATCTCGGCGAGATCCCGGCAGGCCGCGGTTTGGCTGGTACGGGAGAGCACCTGTTCGGCAAACAGGAAGTCGTTGACCGCCGCCAGCAGACGAGGATTGGTCGCCCGCACCGCCCACACCAGCGGTCGTCGCTCCGCCGCCGGTCCGATCACTCGAAAGCCGTTGCCCGCACCCATCAGGTCGACCAGCCCGGAGTCGGCAATCGTCAGTCCGTAGCGACCCGTACGGACCCGTTCCAGGATGTTCTCCAGGGGCACCTCTTCCGGAACTGGCACCAGCTCGGGACCTCCACCCGCACCACCCAACGCTTCCGGCAGCAGCCACATCGCGTCTGACCGGTGCAGGTGAAGCGGTCTCCCTGCAAGGTCGTTGAACCCCCGTACCGGCGACCTCTCGGAGGCGACGAGCTCGTCTTCGACCCAGTCGACCGCTGCTGTTGCAGCGAGCTCGCTGGGGCGTAGAGCTGCAGGTGCGAATCGTCCGACGGCCAGGTCGGCCCGCCCGATTGCGACCGCCTCGGTGAGCTGGTCGGCTCGGGCGGCCTCGGTCAGCTGGAGGCGGACGTGCAGCCGCGCCGCCAGCTGAATGAGCAGCGCGTGCTCGGTGGTCCCGCCCGACACCGGGACCGCATAGCGCGTGAAACCCGGTCGAACGACGACCCGAAGGCGACCTGAGCGGACGATTTCGTCGAGATCACCGCGGCGCAGCGACGGCTCCTCACAACCCGCGGCGCTGAGGATGGCAAGAGCGATCACAGGGGGACGCCAATGTCGGCCGAGCCTCATCGCGCCACTCTAGCCTGCACTTCTCACCAGGTCACGTTGTGAGGGTGCCCCCATGGCTGATCGCTCGGCACCCCGGGAGGGATCTGGCGAGAAAGACGGGCTGCACACTCTCCGCGTGTCGGCTTGACCGTTCGCAACGCGCACGGCCCACCGGGTGACACGGAACACCACCAGGCGTATCATCTCGCCGCGGCCAGACCGCGGTCCCCCACGGGAAGGAAACCGCCGGCGGAAGTGCTGCAGGGTATTGCAAGAACGTGACATCGCGCACGAGCGTCACGCGGAATGGAGGGCCGATGACGCGATTCGGTTGCATGGTCGTCGGAAGCTGCATCGTCGTGGCGGCGTGCGCCGCCCCGAAGGGCGATCCCGCACTTGCGGCCGAGGTTCGGCAGGTCCGCACGGCAAAGGTCGCGACCTCCGTGGCAGAGCGCACATTGACCGCGGTCGGCACCCTGCAACCCGTCGCCAGGGTCTCCGTCGCGGCCCAGGAGGAAGGCGTCGTCCACAAGGTTCTGGTCCGAGAGGGTGACACCGTCCGGAAGGGTCAGTTGCTGGTCCAGCTCGACGACCGCCAGCTCAGTGCGCAGCTCGCCGAGGCGGAGGCGTCGACCGAGGAGGCTCAGGCGCGCTGGCGGCGCACCCAGGCTCTGCGCGTCAACGGCCTCCTGTCGGCGGCGGAGGAGGACACCTCGCGCGCCGCAGCCCGCATCGCGGAGGCCCGCAGCGAGGTGCTCAAGACGAGGCTCGGCTTCACCCGTATCGCCTCGCCGGTAGACGGAGTGGTCGTCGCCCGTCATGTCGAGGTTGGCGACCTCGCTTCGCCCCGCTCCCCGCTGCTCGAGCTCGCGTCCGGACACGGTCTGCTCTTGCGGGTTCCAGTGTCCGAACTCGAGGTCGTCCACATCGCGCCCGGTGACCTTGCGCACGTGACCGTCGACGCGCTCCCCGAGCTCGCACTCGCCGCCCATGTCACCCGCATCTTTCCGTCCGCAGACCCGACGTCGCGCCAGGTGACGGTCGAACTCAAGGTCGACGACGTGCCGCCGGCGGTCAGGATCGGCTTCCTGGCCCGTGCCCACCTGGTCCTCGAGCGACGTCCCGACAGCGTGGTGATCCCCGAGGACGCCGTGCAGCGCGGCTCCGAGATCCCAACCTTCGTGTGGATCGCCGACGGCGATCACGCCAGCATGCGCGCGGTCTCGCCCGGGTGGCGTCTGGACGATGGAGTCGTGATCTCCTCCGGCCTCGCCGCGGGCGACGAGCTCATCGTCGAAGGGAGATCGGGCCTGCGCGAGGGAACTCCGATCGCGCGCATGCCTGAGCAGCAGCTCCGCACCGCTGACCCCGGGACGGACCCATGAGCGCCGACGAGCGCCGCGGTCTCGTCCACTGGGCGATCTCGCACCCGGTCGGCACGTCGATCATCTCGGTCGCGATCTGCGTGGTCGGCGTGTCGATGATCGGTCGTCTCGCCGTCGACCTGCTGCCGCGCATCATCTACCCCCAGATCCGGGCCTCGGTGTCGAACGAAGGAGTCGATCCGGAGGTCATGGAGCAAACGGTCGCCAAGGTGCTCGAGTCGCGACTTGCGACGACTGAGAATGCAACCCTGGTCGAGTCCGAGTCGAGCGAGGGACGCACAGGGGTCAACCTGCACTTCTCGTACGGCACCAACATCGACGTCGCCCTGCGCGACGCCTCGACCAAGCTCGATCAGGCCCGGGGCGCGCTTCCGGAAGAGGCGGATCCGCCCGTCATCTTCAAGTTCGACCCGTCCCAGATACCGGTCCTGCAGTTCGCCGTGTCGTCCCCCTCGCGGGATCAGGCGTGGCTGAAGCGATGGTGTGAGGACCAGCTCGCGCCGCAGCTCCTCACCGTTTCCGGTGTCGCATCGGTGGACGTCGCCGGCGGACTGGACCGCGAGATCCAGGTCGTCGTCGATCCGGAGCGCCTGCGCTCGTACCGGCTGACCGTCTCCGAACTACTGTCCCGCCTGCGCGAGGAGAACCAGGACATCGCCGCCGGACGTCTGCGTTCGGCGGGTCGCGAGGTGCTTTCCAAGACCAAAGGGAAGTTCAGAAACGTCGACGACATCCGAGCGACGCGAATTCCGCTGCCGGGCGGCGGCGACATCTCACTCGCGGACGTCGCCGAGGTGATCGACGGGTTCAACGACGAGCGGGTCGTCACCCGAATGGACGCTCAGGCGGCCGTGCAGGTCGCGATCTCGAAGCAGCCCGACGCCAACACCGTTCGGGTCGTGGACGGCTGCCAACGGGTGCTGGGCACTCTCCACCGGGACGGCTTCTTCCCGCCCGACCTCACCTCGCGGACGATCCAGGACCAGGCCTTCTACGTGCGTTCAGCGGTCTCGGGCGTGGCCTCTGCGGCGATGGTCGGCGGAGGGCTCGCGATGCTCGTGGTGTTCCTGTTCCTGCGCTCGTGGCGCCGCACCCTGATCATCGGCACCTCGATCCCGATCGCGCTGCTCGGCTGCGTCGCGCTGATGGGCGTCGGCGACCTGACCCTGAACATCATGTCGCTCGGCGGGCTCGCCCTTGGCATCGGAATGCTGGTGGACAACGCCATCGTCATGCTCGAGAACGTGGACCGTCACCAACGCGACCAGCCCGACGCCGTCGAGGCCGCCCACGAGGGGGCCGGCGAGGTCGCGTCGGCGGTCACCGCCTCGACCATGACCAACCTCGCGGCGGTGGTGCCGTTCTTCCTCATCGGCGGCCTCACCGCCCTGCTCTTCGATGAGCTCCTGCTGACGATCTCGTTCGCGATCCTGACCTCGCTGGTCGTCGCGCTCACCCTGGTCCCGATGCTCTCTGCCCAGCTCTTCCGCAGCGGCTCGGCCTCTCGTCTGGAGCGCTTCAGACCGCTGCAGCTCATTCCCGCCCTCGTGAATCGACTGGAGTCGCTCTATCGGCGGGTGTTGCCCGTGGTTCTCGATCGACGCGGATGGGTGCTTGCCGGCGCGGCGGCCGCGTTCGCCCTTGCGGTGTGGGGCTTCGGACGACTCGGCGAGGAGTTCTTGCCCCCGGTCGATGACGGCCGCTTGGCGGTGTACATCCGGATGCCGTCCGAGACGCCGCTCGACGTGACCGTGAAGGCGGGTCGAGCGACCGAGGCGGCGATCAGCGCGCTCCCGCACGTTGTGCATGTGTTCAGCGCGTCGGGCGGCTTCGTGTGGGGCCGGGGAACCTCTTTCAACCCCACGCGGATCTCGCTCAACGTGGAGCTGGAGCCGCGCGGCCGGCGCGCGATGTCTGCAACCGACTGGCTCCTGCTCGCCCACGACAGGTTGGACCAGGTCCCCGAGCTCGCCAACGCCGAGGTCCGGATCCGGCCGCCGCGCATTCGCGGCCTGCGCACCTCGACCGGAACGGAGGACATCGAGGTCAAGGTCTTCGGTCCTGATCTCCGCGAGCTGCGGCGGATCGGGATCGAGCTCGGCGGCCGCCTGCAGGCCCTTGACGGACTGTCGAGCATCGAGTCGTCCTACGAGGAGACCTCACCCGAGGTCCGCGTCGAGCTCGACAGACGCCGCGCGGCCGATCTCGGCCTCGATGTTGGCGAGGTCGGACGAACCGTGCAGACCGCCGTTGGCGGGTCGGTTCCGACCCGCCTGACCGAGGGCGACCGCGAGTTCGACATCCGGGTCCGCTTCGATCGCGACCGCGTTCGAACCCCCGCTGATCTGGCGAACCTGCCCCTGTTTCCCGCCAGCGGCGCGCCGATCCGCCTGCGCGACGTCGCCGAGGTGAGCGAGGGCCTTGCCCCGCAGTCGGTCGAACGGGAGAACCAGAACCGTGTCGTCAAGGTGACCGCCTCGGTGCTCCCGCAGATCTGGTCGGTGAGCGAAGCGACGGATGCCGTCCGTCGCGTGGTCGGCGGGTACACCCTTCCGGAGGGCTACACGGTGCGCTACGGCGGGGGGGAGGAGGCGATCCGGGAGGGCCGCCGCGCGCAGCTGACCGCGATCGCGCTCGCCGTCTTCCTGGTCTTCTCGGTGATGGCCGTTCAGTACGAGTCTCTGGTCAACCCGCTCGTGATCATGATCGCGATCCCCCTCGCGATCATCGGCGTTGTCGCGGCCCTCACCGTGACCGGACTACCGGTTTCGGCACCGGTCATGCTCGGGCTGATCCTGCTTGCCGGCATCGTGGTCAATAACGGTATCCTGCTCGTCGAGTACATCGAGATCCGTCGTCGCCAGGGCGCCCCGACACGCCGCGACGCGGTTCTCGAAGCGGCGCCGCTCCGCCTGCGGCCGATCCTCATGACAGTCTCGACAACGGTGATCGGCATGTTGCCGCTCGCATTCAATCCAGCCGAGGGTGCGGAGCTCATGGCTCCCCTCGCGGTCGCCGTTATCGGTGGCTTGACGGTCTCGACGGTGCTGACGCTGTTCGTCGTGCCCAGCCTCTACCTGGTGCTGACGACCGTTCGCGACCGGATCACCGCCCGCGCCGGCTCACGGGCCGCGGTGGTCGGCAGCGCACCGTCCGGTTGAGCCCGGATTCGGGCTCGAGGCGGACGGATGCGTCACTCGTCCTCTCTGTTGAGCGCTCCACTGCACGAGCTGCCGCACCCTGCGGTGCAGCCGAAGCAATGCCGCCCGATCACCACCGAGCGACCCTCGAATCGGGCCCGGTCGAGGTCGCGCACGTGTGCCTTCGCGCCGTCCCTCGGGCGACTCGGAAGGTCGAGCATCTGATTGAAGTCGCAGTCGAAAATCCGCCCGTCCCAGGACACCGAGAGCGTGTTCCGGCACATCAGGCCGCGTACGGTGCCCGGGTTGAACGCGCGCAGCAGACGCCCCATGTACGACTCAAGGTTGTCGCTCTCCTCGAGCCATTCGAGGTAGCGCGCGATGGGCATATTGTTGAGCGCGATCAGACGGTCGAACGTCACCTCGTGGCTGCGGACGAGACCGTCCCTCCACTCGCGTTCCAGGGTCGCCTGGTCACCGGCCAGAAACGCGCCGACAGGATTGACAACCAGTGTCAGCCGGCGATCGGGACGACCCTGCCCGTAGCCGGCGGCGTTGAGCCGGCGAAGAGCCTCGATCGACCTGGAAAAGGTCCCGTCGCCACGCTGGGCATCAGTGTTGCGCTGCCTGAAATGCGGCAGCGAGCACACCACCTCGACTCCACGCTCGGCCAGCCACGCCGGAAGGTCGCGGCACCGGGGCAGGAGCAGAACGGTCAGGTTGCATCGATCCAGGACATGCAGCCCTCGCTGCACGCACGCGTCGACCAGGTCGCGGAAGTGGGGGTTCAGTTCGGGAGCGCCTCCGGTGAGATCGACGGTCGATGCGGCTGTCCGGTCGAGCGCGGCGAGACACGCGTTCACGGTTTCGCGGTCCATGACCTCCGCCCAGCGGTCGGGGCCGGCATCGACGTGACAGTGCCGACAGGTCATGTTGCACAGCTTGCCGAGGTTGATCTGAAAGACCTCGATGGCGTCCGCGCGCAGCTCGTCGCAGCCGCTGGTCCGGAGTGCGGTCGAAAATTCGCCGCCGAAGGGCTGGGCCGAGAGGTCGACGTCGTCGAGCACCTCGATCTGCGCGTCTGGAGACGCTAGCAGTGAGTGGCGGGCGTGGAGCGAGGTCGTCCGACGGGGTCCTGCCCCGGGATGAGAGAGCTCGGGGTCAGGACCGGACGCATCCAGCGGAAGCTCGCGCGCGTCAGTCATCGCCCCACCTCGTCGATCCCGGTCACATCGATGCCTTGTGGACGTGATCGAGCATCTGCAGACCATGAACAAGCGACGCTCCGCCACGGATCGCGGTCGCGACGTGCACAGCCTCGGTCATCTGCTCGAGATCGGCGCCCTGGCTGAGCGATTCATGTGAGTAGGCGTCGATGCAGTACGGGCACTGCACGGCGTGGGCCACGGCGAGTGCGATCAGCGCCTTCTCGCGCTTGCTGAGGGCGCCCTCGGCGAACACCGATGCGTAGTAGTCGAAGAACTTCCGTGCGAGCTCGTCATTGCCTTCAGCAACCTCGCCGAATCGCGCCAGATGATCCGCGTGGTAGTAGCCGTCCATCGATCCTCCTCCGTGATTCCAGGTTTGCCGGTGCCGTGGCCGAGGTCACTTCACGGGTCCGCCGAACCGGTCCCGAGATCCTCACCTCCTTGTCACCAAAGGGCAACGTGCGCGTCGTGGGGACGTCCACGGGAGGACGACGGGATCCTGCGACCGGCGCCATACCATACGAGCGAACGGCACGCCCTGTCAGACCGCAAAACCGTCCGGTGGTTCGAACAAGCTCTGGAAGGCGTCCCGGGTCTGCTGCGCGAGCTCCTCCGCCGCAACCTGGAGCTCCGACGCGGCGCGTCGGCCGACCAGAGTGACCCACGCGGGCTCATTGGGCTTGCCACGATGCGGAACAGGTGCGAGGTAGGGAGTGTCCGTTTCGACCAGCAGTCGGCCGGTCGGCACCGCGCGGACCATCTCCCGAATGTTGTCCGCGGCCTTGAAGGTGACCATTCCCGACACCCCGATCACAAGACCGAGCTCGGCCACCCTCCCGACCTCTTCCGGCCCTTCGGTGAAGGAGTGGCACACTCCCCGCAGGCGTCCGACCCGCGTCGCAAGGAGCGGCTCGAGGTCCACCCACGAATCGCGGTTGTGCAGCGCGACCGGCAGGTCTCGGTCCAACGCCAGGTCGAGCTGCCAGGTCAGGGCGCGGATCTGGTCCTCGCGTGGCGAGTTCATGTAGTGGTAGTCGAGCCCGATCTCCCCGACCGCGACGATGCCCGCCCTCTCGAGCCCAGCCTCGATCCGTCGTTTGAGCCCGGTGTCGAGTCGGCTCGCGTCGTGAGGGTGGAGGCCGACCGCGGCGACGATCCGGTCCGGGTATCGCTCGGCCAGGGAGATGGTCAGGTCGAGGTCGTCCGGGCCTGTGGCCGGCACCAGCACGCCCTCGACGCCCGCCGCACGCGCTCGGTCGAGGACCCCCTCGAGCTCGTCTTCAGCGACCATCGTGAGGTGCGCATGGGAGTCGATCCAGCGTTCGCTCATCACGGCGGAGAGTCTACCTCAATGGTCGCGCACGAGGACCCTCGGCAACGCTCTCTCAGATGTCGAGACGTCCCTGCCTGGGGGCGTGCTCAAACAACGCGCAGAGCATGGCAGCGCCGACCACGGCGGCCGTTTCGGACCTGAGCACGTGAGGACCGAGCGCCAACCGCCGCCAGCTATTCGAAGCGAGCCGCTCCAGCTCGCCGTTGCTGAAGCCGCCCTCGGGGCCGACCAACAGCAGCGCGTCCGCGCCGGCACCCGCGACGCCCAAGGCAGGCTCGCCGGCGGGATCGGCGAGCAGCCTGAGCTGGGGACCGGCAACATCGTCCAGATCGCCGACCTCTACCGGCTCCGTCACTTCCATGCCCCAGGGGCGATGGCACTGCTTGAGCGCTTGAAACGCGACCCGCCGCCAGTGACCAAGCCGCCGGCGACCTGCGGCCGCGCCACCCTGACTGCGCTCCGCGACCACCGGCGTGAAGCACTCGGCGCCAACCTCGACCGACTTCTGCACGGCCCAGTCCATCGCCGCCGTGTTCAGGATCGCGAGGGCGATACTGACAGCAGGACCGGCGGGTCGGGGGCTGCGCGCGGCGTCCAGGACGTCGATCTCGACCCGGTCCCGACCAGCCCGGCGCACGACTCCGTTCGCCACCAAACCGCAGCCGTCAGTGAGGACGACCGACGTGCCGGCGGGGCAGCGAAGTACCGAGGCGAGGTGGCGGGCCTCGTCTCGGTCGAGAACGCACAGTGCGCCTGCCACCAATGAGCCGGACTCGGCGAGAAGCCACGGTTCGGACGCCACGACTCAGCCTCCGGCCAAGCGGGCGACCAGGCTCGTCCAGTCGTCGAGCTGAGTGCGTCCACAGACCTCGAGCCCCGCCTCGGCGAGGCGATCCGACACGGTCCCTCGTTCGCTCTCCAGGACCCCGGAAAAGAGCGCGGCACCGTCTCGAGCAAGCCGAAGTGCGATCTCGGCCACAAACGGGAGAAACTGAGACGGCAGCATGTTGCACAGGACGACGTCGAACGGGCCCGGAGCGACTGCCCGCAGGGTGCCGACGAAGAGTCGCGGCCCGGCGGGCCACTCCTGCTGGATCGCGGTCTGGCGGGCCACCCAAATCGCGTCAGGATCGAGGTCGAATCCGATGACGGGCCTCGCGCCAAGCCGATCGGCAGCCAGCGCCAGAATTCCCGAGCCTGTCCCAATGTCGAGCACCGAGCGCCCGCAGAGGTCCATACGCTCAAGCTCGAGCAGCACCAGCTGGGTCGACTCGTGTGAGCCCGAGCCGAAGGCCATGCGCGGCTCGACGGCGAGGCGGAGGCGACCGGACGGGGCCCGCGTCGGGCGGTCCGGATGCGGATCGATCCACCACCTCTGGCCGACCGGAAAGGGTGTGACCTGGCGTCGGTAGACCTCGAGCCAGTCCTGGTCTGCGAGCATGCTGCACTGTACGCTGCGGGCGCCGGCCGCCGTCAGCCGATGGGCCGTGGTGACCGAGGCGCCGTCGCCCCGCACGGGAGCAAGGAATACCTCGAGTGCCTGGAGGCCATCGCCCGCCGGCGAGAGCTGGCAGCCGAGCACCGGGAGGTCGTCGAGAAGCTCAGCCAGACGATCCTCGAGCTCGTCGGGAATCAGGCCGCTGATTCGAGGGTAGGTTGTCATCGCGCCGCCCGATCCAAGCCACCATCTCTCAGTTTTCGAGACCTACCCAGCGTTTCAGGCCTTCGAGGAAGCCCCCGGATTCTCCACCCTCCGGCGCCTGCCCCGCGGCCTGCTCGATCAACCGCCGCTGCTCCGCCTTGAGCCGCTTGGGGACCAGGACCTTGAGGTGGACGTAGAGGTCGCCGCGTCGGCGTCCGTCGACATCGGGCATCCCCAGCCCGCGAAGGCGTACGACCTCGCCGGGTTGGGCACCCTCTCCGACCTCGGCCTCGGCTTCCTCGCCGAGGATGGAATGGAGTGGAAGCTTCGCCCCGAGCATCGCCTGAAACACCGAGATCGGTGCCTCGAGGTGGAGATCCCGGCCGTCGCGAGCGAAGATCTCGTGCGGCTGCACCGCGATGACGACGTAGAGATCGCCCGAGGGACCGCCCAAGGTCCCGCCCTCGCCTTCCCCAACCAGGCGCAGGCGCATACCCGTGTCGACACCGGCGGGGACCTTCACCCGCAGCGTGGTCTCGTGCTCGACTCGACCGCCTCCCCGGCACTCGGTGCATGGATGGCGGACCACCCGCCCTTGGCCGCCGCAGCTCGGACATGTCTGGGCGACGGTCAGAAAGCCACGCCTGAACATCACCTGGCCCTGTCCGTGACAGGCCGTGCAGGTTTCCGGTTCGGTCCCCGCCTCGACACCGCTGCCGTTGCAGGCCGCGCAGGTTTCCAGTCTCGGGATACGGATCGAGCGCTCGCCACCCCGGGCAGCCTCTTCGAGCGTCACTGTGAGTGTGTACTGGAGGTCATGGCCCCGGTGCGGAACCGAGCGCCCGCCACCTCCCCGCCGACGGCTGCCGAAGATATCGCCGAAGCCGAACCCGAACAGGTCCCCGAGGATGTCCGCGAAGTCGCCGAACGCGTTGGGGTCGAAGCCGCTGAACGACTGTCCGTCGACCCCCTGGTGTCCGAAGCGGTCATACGCCGACCGTTGGTCCGCGTCGGAGAGCACAGCGTAGGCCTGGGAAGCTTCTTTGAACCTCTCCTGAGCGTCCGGATCCTCGGGGTTTCGGTCAGGGTGGTACTTCACCGCCAGTTGACGGTAAGCCTTCTTGATCTCGGCGAGGTGGGCGTCGCGTGAGACACCAAGCACCTCGTAGTAGTCCCGCTTGGCTTTGGTTGCCATCTGATTCTAACTATCCTCGTTGTCGTCCGGGCTGGACCCGAGCTGGCTGCCCATCACTCCGAGGGCGGCAAGCGGATTGACCATGATCACCTGGGTCAGGATCTGGGCGGCCTCTTGGACGGCCATGATGGCCTCCTCGAGCACCGACCGCTCCTCGGACGTCACCGCCTTCCGCGCACGATTCAGCGTGGTCCGCACCTCATCGCGCTCTTCGGGCTTGAGGCCGGCGCCGAACTCCCGCACGACCCTCTCGTTGGTGTACAACAGCCCCTCGAGCCGGTTCTGCAACTGACGGATGTCGCGCCGAACCTCGTCGTCGTGCCGATATCGATCCGCCTCGGCAATCAGCGTGTCGATCTCCGCCTTCGACAGCCCGCCGGCCGGATTGACCTCGATCCCCTGCTCCTTGCCGGTGGCGAGATCACGCGCGGACACGTGGACAATGCCGTTGGAGTCGATCGAGAACGTCACTTCGATCTGAGGAACGCCGCGCGGAGCCGGGGGGATGCCGACGAGGTCGAAGCGGCCGAGCGAACGGTTTTCGTTGGCGATGCCGCGCTCCCCCTGGAGGACGTGGACCTCGACGGTGGTCTGGTTGTCCGCCACCGTGGTGAAAATCATCGACTTCTTGGTCGGGATGGTCGCGTTGCGATCGATGATCTTCGTGAACAGGCCGCCGTGGGTCTCGATACCCAGCGAGAGCGGTGTGATGTCGAGCAGGACAAGGTCCTTGACCTCACCTTGCAGAATGCCCGCCTGGATTGCGGCTCCGATCCCGACCACCTCGTCGGGGTTGATGTCCTGGCAAGGGGTGCGAGCAAAGAAGTCGGTCACCGTCGAGATGACCAGCGGCATTCGGGTCTGGCCACCGACGAGGATGACCTGGTCGATGTCCTCTGCACGCAGTCGCGCCGCCTCGAGCGCGTTGCGGCACGGCTCGAGAGTGCGCTCGACCAAGTCCCGGACAAGCTCTTCGAGCTGACTGCGGGTCACTCGGACCTGCATGTGCTTGGGGCCGGTGTGATCGGCGGCGATGAAGGGAAGCGAGATCTCGGTCACCTCGCTGGTCGACAGGTCGCACTTCGCGGCTTCGGCTGCCTCTTTGATGCGCTGCACCGCCATCATGTCCGAGGACAGGTCGATGCCGGTGTCCTGCTTGAAGATGTCGAGCAGGTGCTGCATCACGCGGGAGTCGAAGTCCTCACCGCCGAGGAAGGTGTCGCCGGCAGTCGACTTGACCTCGAAGATGCCGTCCCCGATCTCCAGGATCGAGATATCGAAGGTTCCGCCGCCAAGGTCGTAGACCGCGATCACCTCGTGGGTGGACCTGCCGAGACCGTAGGCCAGGGACGCAGCGGTCGGTTCGTTGATGATCCGCAGCACCTCGAGCCCAGCGATCGTCCCCGCGTCCTTGGTCGCCTGGCGCTGGCTGTCGTCGAAGTAGGCAGGCACGGTGATGATCGCCTGGTTGACCTCTTCGCCCAGGAACTCCTCCGAGAACTCCTTGATCTCCCTCAGGACGAGGGCCGAGATCTCCTGCGGCGAGTACTCACGGCCCTGCATCTCGACATAGGCGTCTCCGTTAGAGGCTTCGACGAGGGCGTAGGGAACGAGGTTGCGCGCCCAACGCACCTCCTCGCAGTCGAAGCGTCGTCCGATCAGCCGCTTGACCGCGTACGCCGTGTTCTTGGGGTTGGTCATCGCCTGACGGCGTGCGATCTGGCCCACCAACCGCTCGCCGCTGGAGGTGAACGCCACCACCGAGGGCGTCGTGCGTGCGCCCTCTCGATTCGGGATCACCACCGGCTTGGTCACGTCGACCACCGCCGCACAGGAGTTCGTCGTCCCGAGGTCGATCCCGATGATCTTGCTCACGAGTCCTCCTCGCTTTCCGCAGCGGTTCCATCCCCTGAGGGCGCCGCCTCGACCGCGACGCTGACCAGCGCCGGGCGGATCAAGCGACCTCCGAAAACGTAACCCTGGGCGAGCACGTCGACCACGGTGCCGGGCGCCGCCTCGGAGCCCTCGACCCGCTGAACCGCCTCATGGAACTCCGGGTCGAAGGGGTCACCTGCCGGCATGATCGGCTCCAGTCCCTGGCGCTGCAGACTCTCGCGGAGCTGCCGGGCAATCATCTCGACGCCGAGGCGAAACGCCGCCGGATCGACATCGTCTCCATGCTGAAGCGCGCGGCTGAAGTTGTCGAGGACGGGCACCAGCTCCCGGATGAGGTTCTCTCCCCCGATGCGCTGGAGCTCCTCCTTCTCCCGTTCAGTGCGCTTGCGGAAGTTGTCGAACTCCGCCAGCTTCCGCAGGTAGACCTCGCGCAGGCTCTCGAGCTCCTGTCGAACGCGGGCAGTCTCCTCACGGGCGGCCGCGAGCTCAGCCAGCCCCACCGCATTCTCGGCGTCCGCGACGGCCTCCTCGACATCAACCTCCGCTAGGCCCTCGGCGTCGGCGTCCAGCTCGTACTCAACAGTCTCCGACGTGCCGGGCCGTTCCCGGTCGTCGTGAATCTCACGCATGCTCTGCTCCAGGCTCCTCAAGCATCTTCGTCAATCTGCCGCCGATGTACTCGACGACTGGGACGATCCGCCGGTAGTCCATTCGGCGAGGGCCGACCACGCCCAAGGCTCCGGCTGGGCGGCCATCGCGGTAGAACAACGTCGCAACCATCCCCAGATTCCCTGACGCAGTCACGTCGGACTCCCTGCCGATGATCACCTGCGTCCGCTCGTCCTCTAGGATCCTCCGCCACTCACGGACGATGCGACGACGATTCTCGAGCACACCGACCAGCGAGCGAAACCGTTCGACGCCCGAGAAGTCGTTGGCCGCCAGGAGGTGCTCGGCGCCCGCGACCAGAACCTCGGCCTCGTCGTCGGACTGCGCCAGCAACAGCCTGGCGACTTCCAGGGCGCGATCTCCCCCCGCGGCGAGTTCCGCAGCCGACCCGGCGCCTCTTTCGAGCTCGTCAACCGCGTTCGCGAGCCCCCGTCCGGCGATTGCGTGGGTCAGGAAGTTGGCCATCTCCTGAAGTGAGCGTTCGGAAAGCTCCTCACGAAGCACCACGACGCGCTTGATGACGGTGCCGTCGGCCATGACCACGACGCCCAGCACTCGAGCACCGCCGAGCCCGATCAGGGAAATCGCACGAACCGATGACTGTTCATCGAGCGGACGAACTGCAACACCCGCCTCGTCGGTCGACTCGGCCACCAGGTGCGCCACCCAGCCGAGGTCCTCCACGAGATCGCGGCGGAGGCCGGCGAGACGCGTGGCCAACCGGTGACGCCGACGTGCAGGAAGCGGACAGTTGCGGACGACAGAGTCGACGTAGACGCGGAAACAGAGATCGGTCGGCGTGCATCCGGCCGAGGGGTGACGGCGACTCAGCAAACCCTGGTCCTCGAGGCCGGCCATCACGGAACGGACTGTCGCCGGAGACAACCCAACCCGTGGCGAACACGCGACCTGGGTGGACGCGACAGCCTCACCCCGCTGGATGTAGGTCTCGACCACCTCGCGAAGCACGACGAGCTCTCGTCGCGTCAGCTGCATCGCGCCCATCTCCCCGTAATCGCATGCCGTTCCGGCCCTGCGCATTGTAGCATTGGCTGGTGTCCGGCTCGGACTTTGCAATCATCGGCCCCGGTCGGCTCGGCCGAGCTCTGCTCGCTCGGTTGCAGCAGGTCGGGTGGAGGTGCGTTGCCGTTCGCGCCCGCTCATCCGCCGTTGCCGGAACCCTGGACCTCCCAGCGACGGCCGTCGTCGACGACTGGGACAACCCACGCAGATGGTCTGCGCCTCCCGTGCTGCTGCTCACGGTGCCTGACCGCCAGATTCGCCCCGTCGCGGAACGCATGGCCGCGGAGCTCGACCTGATTGGCCGGGTCGTGCTCCACACTTCGGGGTTGCTCGACGCCGACGAGGCCGGCTCCTGCAGGGCAGCGGGCGCAGCGGTCGGCTCCTGGCATCCCCTGCTCAGCGTCGGCGATCCGGCTCCGACGGCAGCCTCCTGGGAGGCTGCAACCTGTGCCGTGGAGGGCGACCCGGCCGCAGTTGAGACGGGTCGCCGCGTCGCCGCCGCGATTGGACTGTGGGCATGGACGATCCGGCCGGAGGACAAGCCTCGCTACCACGCTGCCGCAGCTCTCGCCGGCAACATCACCCACCTGTGCATCGTCGCTGCCCGCCTTGAGCTCCAGAAATGCGCACTACCGCCTGGCACCCCATTCGACCCACTTCGCGCTCTCGTCGAGACGTCGGTCAACGCCGCGTTTACCGCTCGAGAGCTCGAGGGACTGACCGGCGCGATTGCCCGAGGTGATGCCGCGACGATCGCCCGACATCTCGACGTTCTTCCCCGTGACCTGGCCGACGCCTATGCCGCGCTGGCCCGCTGGTTTCAGGCTCGTCGCGAGCACGATTCCGATTGATCGTCGCCACCTCAGTGTGGTAGCTTGAGCAGGCTGCGAGGCAGGAGCGCGGATGGTTTTCTTCAACTGGGCGACCATGCAGATGGCGGCCAAGATCGTGTACTACGGTCCTGGTCTGTGCGGAAAGACCACGAATCTCAGCTTCATCTACGCGAAGACGTCGCCCAACTCCCGCGGCGAGATGGTGTCGCTCGAAACCGAGTCCGACCGCACGCTGTTCTTCGACCTCCTCCCAATCGAGGTCGGCACGATCGGCGGCTTCAAGACCCGTCTGCAACTGTACACGGTTCCTGGGCAGGTCTTCTACAACACCACCCGGAAGCTCGTTCTCAAGGGTGTGGACGGGGTCGTCTTCGTTGCCGATTCGCAGCGCCCAATGCGTGAGGCCAACATCGAGAGCTTTGCCAACCTCGGCGAGAATCTTGCCGAGCTCGGCTTGAGCCTCGAAGAGCTCCCCGTCGTGCTGCAGTACAACAAGCGGGACCTCAAGAACATCCTCACGCTCGACGAGCTCAACGCGGATCTCAACCCCACCGCAGAGCTGCCCTTCCATGAGTCCTCCGCAGTCAACGGGCAGGGTGTCTTCGAGACTCTCAAAGAAGTTACCAAGCTCACCCTGAAGAAGCTCCGCAAGCGAATGACCGCTCCGCAGTCCAGCATCGGCCCGCGCCCGGTGGCCGCGCCCGTCCGTCCTACGGTGCCAGCCTCACCCGCCAATCCGAGCAGGATTTCTGCAGCCGCCCTCGCGAGGGCGGCAGAGGAAGGTGTCGAGGCAAGTGAGACGGAGGCTCCGCCGGCGGTGGACCCCTCGGGCGCGTCTCCGGAGCTGGCGGCGGCGACCGCAGCCCAGGTCTCCGAGCCCGAGGCAATCGCTCACACTGCCGAGTCGGATTCGGCACTGGGCGAGCCCTTCCCCAGCGCGGAAACGGGCCTGGAATCGGATATGGATGCTGCCGAGGCCCAGCTCGAAGTTGCCGAGGAGCTCGCGGAGCCGCTCGAGGTCGGGTCTGCCGAGGCGCTCGGACCCGCTGACGTCATCGATGCGGAAGAGGCCCACGAAGACCTGACGCCGACCACCCCGCTCAGCTCCGACGGCAGCGACCCCGAAATGCGGGTCGAGTTTGCCCAGTCCGAGAGCGAGGCACTGTCTGCGGAGCCGCCGCCGGTGAAGCGCGTTCAGGTTTCCAACCAGATGGACATCCTGGCCGAGCTCGACAGTCTCCGGAAACAGGCCACGATGGGCCCGGGCGATCGCGAGCGGCGCAGCTCGACACCCTCGCTGGACATCGATGCACTCCTCAGTGGCGAGCAGCGCTCACGAGAGCTCCGTCGCCGTCTCTCGGAGGCTCTCAACTCGGATATTTTCGAGCGCATGCAGGGACTCCACGTGGCGATTCGGATCCAGGACGCCTCCGGTACCACCATCCACACCCTGGAGCCCTTCCAGATGTCGGTCGAAGAGGCCGGCTCGCTCGAGCGCCTGTCGCTGCAGCTCACCCTCGACCTGGAGAACCATCAGTGAGACGTACCGCCTCCGCCCGGGCGACACCCTGTCCGACATTGCCCGCCGCTTCTCGACCGCCGTGGACGCGCTCCGGCGCCGCGACGAGTTCGCCGGCGATGTCATCCAGCCGGGCGACCTGATTCGAACCCCGTCCACGCGACGCCCAGCACATGCTCGAGAACATACGGCTCGTGCTCGCCCGTCACGGTGAGGTCGATGCCAACCGAGAGATGCGATACCTCGGACGAGGCGACCCCGGCTTGAATTCCACAGGCGTCGGCCAGGCTGAAGCGCTGGCGACGACACTGGCCGAGCTGAGGATCGACGCCGTCATCGCGAGCCCGATGATCCGCACCCGCACCACGGCGGAGGCCATTGCCGGTCGGCTCGGGCTCTCGGTCCGCACCGAGCTGCGCCTGCGCGAGATGGACTTCGGCGAGTGGGAGGGACTGACCCGCGCGGACATCGTCGGTCTCGGCGACGATGCTGCACGGAAGCTCCTGTCCTGGGAGAGGGACCCGTCGATGGCTCCACCACAGGGAGAGTCGATGGCCGCGGTACAGGCCCGCGCCGTTGATGTGGTGATGGAGCTCACGCGCACCATGCCCGGCCGCACGATCGCGCTCGTGAGCCATGTCGGTCCGCTCAAGGCCCTGCTGTGCACGGCTCTCGGCCTCCCGCTCATGGCAACGCGACGGATCTTCCTCGACCCTGCGACCGTCAGCGTGGTCGACTGGGGCGAGCCTCCCGTGATCCGACTCCTCAACTCACCCGCCGGTGCGCGCCTGTCCGGTGCTCGCTGGCTTCGCCCCTCGGGGTGAACCACCCATGCGGTCTCAGGAATGGGGGCCGATCGCCGACAGTTGGACCGTGCGAGGAGGAGTCCCGACGTGCAACCACCATACGTCCTGACCAAGACCCTTCCCGGCACCGACTACGACACTGCCGTGAGGCGCGTCACGTCTCTTCTGGCTGATGAGGGTTTCGGCGTGCTGACCGAGATCGACGTTCGGGCGACTCTCAAGAAGAAGTTGGGGATCGACTTTCGCCGCTACGTCATCCTCGGTGCCTGCAATCCTCCCCTCGCCCACCGCGCCCTCGAGGCGGAGCTCCACGTCGGCGCGTTGCTTCCGTGCAACGTGGTTGTCATGGAGGGCGATGCGGGCGGCAGTGTCGTGTCCGCGTTCCGCCCGACGACCGGCTTCGAGATGGTCGGAAACCCCGCCATGTCGCCAATCGCCGAGGAGGTGGAGGCTCGCCTCGAGCGCGTCTTGGCGCGGCTCCCTTGAGGCCAAGCCGCACCATGCTATCGTAAGGCGCCCGACGGCGGTCGAGGGAGGCCCGGAGCCACAACCCACCCCGGACCGACAGGGCTTCTCAGAGAGGATGCGTCATGGCTGACAAGATTGGCACGGACCAGGTGGTCGTGCTGCAGTACCGGATGAGGGACGGCACGGGCACCGAGATCGACTCCAGTCAGGAAAGCGGCCCGATCAGCTACCTCCACGGCCACGGTCAGATTCTGCCGGGTCTCGAGGAGGGTCTCACCGGCCGCGAAGCGGGTGCCAGCTTCACGATCGAGGTCGCCGCCGACGACGGTTTCGGTGAGCACCACGACGAGCTCGTGGTCGAGGTCCCACGTGATCGCTTCGAGTTCGAACCCGAGCTCGGCGGGGTCGTCTCGGCGCAGCACCCGGACGGTCGCGTCCAGCACCTCAAGGTCATGGACGTCTCTGAGGAGTCGGTGACCCTGGACGGGAACCATCCCCTTGCCGGCAAGGATCTCGTGTTCGAGGTCACGGTGGACAGCATCCGCGAGGCCACCGCCGAGGAGCTCGCTCACGGCCACAGCCACGACGGCCACGATCACGAGGACTTCCAGGCGCATTAACCCTGGGAGCCTGTCGAACATAGACCCGGGATGGCAGCTGGGGGTTCGACCTGTCGCCTGGAGTCTGTGCCCCGCGGCCTCTTGCGATGGGCCGCGCCCATCCGAAGAAACCGCCGGGCGACAACCCAGAGCACCTCACATCGCCAGCATTCCCTGCCGGGTGCATGTATGGCGTCCTGCCGTGACTGTCTCTGCGAG
>CAZQYU010000033.1:0-19829 GCA_964597585.1 uncultured Thermoanaerobaculia bacterium
AGCTCGCGGCCTTTGGCGGCCTCGCCGCCGGCGTCGAACTCTCGGCCGGCGACGAGCTCTCCGCCGGCGTCCCAGCCTGCGCGCAGTCCGAGCTGACGGCCGCCCCAAGGAACACCAGCAGTATAACCGGAAGGAGACTCCACCTCATCGCGTACCTCCGTCAAGGTAACGCGCCGAAGGCGGGGTCGACCGCCCCCGGCGCGCTTCTGCCAATAACTCATCGACGGGTCGATTCATGCCGCGGTCCGCGGCAACGCGGCCCGGGCTACGCCTCGGCCTCGGAGGGCGGCGCCGGCTCCGCACCAGCCTTCATGCCAAGGGCTTCTCGGATGCGACCCTCGATCTCCTGCGCCTGGGCAGGATTCCCGACGATGAACGTGCGGGCGGCGTCGCGTCCCTGGCCGATGCGAGTCTCCCCGTAGGAGTACCACGACCCGGACTTCTGGATGATCCTGTGCTCCACCCCGAGGTCGAGCAGTTCGCCGGTGCGAGAAATGCCCTCACCGTAGAGAATGTCGAACTCGGCGCTGCGGAACGGAGCGGCGACCTTGTTCTTCACCACCTTGGCTTTGGTCCGGTTGCCGATGACCTCGTCGCCCTGCTTGAGCGAGCTGGTGCGGCGGATGTCGATCCGGACCGAGGCATAGAATTTCAGCGCCCGGCCACCGCTGGTGGTCTCGGGGTTGCCGAACATGACCCCGATCTTCTCCCGAACCTGGTTAATGAAAACAAGACAGGTGTTGGACTTGGACACGATGCCCGCGAGCTTGCGCAAAGCCTGGGACATGAGCCTCGCCTGAAGACCCATCTGCGCGTCGCCCATCTCGCCTTCGAGCTCGGCCCGCGGCACCAGCGCGGCCACCGAGTCGACCACGATCACATCGACCGACCCGGATCGGATCAAGGTCTCCGCGATTTCCAGAGCCTGCTCCCCGAAGTCGGGCTGCGCGATCAACAGATCGTCGATCTTGACACCGAGCTTTCCGGCATACTCCGGGTCGAGCGCGTGCTCGGCGTCGATGAACGCGGCCAGCCCACCCGTGGCCTGCGCGTTGGCAATGATGTGGAGCGCCAGGGTGGTCTTGCCTGAGGACTCCGGACCGTAGATCTCGACCACGCGGCCGCGCGGAACGCCGCCGACCCCGAGCGCCGCGTCGAGCGCGATGGAACCGGTCGAGATGACGTTGACCTTGATCTGCGGCCGTTCCCCGAGCCGCATCACGGCACCCTTGCCGAACTGCCGTTCGATTTGGCCCAAGGCGGTTTCCAGGGCCCTGAGCTTCTCCTGCTTCACGGTCATGAGAGTCTCCTCCTGCGGGAACCGCAGCGCGGTGGGACCGCTCTATCCTACCATGGGACGCGGAGCCGGCCGGCACGTGGAGGTCCCTCGCGCGGCGCCGGCGGAGCACCCGGAGGACGGCGATGGACGATTCGAACGAGTGGCCTCTGGCCTTCGAGCAACACGACCGGCGCCCGGTGCTGGCACTGCTCCACGCCTTCCCGCTGGATCGCAGGATGTGGCGGCGACAGTGCATCGAGCTCGACGGCCTCGCCCGGGTGATCGCTTTCGACCTGCCCGGTTTCGGCGAGTCCCCGGCGGGACCCAACCCCGCCAGCCTCGATGCGTGGGCAGATATCGTCGAGGACGTGCTCGACGCGCTGGTCGGGGACGAGCCGGTCGTCGTCGCAGGGCTCTCCATGGGCGGCTACGTGGCACTTCGTATCGCCGATCGTCGTCCGGGACGACTCGCCGGGCTCGTGCTGGCCGACACCCGCGCCGCCGCCGACACCGCCGAGGCCCGCGCTGCTCGGGACCAGGCGATCTTCTCGGTCCGGCGGCGAGGCGTGGAGGCTCTGGGCCACGATCTCCTCCCGAAGCTGCTCTCCTGCGAGGCACGGCCAGAGATCATCGAGAGGGCACGGAGCATGATGCTCGACCAACGGCCAGAGGCCGTCGCCGCAGCGCTGACCGTGATGCGCGACCGACCCGACTCCCGACCTGTACTACCCCGACTCAATGTCCCGGTCCTCGTTATGGTCGGCGAAGAGGACACGCTGACCCCACCCGACGAGGCCGAGGCTATGGCGCGGGCGATACCGGGGGCGTGGCTGATCCGCATTCCTGGCGCGGGCCACCTCGCAAACCTCGAAGCTCCGGAGGCCTTCAACCGCGCCCTGGCAGGGTTCCTGACGGGGCTCTGACGAACCCGTCCGTCCGGCTGCTTGTCTCGATCGGCGATCCCCGCGACCGCAGTGATGTGCCATGAGCTGACGGCCCGCTGCAGCGCCGACGCGGTCCTGGTGTATCTTCTGAGACAGCTCACGGTACCGATCGTTCACAAGGAGAGCCGCCATGGCGCTGGTTGGCAAACTCGAGGACGTCCCGACGGCGGAGATCCTGCAGTTCCTGGCGATGTCGGAGAAGACCGGGAAGCTGAGCTTGACCACCGGGTCAGAGGAAGGCCTGATCGTCTTTCGCCGAGGCCGGATCATCTACGCCGCGTCGAGCTCCCTGCAGGAGACCTTCGGCAGCATCGTGACCGGTCTCGGCCTGGTCACCGAGAGCCACCTCGTCGATGCCCTGCGCCGGCAGCACCGCTCCCAGGAAGAGAAGAGGCTCGGCACGATCCTGGTCGAGATGGGGGTGCTCTCCCGCTCCGGGCTCGAGGACGCCATGCGGCATCAGGTGATACAGGTTCTCCGCGAGACCTTCGGCTGGGAACGGGGCTTCTTCAAGTTCCGCAGCCTCGACATCGACGACTGTGGCGAGGTCGAGGTGGACGCGCGCAACCTCCTGCTCGAGCATCCGCTCGACACGCGTCGGGTCACGCTGGACGCGGCCCGCAGCGAAGACGAGGACGCTCACCGAAGGGGGGAGACACGCGCCCGTCCCGAGCCCGCAACCCTCCAGGATCTGATCGGAGAGGTTGCAGCTCCAACGGTCACGGCAGAGGCCGTGCGAACGGTTCTCGCCGAGGTCGGGGCGGTGCTCGCCCGCGCGGTCGTACTGGTCGTGCAGGGTCCCTTCGTCAACGGGATCGCCCAGCTCGGCCTCGCCGACGGTCCAGAGCCCCCGGCGCAAAGGGTCCGTTCGCTGCGCCTGCCGCTCGACGAACCCTCGGTCGTGTCGGAGGCCATCACCCGCCGCCGACCGTGGCGGGGTCGACTGGTGTCCAACCGCTGGAACCTCGCGCTCGCCGAGCGACTCGGGGAGCCGATGCCCCAGGAGGTGGTCGTGATCCCGATCCTCACGGACCGCGGCGTTCTGCTGGTGATCTATGGAGACAACGGAGAGGCGCCACTGCCCGTCACGGACCTCAACGCGCTCGAACGGAAGCTGGCGGGAATGGGGCGGTCGTTGGCGCCCACTCGCAGTGGGAAGCGCGCCGACCTGCCGGCATCGCTTCCGGTGTGAGCTGGCCTCAAACTCAGTTCGAAGAGGCGCGGCTGCGCGAACCGCTCACGACCCCCCTGCCTCGCCGTACAGACCGGAGTCCAACCTGCCGGATCATCACTTCCCGGTGGGCGGGAAGCGTTCATCGTACATCCGCACCATCAGGTCCGTCAGGTCTGCACCGTCCGCGACGTAGATCATGGTCATGTCCTTCCAGATGAAGATCGCGTCGTAGTCGTTCGCCTTGGCATAGTCGGTGACCACCGTGTTGAGCTTCTCTGCGACTGGGCGCAGGATCTTGTCCTGCTTGTCGTCCAGCTCCCGGTTGAGCTTGCGAGCCTCGTCCTCCAACCGACGGCGCAGGGCGATGTCCTGGTCCTGGAGGTTCTTCAGAACGTCGTCGCTGACCACGGCCCGCTTCTGCCGGATCTCTTCGTCGAGCCTCTGGAGCTGGTCGCGCATCTGCTGGAGACGGGCCTCCTGCTGCTGTGACCATTCTTGGAGCTCACTCAGGACGGCCTTCCCTTCCTTGGTCGATGCTACTGCTCGTTCCGCTCGGACGAAACCAATCTTGCCCGCAAACGCCGGTGAGACCGTCAGGCCCAGGATTGCCACGATCGTCCACGCCACCGTCCGTCGCATCTCGCACCTCCTCACAGGGCCGCAGATTGTAACATGGGTGGGCCTACGCGACTTCGGTACAATTGGTTACATCGGAGAGCTGCGGTGGCCTACCTGAGCCGATCACCGTCGAGCCCACGCGTACTGGTCGTCGAGGACGACCGCCGCGTCGCCGAAGGCGTCGTCCACAACCTGGCGCTCGAGGGATTCGATGTCGCCAGTGTCGGGTCGGCAGAGGAAGCTGCAGCCACGCTCACAGCCGACAGCGGGATCGACCTCGTGGTGCTCGACATCATTCTCCCAGGCATGGACGGGCTCGAGCTGTGCCGTCGCCTGCGCGAGGCCGGCAACACCGTCCCGATCCTGTTCCTGACCGCTCGTGGCAGCGACGGTGACCGCCTCCTCGGTCTCCGGCTCGGAGCCGACGACTACCTCACCAAACCGTTCCTGGTCGAGGAGCTCGTGCTGCGGATCCGGGGCATTCTGCGGCGGTCCGATTGGTCACGATCGCCGCCGATGACGGGCCCGACCCTGCGCATCGGAGGACGCACAGTCGACCTCTCCGACATGCGCGCCGAGACCACCGAGGGCGACGTCCAACTCACCGAGCGCGAGACCATGTTGCTCCGCTACTTCGCCGAGAACGAGGGCCGCGTGGTGACGCGGCGTGAGCTTCTCGAGCGGGTCTGGGGCTACTCCTTCGACACCTCGACCCGGACCCTCGACACATTCGTCCACCGGCTGCGCAAGTACTTCGAGGACGAGCCCCAGCACCCCCGTTACTTCCACACCGTGCGCGGCGTCGGCTACCGCTTCACCTCCGGAGCGGACGAATAGAGCCACAGAGGCACAGAGACACGGAGGAGCACGGAGGGAATCCAATGGCCGTCTCTGTGTCGCTCTGTGGTTTGCCCCTCAGCCGGATGTGTCGTTGGAGGGGCGTTCGATGCCGTGCTCACGCAGCTTGCGCCACAGCGTGACGCGGGAGATTCCGAGCCGGTCGGCGGCTTCCTGCATCCGCCACCCGGAACGCATCAGGACCTCGCGCAGCATCCTCTCCTCGAGCGCAGCCAACGGCCGCTCGGACGTCAACATCTCATCGACTGGAACGCTCGACGACCCCAGCGCTTCGAGATCTGACTGGGTGAGCCGCTCCCCGCACGTCGCGGTCACGGTCGCCATCACGGGTGCAAGCCAGGCAAACCCGCGATCGAGGGCGAACTGGCACAACCGCTCTACCGCTGACGCCTCCAGGTACACCCCGGGCGCGAGCCGTGCGGCCCAGGCGACGACCATCAGGGGAAGGTCTGCGCGGCGTTCTGCAGCGCCTGGAAGCTCGAACACCTCGATCCGATCCGCCCATGCACCGAGGTCGACCACATCGTCGATCCCCAGCACGACCTGCCAACCCTCCGGCGGATCCTCCAAGAGCGGCTCGCCATCCACGTACAGACTGCCTGGCGGCCATGCCGGAACCTCGTCCCAGTTTCCGCGCCAGAGCCGGAACAGAGCATCGGGAAGGCCGGCGAGGCGGTGCATGGCGCGGGACACGTCCGCCCGGCACGGCGACTCGCCGACGATCGCAACGTGTCTCCTGTCTCGAGCAAGCTCGGACAGCTTGCGCCGCAGACCGTGAACGAGCAGGCTGTCGCCGGCGAGGTAGAAGCCGTGGTCCGGCTCCGTGGGCCTCAGAATCTCGACTGCGCCGCACATCTCCCCGTTCTCGTCGCGCAGCGGGATGACCGTCACAGAGAGGGGAATCGGCTCCCCTTCGCGGGTCCGGTACACGGTCGAGAAGTCATCGACCGAGTCCAATCCGCGTTCCAGGGCGAAGGTCAGCGGACACGCGCCTTCGCAGTCCATCCCTCGGGTGGTCAGCCGGCAACGTCCACCAAGAGCCTCCCCGGCCTCGTAGCCGAGCAGGCGGCGTGCACGATCGTTGACGAAGCGCAGGGTCCGGTCGCGATCCATGATGATGACCGCGTCGTCGAGACGCTCCAGCAGGGCCGACCAGGCGGACCTCAACAGCTCTGCGGTGTCGATCACGCCACGGCGTAACAGATCCCCCTGAAAGGTGCATTCCTCACCCTTGGCGGCATCAGTCGACCCAGAGGCCGCACGCGCACCCTGCGCTCGGTCTCGGTCGCGGTGGAGATCCCTTCCCCGCGTGGACGAGTACCCGAAGCGGCGATCCGACTGAGACGCCGCCGGAGGACGATTTTTCTGTCGCTGAATGCAGAAGCCGCCATATCGTGTCCGCCGCGAAGCGAGGACCGCGAGGCGCCCGCAGACCTCGTCATGACGGTGGGCCGCCGGCCTCACGCCCAAGACGAGCCCTCGCGCTCGGAGCGCTGCGGCCCGGTCGTCGCGAGGATCGTCAGGAGCCAGTCAATCTCGTCATGACGAGAGGCCAGCCACCGGACGTGCTGCCCAAATCCAACCGCGCGACCTCCGGCCGTCTGCCATCTTGGCTCCCCAGCGGTCCAGGTCGCCCGGCGGACTCCGAAACGAGGGTCGCCCGGGGCCAGCTCATCTCGTCATTTCGGCCGTTCAGCGGCCGCAGGCGTAGCCCAGCTAGGTTGAGGACCGTTGAGCGGCCGAAAGGGGGGAGGAGCGGCTCATGGCGAGCCGCAGTCGGGGTCCGCCGGGCGACGTGGACCTACCGTTCGATTTCGATTCCCTCGTCCGGCTCTGGCTCGGGCTCTGCGAAGACGAGGGCGGTCTCGGAGATCGGAGCGAGCACCGCGTGGCGTCGTCCCTTGATGGTAACTTCGAGCTGATAGTAACCGTTGGGCGAGACTGCCACCAGGGTCGCATTGGTGCCCTTCGCGTCGAGCAACGTGCAGTAGAGGGACACCTTGCCCGGGATCTCCATGGCCGCTCCTTTCGTCCCTCCGGAGTATATCAGTCGTCATCCTCGTCGCGCCCGCCGATCTCCCCGTACTCCTTCAGCTTGCGCTGCAGCGTCCGGAGCCCGATGCCAAGCAGCTGCGCGGCGCGAGCGCGGTGTCCTCCGGTGTGCGCGAGGGTGCGCAGGATCGCCTCGCGTTCGAGGTCGGCCATCGGACGCGGCTGCCACGGTTCGGAGGAGGTCGCCGCCACGGGGGGTGCCGTTCCCATTCGATACTCCACCGGCAAGGCATCGAGGCCGATTTCGTCGCTCTCGGAGAAGAGCACCAGGCTCTCCATCAGGTTGCGCAGCTCACGGACGTTGCCCGGCCACGGACAGCGCTTGAGCGCGGCCAGCACGGCCGGGTGCACGCTCAGCACGTGGCGACCGAGCTCGTCGTTGAAATGCTCGAGAAAGTGCTGCACAAAAAGTGGAATGTCGTCGGCGCGCTGGCGCAGCGTGGGCAGCGTCAGGGTCACCACCTTGAGCCGGTAGTAGAGATCCTGGCGGAAGCGCCCCTGTCGGACCCACTCCTCGAGCTCACGATTGGTCGCCGCCACCAGCCGGAAGTCGATTGGGATCAGTTGGTTGCCACCGACCCGAACGACCCTTCGCTCCTCAAGGACGCGGAGCAGCTTGACCTGGAGGTCGGGCGAGAGCTCGGAGATCTCGTCCAGCAAGAGCGTCCCGCCGGAGGCCGACTCGATGAGACCGATCCGGCGCTGGTGGGCACCGGTGAAGGCACCACGTTCGTGGCCGAAGAGCTCCGACTCGAGGATCTCCCCCGGGATCGCGCCGCAGTTGACGGCCACGAACGGGCCTTCGGCGCGCGGCGAGTTCTGGTGGAGCGCGTTCGCGACCAGCTCCTTGCCGGTACCGGACTCGCCGACCACGAGCACCGTCGACCGAGTCGGCGCAACCACCCGAAGCCGTTCGATCACCTCCTCCATCGCTTTCGAGTGACCCACGATGCCCTCGAAGCCGAACGACTTGTCGAGCCGCTCGCGGAGGCGCCGGTTCTCATCCGTGAGCGTCCGGCGCTCGAGGTGGAGCTGGACCCGCTGGCGCAGCTCCTGCATCTTCACCGGTTTGGTGAGGTAGTCATCGGCGCCCTCCTGCATCGCCGACACCGCGCCTTCGACCTCGCCGTAGGCCGTGACGAGCAGGAACGGCAGTGCCGGGCGTTCGGCCCGCACCTGGCGCAGGAGGTCGTAACCGGTCATTCCGGGCATGCGCACATCGGAGACGACGACGTCGACCGCGTCGCCTTCCCGCAGCCGTTCGAGGGCCTCCTCCGCGCCCGCGAACGGTCGCACCTCGTAACCGACCCGCTCGAGGGCTCGGGTCATGGCATCGCGGGAGCCGTCGTCGTCGTCGACCAGGAAGATCACTGCCGCCATAGCCCCTCGCCTCCCCGCTCCCTCACGATGTCATCCATCCCGGCCTCGTCCACGACCCGGATGCCGAGCTTTCCAGCCGCATCGAGCTTGCTGCCCGCAGCCTCACCCGCCAGCACCATGGTGGTGCGCCGGGAGACGGACGCGGTGACTTTCGCGCCCAGAGCTTCGAGCCGCTCGGCCACGACGGCTCGCTCGCGCGAGAGCGTGCCGCTGATGACCAGGACCTCGCCGCTCAACACCGCCGAAGGTGGCGCTGCCGCCCCGGGCGCCGCCGTCTCCCGCGGGTCGATTCCGCGATCGACCAGGCGCTCGACGAGATGTGCGTTGACCGGATCGGCGAACCACCGTTCGACTGAGGCCGCGATGACCGGGCCGACACCTTCCACCGTCTCAATCTCGACGGCCGGCGTCCCAGCAAGAGCCCCGAGCGACCCGAAACGCCGCGCCAGCGCCTTCGCCGCACGCTCGCCGACATGGGGAATACCGAGTGCGAACAGCAGCCGATGGAGAGGACGCGAGCGCGCCCGCTCAAGCTCCGCGACCAGGTTCGCCGCCGAGACCTCGCCCCAACCCGGAAGCTCCGCAAGACGGCCGGCCTCGAGGTCCCACAATGACGCCGGGTCGGTGACGAGGCCGTCACCAACGAGCTGCTCGAGGAGCCGTCCACCAAGGCCGTCGACTTCCATGGCACCTCGAGAAGCGAAGTGCCGCAGTCGCGAGGCGAGCACCGCCGGGCACTCGGGATTGGGACAGCGAACGGCGACCTCGCCCGGCACCTGGACCACGTCGGTCCCGCACTCCGGGCAGTCGTGCGGGGGCAGGTAGGGTGAGGCGCTCTCCGGCCGCGCGGCGAGGTCAACCCCGTCCACCTTCGGTATGACGTCGCCGCCCTTCGACACCCACACGGTGTCGCCAACGCGCACATCGAGCCGCGCGACCTCGTCGAAGTTGTGCAGCGTCGCTCGGGAGACCCTGGACCCTGCCACCAGGACCGGCTCGAGCGCAGCCACCGGGGTCAGCACTCCGGTGCGCCCAACCTGGACCAGGATCTCGCGGACCCGGGTCGTGACGCCTTCAGGCGGGTACTTGTACGCCACGGCCCAACGGACTGCACGTGCCGTCGCGCCCAGGCGGCGTTGCTCGACCAGGCGGTCGACCTTGACCACGACACCGTCGGTGTCGAAGTCGAGCGTCCGCCTGCGGTCGGCCCAGGCGTCGACAAAGGTGAGCACCTCGTCGAGATCGCGGCACCTCGCGCGCCCAGGACAGACCGGAAAGCCGAGCTCTTCCAGACGGTCGAGATCGTCACTGTGACGGGCAGCCGGATCGGCCTCGGAGTGGACGACCTGGTAGCACCACAGCGAGAGCCGCCTCGCCGCCGCCTGCCGAGGATCCAGCAGCCGGATCGACCCCGCCGCCGCGTTGCGTGGGTTCGCCAGCTCGACCTCACCCGACTCGCGACGGATCCGGTTGAGCTCTCCGAACACGCAGCGCGGCATGTAGACCTCGCCGCGCACCTCGAGCCAACCGGGCGCACCGTCGACGTGCAGCGGCAGCGCCCTGATGGTCCGCGCGTTGGACGTGACGTCGTCGCCCGCGACCCCGTTGCCGCGCGTCACCGCGCGCACCAACACACCGTCCTGAAAATGGAGGGCAATCGAGACGCCGTCGATCTTGAGCTCGGCCGCGATGCCGTCGGGCGAGCCACCGAGGTGACGCCCGACCCGCTCGTACCATGCGCCGAGGTCGTCGACCGAGTAGGTGTTGTCGAGCGAGAGCATCGGCACCGTGTGCTCGACGGTGACCAACTCCTCGAGCGGCTCGCCACCGACGCGGTGAGTCGGCGAGTCCGCAGTCGCGAGCTCGGGATGGTCGGCTTCGAGCTGCTTGAGCTCTGCCAGCAGCCGATCGTACTCGAGGTCCGAGATCTCCGGGCGCGCTTCGATGTAGTACAGCCGATCGTGGCGCCGAATCTGCCTGTGGAGCTCCTCGATCCGTCCTCGGACCGCTTCCGGGGTGGTCACGACCGCCTCCGGCGACGCCGGCGCCTTCGGCGCGGCGCCTCAGCCTCCACTGTCGGTTCGTCGATCCCGCCGGCCCTCTCGATCTGCTGCATCGCCCGCTGCCATCCCGCGAAACCCTCCCGGAGGAGCAGACCGCTCTCGACGCCGATCTCGGCGATCGCCCATGCCACCGGGAAGTAGCTTTGGCGCGTGAGCTTGAGGACCTGCCGCCCGCGTTCCGGCGGACGCCTCAGCTTGCTCAGGGTGAACAGCCCCTGGGCCATCTGGTGAAGCGTGTGGTTTGCGAGGTGCATTCTGTTCCCGATCGGTGCCAGCAGGTCACGCAGACCCTCGAGCAATGCCGGATTGTCGATCCGTCCGTTCGCCCCCGCAGCGGCACGCTCAATCTCGGTGTATTGGGGCAGGAGGAGGCTGCCAAGAAGGGTCGACTCGTCGCAACGTCGCCGAGCCTCGACCCGTCGGTCGATCTCGCCGAGGACGGCCTCGACTCCATGCCATCCCTTCGCGAGCCCGGGGAATGCGGCGTCGAAGATACCGTACGCCCGCCACGCGGAGCAGATCCCTGCCGCAGAACCGGACTGCAGCCCCTCGACGAGCTCGTAGGTCAAACGCGGAGGGGCGGCCTCGACGATGAGTCCGCTCGACGCCCGGATTCCGGCATCGGTGGCCGGCTCGAGGGTGAACCCGAGCCGCACCGCGTACTCCAGCGCGCGCATCATACGCACCGGATCCTCCTCGAAACGCCTCACCGGCTCGCCGATGACCCGCAGCACGCCCGCCGCGAGGTCGTCGAGGCCGCCGATCCAATCGACGATCGAGTAGTCGGCGACGTTGTAGAACAGGGCATTGATCGTAAAGTCCCGCCGCCACGCGTCCTCGGCCGGGGTGCCGAACTCGCACGGCTCCTCTCCGACCACGACGTCCTCGGACTCGGAAGCCGCCTCCTCGCCCGGTTCGGCCTCGTCCCATGCGTCAGGGACCTCGGGCGGCTCGGGGCTGGCGCGGAACGTCGAGACCTCGACGACCTCGTCCCTGAAAAGGATATGGACCAGCCGGAAACGGCGGCCGATGACTCGCGAGTTTCGGAACAGGGACCGGATCTCCTCCGGGCGCGCGTTGGTCGCGATGTCGAAGTCCTTCGGCGAGCGCCCGAGCAGGATGTCGCGGACGCCGCCGCCGACAAGGTAGGCGAGGTAGCCGGCACGGTTGAGCCGATACATCACCTTCAGAGCGTTCGGCGAGATCTTGCGCCGCGACAGCTGGTGCTCGGGCCGGGTGAGGATCCGCGGCTGGATGGACTCCGATGCTGCAAGGGTCAAAGCTGAACTGCCTCCTCGGTGTGGCTCCCTATAGGTCAAATCGCACACCGCCGGCGCTCAAGTCCCGCAACGCCGCGTTCGGCTCCCGGGAGTCGGCTGCGGAGCGTGCCTCGCCGCGCTCGTTCCAGCGGCGTCCGGCCGGCGCTCGGGCACGGCGGCGGGATCTCGGGCGGAGGCCCGACTCACCCCGCAACGGACACGACGATCTTACCAAACTGCTCGGACTGCACCATCCGCTGGTAGGCGGTTCGCCCATCAGCCAGTGGGTGGACCGAGTCGACCACCGGCCGCAATCGGTTCGCGACCACTGTCGCGAGGAGCCGCCTCCAGTCCTCCCGCGAGCCCATCGTCGAACCGAAGATCGAAAGCTGGTTCCAGAAGATGAGGCGGATCTCCTCGGCCGGATTGGGGCCGCTGGTCGCACCGCAGGTCACAATGCGGCCACCGCGCCGCGCCGCCTTGAGCGACATCAGCCACGTCGCGGCACCCACCGAGTCCACGACCAGGTCGACGCCGCGACCCCCGGTCCGACGCTTGACCTCACGCGCGACCTGGTCGTTCGACGGCATCGCGTCGTCGGCGCCGAGCGCGAGCGCCCGTTCGAGCTTCGCTGCCGATCGTGAGGTGACGAACGCCTTGGCACCGGCCAGCTTCGCCAGCGCCAGGCACGCCAGCGATACCCCGCCGCCGATCCCGTGGATGAGCACCGTCTCACCGGCGGCGAGGTGAGCCCGGGTGAACAGCATCCGCCACGCCGTCAGGAAGGTGAGCGGGAACGCCGCGGACTCCTCCCAGCTCAGGTGTGCCGGGCGCGGCGCCAGCGAGGCCGCCGGGACCACAACCTGCTCGGCAAGGGTCCCGTCACGGTGCTCTCCGAGCAACTCGAAGCTCGCGCACAACGACTGCTCGCCCGCGAGACAGGCGGCGCAGTGGCCGCACGAGACACCGGGGTCGAAAACCACCTCCTCGCCGAGGGCGATCCCCTCGACTCCGGCTCCCACCGCCTCGACGACCCCGGCACCGTCGGCACCTCCGATGTGGGGCAACTCGACTCCGGGCATGCCCTTGAGCACGAAGATATCGAGCTGGTTGAGGGCAGCGGCGCGCAGTGCCACGCGGACCCATCCTGCCGGTGGCTCAGGCAGCGGCCGCTCGCCGACGACCAGGCGATCCGGACCACCGTGCTGCTCGAAGAACAGGGCCTGCATGACCACCTCCGGTAACGACGACACCCCGCCTGGGCGGGGTGTCGGGATGTGCGCGAGTGCGCCGGGTCAGTTCAGATTGTCGACTACGAACAGACGCTCCCCGACCCAGGTCTGACCGCCGAAGAAGTCCAGGGTACGGATGACCAAGAGGTGCTCGCCATCGGTCAGCCGGGTTGTGTCGAGGAGGTACTCCCAGCCCGCGTAACGGGTGTAGGTGTAGGGGTACCACGGGTATCTGTCGTGCAGATCCGGCGTCGGGATCCCGATCTTCACCGGGTCGGAGACCGGGGTGTCCATGCGTACGCCGTCAACCCAGACCTCGACAGCTTTGAGATTGTCGTAGTCGATCGCCCAACCACGGACCCAGACCGAGTTCTGCACCATCTCCATGTGGGTCGGTGTCTCGATGTCGCCCCACGACGGGCGGTCGCGGTCGTCGTCGCAGTCGAAGATCACCGGGATGGTGTCGATGAATGCGGTGTGGCCGAGGATGTCGCCCGCCCGGACCGACAGGTAGTGCAGGCCCTGGTGGTAGTCCTTGTTGATGATCAGGTCGGACACGTCGAGCACGAACGAGAAGCCGGAGTCTTTGGCCTGGGGCACGTCGGGGAACAGGCGCAGGACGTCCGGGCGCTCGTGCCCGTAGTAGTTGACCTCCTGGTCGAACGGCGGGTAGTAGAAGTCGTCGACCGCGGACGAGGCGATCCGGGTGCCGTTGATGTACAGCTCGACCCACTTGACGCCGCCCGGGTCAGTCGCAGAGCCAGTGTCCAGCGCCCACCCGGAGATCAGCTCGACGTTGCCCGGATCCTCGTATGGCGGTGTCGAGACTTCCGGCGGCTCGTTGCAACCCCGGGCGTACATGATGTGGTTGCGGATGGGCCAATCGATGCGGCCGAACGGGACCAGGTTCGCACCGGTGTTGAAGACCTGCACGAACCGGCGGCCGATGACCCTCGTGGCGCCCTGGTCGTCGCGCAGCCGCACTGCGATCACGTGGACTCCGTTGACCATCTCCCCGGTGTTGAGCATCAGAAGGAAGCCCGCATCGGCGGCATCGGGGTGGCTCGGGAAACGGTTGGCAATGTCCGGCCGCGAGATACCGGTGACCACCTCGTAACCGGTCAGCTTGCCGTCGATCATGACCTCGATGTCCTCGATCGAGCCGTCGTCGAGCGCCCAGCCGGTGACCGGGAAGACGCCGTTCATCGGCTGGTACTCGCCGGGACGCTCGAGCTCGCCAAAAGGCGCCTGATTGAGCGCATTGTCGACGTTGACAAAGCGATTCCCGAAGTCTTGTGTCGACGCATCCGAGAACGTTACGCGCACGAAGACCATGTGCGAGCCGTTCGCCAGGTCGTCAGCTTTGAACGAAACACTGAAGCCCGGGAAGGCGTTCTCGGTCCCGGCGTACCAAGGGTAGGCCTGGAGGATGTCGTAGCGCGGAATATTGAGGTCGGCAGCAGCGACGAAAGCGCCATCGACGTAGAGGTCGATATTGCTCACGCCGCGATCGTCGATGATCCAGCCCGCCACCTCGACAACGCCGGTCACGGTCGCTCCGCTCGCCGGTGTATCCAGCCAGAACATCGTGGCGGCAGACGCGTTCGCTGGAAGCAGCGCGGCCAGCACCAGCAGCGCGGACCCGAGGACCTTGTAACGCATCGCTAACCTCCCGTGGACGCCATGAAACACCGATGAAATCCGATCGCGATCATTTTATACCACAGAAAAGTCGGTGGTCAAACAATGCAAATCTCGGTTTGAAGCCGAGCGGAATTCAACTGTGATCGCGCGCACATCTGGCCCCGACTATTGCGGCGCCGGGTCGCCGGTCGCGGCGAGATGAGCGGACGGCTGGCGTGGCGCGTCGCCGGCCAGCGCCGCGACATGAACGAGGGCGCACTCGGCCAACGCCTTCAGGTCCACGCCACCTTCGAGAACCGAGAGGATGCGGCCGCCGCACCAGCGCTCCGCGGTTTCGACCAGGGCGCGGGTGATGCGAAAGTATCCCTTCGCTGTCAGACAGAATCCGCCCACCGGATCGCTTGCGTGACCTCCAAACCCTGCAGAGACCACCATCGCAACCGGACGGACCAGCGGAACCATCTCATCCAGAACACCTTCCAGCGCAGCCTGCACGGTGGCGTCGTCCGAGCCGATCGCCAGGGGGACGTTCCGGTTGGCACCCTCCCCGGCGCCGGCACCGATCTCGTCCCCGCCACCGGTTCCAGGGAAACCCGGGTAGCGATGCACCGAGACGGTGACGACATCGCCCCGTTCCCAGAAGATCTCCTGGGTGCCGCTGCCGTGCAGGGCGTCGATGTCCACGACCAGGACCGGCCCCTGCCATGCTCTCGCGATCGTCTCGGCGGCCAGCGCAACCGAGTTGACGAAGCACCAACCCGATGCGGTGGCTCGTCCGGCATGGTGCGAAGGCGGCCGCACGACGAGGAAGGCGCGGTCGATGCGCCCGTTGACCAGATCGAGGGCGGTTGCGAGAGCGACACCCGCGGCGGCCACAGCTGCTGAGAAGGTCCCCGAGGAAACCGCACAGTCGCCACTGTCGAGAAAGCCCGGGGCGGATGCGCTCGCCTCGCGCAGCCGGTCGAGGTGAGCGGGATCGTGAATCCACTTGAGGGCACCGAGGACGTCTTCTTCGGGCGGAAGCTCGGCCTCGCGCTCCATGAGCCACGGACCGGACCCGTCGAGCGCGTCGAGCACCGCGCGCAGGCGGGCTGGCGACTCGGGATGACCGAGCCCGGGCCGGTGTTCGAGGCATCGCGGGTGCGACCTGACAAGCACGGGTTTCGTCATACCAGCCGATGATACATACTGGCGCCCCATGACGAAACGTGTCGTCCGCATCGCCGTGTCCCTCCTGCTCGCCGCCGTGCTGCTGGCGTTCTTCCTGTGGAACGTGGACTTCGCACGGGTCGGAGAGGCTCTGGAGGGCGCCCACCCGGGCTGGCTCGCGACGGCGACGGCACTGGCCCTGTTCAGCTACTGGCTGCGCGCAGTCCGTTGGCAACTGATCCTCCTTCCGGTCGGGCGGGTCAGTCACCTCGGGGCGGTGCTCGCCACCGCCATCGGCTACGCGGCCATGACGCTGCTACCGGCCCGCATGGGCGACGTGGTGCGACCGCTGGTCCTCGCCCGCCATGAACGGATCCCGGTCGCCGCGACGCTGGCCTCGATCCTCACCGAGCGGATCTTCGACCTGTGGACGGTGGTGGTCTTCTTCCTCGTCTTCGTGGTGTGGCCGCCGCCGATGGCCGCGCTCGGCGCCGAGGCGAGATCGACCCTGCGCGTGCTGAGCCTGACCGGATGGGCGGTGGGCGCAGGGCTCGTCATCGGTAGCGGGGTGCTGCTCGCCATGTTCCGCTACCAGGAGCGCTTTATCGACCGCCTCACCGCACCCATCGGACGGTGGTTTCCGCGCTGGAAGCAGCCGGTCGCCAGCTTCCTCGGCCACTTCCTCGACGGGCTGCGGGTCCTGCGGCGCCCTCGCGACCTTGCGGTGACGCTTGCCGCCTCGGCCGTCCTGTGGGGCGTGATCTACTGGCAGGTCCACTTCACCCTGCTCGCCTTCGACCTCGACCTCCCGGTCCGGGCCGGCTACCTGCTCGTCACCATGGCGGTGATCGGCCTCGCGATCCCGACCCCCGGCGGAGTCGGCGGCTTCCACAAGGCGACCCAGCTCTGCCTGACCCTGTTCTTTGCCGTCGACATCAATCTCGCGACCGCGATCGCGATCGTGTATCACGCGATCTGCTTCGTACCGATCACGATCATCGGCCTACTGTGCCTGCCCGCAGCCGGCCTCTCGCTGCGAGAGGCGGAGGCGATGGCCGCGTCGAGCCAGGAGACGAACCCGTGAGGTGCCCGTACTGCGGCAGCACCGACGACCGAGTGGTCGACTCCCGAGAGGCGCGGGAGGGCAGCGAGGTGCGGCGGCGCCGGGAGTGCGCAGCCTGCCACCGGAGGTTCACCAGCTACGAGCGGGTCGACGAGCTGCCCGCAACGGTGGTCAAGCGCGACGGCCGGCGTGAGGCCTTCGACCGCGACAAGCTGCTCAACGGTTTGTTGACGGCGTGTGAGAAGCGCCCGGTACCGCGCAGCGAGCTGGTTGAAATCGTGGATTCGGTGGAGGCCGAGCTCGCCGCCCGGGAGATCCGAGAGATATCGACAGAGGATATCGGCAACCTGGTGATCGACCAGCTCCGCCATCTCGACCAGGTCGCCTATGTCCGCTTCGCCAGTGTCTATCGGCGGTTCGAAGATGTCAGCCAGTTCATGGATGAGCTGCGCCAGTTGCTGCGCAACCGAGAGGACGGCGCATGACGCCGGGGCACAGCTCGCGATCCGATGCCGTCGCTCGCCTGCGCACCGAGCTCGAGCGGCTGATCGCAGAGCTGAGCCGCGAGCCGCCGGCGGTCGGCGTTTGGCAGCCCGCAGTCGATGTCATCGATGACGGAGAAGCCTACCGGGTCGAGGTCGAGCTGCCCGGAATGTCCAGCCACGACGTAGTGGTCGAGCTCCAGGGCCATTGCCTCGTGGTGCGGGGCAGCAGGCCTGCGCACCCGGAAGCGTCCACGGCGCGGCGCTTCCATCTCCTGGAACGCCCAGTCGGAGGCTTCGAGGTCACGGCGACCCTGGACGAGCCGGTGCGCGCCGAAGATGTACGGGCCGTCCTCTCAGGCGGGGTGCTGACCGTCACTCTTCCCCATCTCGCCGAGCGTCGCGGCCAGCTGCTCACGATTCCGGTCATCGAAGAGGAGAAGCCCAGTGACTGACGAGCCCGAGGTCGATCGACCCACGGTTGAGATCGACGAGGTCATTCACATCCCCGACGTTCTTCCGGTGATGGCGTTGAAGGATATCGTGTTGTTCCCGTTCACGATCATTTCACTGTCGGTCGGGCGCGAGGCATCGGTCAGCGCCGTGGACCAGGCCCTCGCCGAGAACCGCCTGATCCTGCTCGTCACCCAGCGCGAACCGACGGTCGAGACGCCGGGTCCGGACGATCTCTACCAGATCGGCTGCGTGGCCGTGATCATGCGCATGCTCAAGCTGCCGGACGGGACCATACGGCTGCTCGTACAGGGCATCACCCGGGCCCGAGTCGACTATTTCACCCAGACCGAGCCCCACCTCCAGGCCCGCCTCACCCGGCTCGAGGAGCCGACGGCGGGTCCCGCCGACATCGAAACGGAGGCCTTCGTCCGCTCGGTCCGCCAGGGGCTCGAGAGGGTCGGTACACTGGGTCGCCAGGTTTCATCCGAGGTGATGTTGATCGCATCCAACCTCGACGACCCAGGCCGGCTCGCCGATCTCGTCACCTCGAACCTCGGCCTCAAGGTCCCCGACGCCCAGCGCGTGCTCGAAGGGGTGGACGCGAGCGAGCGTCTGCGCCTGGTCAACGAGCTCGTCGCCCGCGAGGTCTCGCTGCTCGAAATGCAGCAGGAGATTTCGTCCCAGGTGCGCGGCGAGATGGACCGCGGCCAGCGCGAGTACTTCCTGCGTCAGCAGCTCAAGGCGATCCAGAAGGAGCTCGGCGAGGGCGACGAGCTCGAGCGAGAGATGCAAGAGTACCGCACCAGGGCGGACGCCTCCGGGCTCTCCGAGGAGGCCCGTGAGGAGGTCGACAAGCAGCTCAAGCGCCTCCAGACGATGCACCCGGACGCCGCGGAAGCGTCAGTGCTGCGGACCTGGCTCGACTGGATCACGGGCCTGCCGTGGGCGACCGTCAGCGAGGACACCCTCGACATTCCCGCCGCACGCCGGATCCTCGACGAGGACCACCACGACCTCGAAAAGGTCAAGGCTCGCATCCTCGAGTACCTGGCTGTACGCAAGCTCAACCCGAACGGCAAGGGTCCGATCCTGTGCTTCGTCGGACCGCCGGGAGTCGGCAAGACCTCCCTCGGCCGCTCGATCGCCCGCGCCCTCGACCGCCAGTTCATTCGAATCTCGCTGGGAGGGGTGCGTGACGAGGCCGAGATCCGCGGCCATCGGCGGACCTACGTCGGGGCGCTGCCGGGACGGATCATCCAGAGCCTGCACCAGTCAGGCACCTCGAACCCGGTGTTCATGCTCGACGAAGTCGACAAGGTCGGCGCGGACTTCCGCGGCGACCCGTCCTCGGCCCTGCTCGAGGTCCTCGATCCGGAGCAGAACCACACGTTTCGCGACCACTACCTCGGCGTCGCCTACGACTTGTCACGGGTGCTCTTCATCGCGACGGCCAACGTCACCGACACCATTCAGCCGGCGTTCCTCGACCGCATGGAGGTGATCGAGCTGTCCGGCTACACCGAGGAGGAGAAGGTCGTCATCGCCCGCCGCCACCTGATCCCTCGCCAGGTGGAGGCGAACGGCCTCGAGCCGTCTCAGATCGAGCTCTCGGACGCGGCGCTCAAGCTCCTGATCGACGGCTACACACGGGAGGCCGGCCTGCGCAACCTCGAACGCGAGATCTCCTCGGTGTGCCGCAAGGTGGCGGTCGACGTGGCCGAGGGACGGAGCCGTCCGCGCCGGATCACGCCCGCGACGGTAGAGCGGATGCTCGGCTCGCGCCGCTTCCTGCCCGAGCTCCGGCTCAAGGAGAACCGGGTCGGCGTCGTCACCGGCCTCGCCTACACCCCGGTCGGCGGCGACGTGCTGTACGTCGAGGCGCAGGCGCTTCCCGGCAAGGCCGACCTCAAGCTCACCGGCTCGCTCGGCGACGTCATGAAGGAGTCGGCGGCCGCAGCCCTCACCTTCGCCCGCGCCCATGCCGAGGAGTGGGGGCTGGAGCCGGCGTGGTTCGACGAGCACACCCTCCATGTGCACGTACCAGCGGGGGCTGTGCCCAAGGACGGCCCGTCGGCCGGGGTCACGCTGCTCACTGCGATCGTTTCCGCTGCGGCCCGTCGGCCGGTCCGCCACGACCTCGCGATGACCGGCGAGATCACGCTCCGCGGCGACATCC
>CAZQYU010000034.1:0-19197 GCA_964597585.1 uncultured Thermoanaerobaculia bacterium
TCGAGCACGGCTACGGCGGCACCGACGAGGTCTTCAAGCTGATGGCCGAGCACGGCGTCGCGTTCTTCCCCACCCTCGCCGCCCAGGAGGCCTACTGCGAGTACTTCCAGGGCTACACCCGCGGCATGACGCCGTACCCGGCGGACCTGCAGCGCGCGCTCCACGCCTTCTCGCTCGCGCTCGCCGACGGCGTCACCATCGGCGACGGGAGCGACGTCGGCGTCTTCGCCCACGGCGAGAACTCCCGCGAGCTCGAGTGGATGGTAAAGGGCGGCATGACGCCGACCCAGGCGCTGCTCGCCGCCACCGCGGTCAACGCGAAGGTGCTCGGCCAACAGGACCGCTTCGGCCGGGTCGCCTCGGGCCTGCTCGCAGACCTCATCGCGGTGCCCGGCGACCCCACCCGCGACATCGCCGTCATCGAGACCGTCCCCTTCGTGATGAAGGGCGGGGTGATCGTCAAGCGGCCGTGACGTCGCGAGGCTCCCGCGTTAGACTGGCACCTGGCCACGACATTCCGCGATGGAGCAGCCAATGGACAATCCGCACACGAGACTTGCCTCGGTCGTCACCGTCCTCGCCCTGGGCATGTGTGCAGCTCCTCCGCTGCTGTTCGCCGGCTTCGACGAGCCGAGCTGCGCGAAGGTGGAGGCGCGGTGGCCCTTTGGGTCCATCGGGGCGGTTGCGGGTGCTCCCGGGCGGCTGGTCTTCACCAGAGGCCGCATGCTCGAAGTTGCCAGCCTCGAGGCAGGGGCTCTCCCCGTCGTCCTCGGACAGCTCGAGCTCTCTTCTCCCGTCGATCGTCTTGCGATTCGTGACAACCTCGTCGTCATCACGTTCCAGCGCGGCGGCTTGGCAACGGTCGACATCAGCAAACCTTCGGCCCCCGCCCTGCTGGGAGCGATCGACTACCGAAGCACCTCCAGCACCAGCACTTCCTCCAGTGGGACGAACGATCTTGTGGCGGTGACGGGTCGGTCGGTCCTCGTGAAGACATACGACGAGATTCGAGCTGTCGAGCTGGACGGCACAGGGCGGCCGATCTCCATCCGCCGCACCGGGCTGCCGAGGACGGCGATTCTCGTCACCGAACGGCGCGGTGACGCCAAGCTCGGGTTCGCCTTCATCCCCGACACGGTCGGGTACTCCGGTCGCGTCGCGGTGCTGGACCTCTCCGATCCGACGTCGCCGACCGAGATCGGCACCACGGGAACCTTCTACTGCGGCGCCTCGTGCCGGTACGATCTCCTCGGGATCGACATATTCGGCGACATCGCCGTCATCGTCAGCTCGAGCAAGGGCATTCTCCGGATCGACTCGTCGCAGCCCGAAGCGCCCCGACTCGGAGACTGGATCCCGCTGCCCTTCACCGCGGAGAGCTACACCGCCTCGGACGAGGGGATCTACGCGTGTGCCCACTACGATCAGTGCGTCCCGGTCACCGTTTCCCAGACCGGAGCCGTCTCGTTCGGGGAGAGCTTCACGGCGACTCACGAGGCGTACACCATGTTCAACGTGGCCATGGCCGGTGAATCCCTCATGGCTTGGGGGACCGGGTTCCTGTCCACGCTCGACGCCTCGGAGTTCGCGGCACCTCGCCTCGGCGATCAAGTCGACTTCCACGACTCTCCATCGGCAGTTGCCGCCCAAGCAGATACGGTGTTCGTGGTGGCGCGGGACGAGCTGATCGTGCTCGATGAATCGACTCGCGGCACGTTGACCCGGCGTGGGGCTTGCGACCTGCGGACGAGTCCGGACGATGACGCGTACTACCCGTTCGTCAGGGTCCTCGACAACAAGGTCCTCTTGGTGGCACGGTCGTTCGGGTCGATGGACAGCAACCTCCTGGTGGACGTCTCAAACCTGGATCGCCCGACGGTCGTGGCGGCGCTCCCGTCCGTGGGCTCGTTGTACGGCTTCGCCGACGACAGGAACAGGTTGGCCCTCCTGAACATGGCTGGTACCCTCACGGTCTTCGACCTGACCGAGCCATCCGAGCCCGAGATCGAGGCCACGGTCGAGTTCGAGCCGATGACCTGGCTGCTTGCGCTTCGCGGCTCGGTCCTCTGGATGGCCCAGGCAGGCGAGGTCCGCCAGGTCGACATCTCCGATCCGAGCACGCCCCACGTCATCGCTTCGTGGCGCACTGATGCGCTGGACTACGAGGACGACAAGGTCCGGGGTGCCGTGTTCCGTAACGGGTCGGTGTGGCTCGGTGGCGACACCGACAACAAGGTAGCGCTGGTCCGCCTCGACTGGCCCGACGGTCGTGAGGCCGTTGTGGAGCAGACGTGGAAGCCCGGGGCTCAAGGCGTCGAAGCGCGTGACTCGGGGTTCTTCACCGAGCTGACGCTCTGCGGTGACGCTGCGGTCGTGAGCAGGTTGGGCGCGACGGTGGTCGGCATAGTGGATGTCGGAAGCTCGAGAGCTCTCCGCTACGCGAGCCATGCTCCCATGTCGGGGCGATTCGCCGCGTTCAGGGACGCCCCGGAACGGCCCCGGGTCGTCCTGGCGAATCGTGAGGCCGGGGTCGACATCCTCGATCTCTCGGCCTGCCGCGCGAGCTTTCCGGTCGCCGACTTCGCGTGGACGCCGACCCTGCCCAGATCCTCCGACAAGATCGACTTCGTCGACGCCTCGACGGGGTTCCCCACCGATTCGAGCTGGCAGTTGCCTCTGGGCAGCCAACCAGACCGATACCTGTCCCCTCCTGTCGCGGTCTTCGACTCTCCCGGCTCCTACCCGGTCTCCCTCACCGCCACCAACGAGAGCGGCAGCTCGACCGTGACCACGCACGTGGTCGTGCTGAGCGAGCCGGCCGCCGACGCCCTCCCCGACCTCGAGACCTCGAGCACCCTGATCGTCCCGGTCGCCGCCTCGAGTCCGGGCGCCCAGGGCACCCGCTGGAAGACCGACCTCACCCTCGCGGCCGACGCCTCCGGCGACGTCGACGACGTCCGCCTCCACCTCGTGACGTCCGCGACCGACGGCAGCGAGCCGCTCGAGGTCGCCCTCGGCCTCGCGCAGTCCAGCGGCGTGCAGCTGCGCGACGTGGTGCGCACCGCCATGGAGCAGGACCCCGCGGTTGGCGCCCTCGTCATCACCTCGTCCGCGCCGATCGCCGCCGTCAGCCGCACCTTCAACGACGACCCCTCGGGCACCTACGGCCAGATGGTCCCGGCGCTGCCGCTCTCAGCCGCCCGCACCGGTACGACTCCCACCACCCTGATCCAGCTCGCGCGGACCTCCCGCTTCCGCACCAACTTCGGCTTCGCCAACCTCACCGACCAGCCGCTCACGCTCCAGGCCGCCGCCTCCCGCGCGGATGGCTCTTCGCTCGGGACGTGGCCCGTCTCCCTCGGCCCCTACGGCTTCCTGCAGCAGAACGACCCGCTGAGTTGGCTCACCGGCGACCCGGTCGAGGATGCGTTCGTGGTGGTTTCCGCCGCTGACGCCGACGCCCGCTACATCGCCTACGCCTCGGTGGTCGACAACGTCTCCGGCGACGCCGTCTTCGTCCTGCCGCCGTCAGACTTCGCGGCGGCGCAGGTCGTGCCGGCTGCGGTGAGCGCGCCCGGCCTCTACGGCACCAACTGGTCGAGCGAGCTCGAGCTCTACAACCCGGGTCCCTCGGCCGCGTCGTGCACGGTCGAGCTGATCCCCGAGGCGGGCCAGACAGCCCGGGTGTCGGATTCGATCGACGTTCTCGCCGGGACCGCACGCAGGATCCGGGACGTGATTGGCACCCTGTTCCGCCTCACCGGCAAGGGCGCCCTGGCGGTCGACTGCGGCAGCCAGGCGGTCGCGGTCACCAGCCGGACCTTCAACGACCCGGGCGACCGCACCTACGGGCAGTTCATCCCGGGCCGGAGCGCAGCAGGCTTCCTCGAGGGTGACGAGCCGGTACGGCTGATCGGCCTCGAGTCCGTCCGCGGCGGGGAGCGGCTGTTCCGGACCAACATCGGGCTCGTCAACCTGTCGGAGGAGGCGCTGGAGGTCGAGCTGCACTTCGGCGCCGTGGACGGCGACCTCCAGGACGTCCCGACCCGCACCGCGCACGTGCCGGCGGGGAGCTTCCAGCAGCTCGACGACGTCTTCGCGGGGACGGCGAAGGACGGTCCGTACTGGGTCGAGGTCGAGGCGGGCTCGCCGGACGCCTCGTTCCTGGCCTACGCCTCCGTCACCGACAACCGCTCCGGCGATCCCGTGTTCATCGAACCGGTGAGGTGACGGCGACCAGGCCGAGCTCGACGTCTGGCTGGAGACCACCGACTGTCCCCAGAGGTTCAGACTGACGGCGTCGACTGACTGAGAAGCTCACATCACGGCCGCCCCGCTCGCACGCCTACACCGTCCTCTCCCTTGAGGCACTTCGACAGGACCGAGGGCGGCGCCCCGACTACTCGGACGGTTTCGCGTACAGCTTCGCGCGAGTGTACGGGGTCGGGATGCCGGTCACGAGCAGGCCGTTGAGCTGCTGGAACCGCGCGATGCCCACCCGCGTGTCCTCGTCCAAGGTGCCAGTGGCCGGCCCATCGTAGAAGCCCTGTGTCTTGAGCTCGCCCTGAGCGCGCTCCACCGCCTTCGGCATGTAGTCGAGGTACCGCTCGCCGTCGAAGCCGCGGATCACGCCGGGCGGGAGGGGCTTGCTCTTCGCGACCACCTCCTCGTACTGCGCACGCAGCTCGGCGAGGGCCGCCTGCTCCTCCGCCTTGAGCTCGGCGAGACGGTCGGACGCCTGCTTCTCGAGCGCCGAGACCCGATCCAGGGCCGCGGTGGCGCCGTCTCCCTCGAGCTCGGACCCGGCCGCGGACGTCGCCTGCCCGAGGCTGGCCAGGAGCTTTTCGAGCGCCTCGTCCTTGACCGGGACGGTGCCGGCCTCGGTCCGGATCTTGGAGACGGCTTCCTTGGCCTGCTCGAGCTGCTGGCGCCGAGCCTCGAGCTGGCGTGCGGCCTCCGCCGCCTTGGCCTGCTGCGTGGCCTCGTCGGCGGTCGGGGTTGCGGCGGCCTTCTCTCCGCCACCTCCACCGCAGGCGGTCAGCCCCGCGACTCCGAGGACGAGCAGCGCGGCGGCCAGCGTGGCCGTGCCACGGGCCAGGGTTGAACGGACGACAGCTCCTGCTTTCACCCACTTTGTATGTCTCATAATGGTCAAGATTATCATACCCGTCGCAGGACGGCCCGCCGGACCGCCGGGGCCTGACCTCACACGCCGGCATCAACCCGGGGGCAAGGCGCGCCACCCTCGGCACAGGCCGCGCCGACCCAGGGTGAGACCCGCTGTCCCTGCGATGGGCTCCCCACGATTCTCTCCTCACGCCTCACCACATTCAGCCGTATCGAATCCACGCCGTGAGGGTACGAAGGCGTTGCGCGGGCGGCTCGACTGCAGCGGCCGAACAGCCCGCTCCGGAACGGTGTATGCTCGTCCACAGGCGAACCCAGGTGGACCGTTGAAGACAAACCTCCCATCCCTGACCGTTGTCGGGGCCACTGGCAACGCGATTCGAGGAGGGAACCATGGCTGCGACCTACCCCACATTTGGCCCGTACATCCTCTTCAAGAAGGTCCTCGCGGACGAGCTCGGGCACCTGTACCGCGCCGGAGAGCTCGTCAAGGGATCCCTCGGGAGGACGGTGTGGCTGCGCGTCTTCGACGGCGCCGCAGTCCCGCGGGGCGATCTCGGCGCTCGTCTCGCAGACGCGAACCGCGTCGGCGAGGTCCTGCAAGCGGCCAACGTTGCCGCGCACTCGCGTTTCTCGAGCCATGACGGGGTCGCGGGCAACGCCTGGGACTACGCTCCCGGCCAGCCGCTGACCGCCGTCTTCCGCAAGGTCCGGGAAGAGGGTTTCCCGGTTCCGGTGGACAACGCCCTTCTCATCATGGAGAAGCTGTCGCTGGCGCTGTCCGCGGCACTCGCCGTCGACATGCGCGGCGCCTCGCTCGTCCACGGCTTCCTCCACCCTGGGACCATCATCATCACCAACGACGGCGAAGGGCTGGTCTCCGGCTTCGTGGCCGGCGGAAGCCTCCTGGGCGTTCTCGAAAACGCAGCCGCCTTCACCGCTTGCGCCCCCTACCTGGCTCCCGAGGTCCTGACATCGCGCACGCCGAGCAGCCGTGGCGACGTCTACTCGCTGGGTGCGATCCTGTTCCACCTTCTGACCAGCAAGGCTCTGCCGGCAGAACCGGAGCAGCGGCGTGAGAGCGTCAGCGGGGCGCGGCTCGAGTTCGACGAGGAACCCGTTCCGAAGGACATCATGGCGGTGCTGACGCGGGCGCTTGCCGATCGACCCGAGGACCGCTTCAGCTCGGCCGCAGACTTCAAACAGGAGCTGGACAAGCTCTTGTACGGCGGCCCCTACAGCCCGACCACATTCAACCTCGCGCTCTTCATGGATCGCCTGTTCCGCTCCGAGATCGAGGCCGAGGAGAACGAGCGCACGGCCGAGGCGGAGCTCGACGTCGCTCCCTACGTGCGGCCCGAGCCGAAGGTGGAAGAAGTGGTCGACGTGCCCCCGCCGACGGGCGGCACGAGCAAGGGGCTGTGGATCGGCCTTGCCGCGGCGGTGGTCGTGGCCGCGGCCCTCGGCGGCTGGCTGATGTTCGGACGCGGCCCGACCCCACCGCCCCCCGCGCCGACGCCGACAGCGGAGCAGCTCGTCGCTCAGCGCCAGGCACAACAGGCCCAGGTCCAGGCCATCGTCGAGCAGCAGGTGGCCCAGATGCTGGCGGAGCGCGAGAAGGAAATCCGCAAGGAGCTGACCGATCGTCAGGCCGAGATCGACCGCCTCAACAAGCGCCTCAAGTCGATGGAGACAGGCGGCAGTGCCAACGCGAGCTCACGGCAGCAGCAGGAGCAGATCAAGCGGCAGATCGCCGCCGCGGAAAAGGCCAAGCAGGACCAGGAGAAGGCGCTCGAGCAGGAGCGACAGAAGGCTCTCGAGGAGGCCAAACGGCGTGTGGAGCCCACCGCTGTACCGTCCCCCGCCGTCGCGGCCGCGCTTCCGCCCGAGCCCACGTCGCAGCCGACCTTGGTGCCGGTCGCCACCGCCACCCCGGCTCCGCCGACCCCGGCACCCGCGGTACGCGAAGGAGAGATCGTGACCGCAGGTCCTCAGGTGAAGCCGCCGGTGGTCATCAAGCAGATCGCCCCGACCTACCCTCCGGTGGCCCGCCGCATGCAGCTCAGTGGCGAGGTCAACCTGCGCGTCCTGGTCGGGCCCGACGGCAGCGTCGAAAAGGTCGAGATCCTGCAGGTGACCCGGCAAGGCGCCGGTTTCGAGAAGGCGGCCGAAGACGCCGTCCGCGAGTGGCGGTTCCGGCCCGCGACCAAGGCCGGCGTGAAGGTCCGGTTCTGGGTCCCGATCCGGATCCCGTTCCGGTTGCAGTAGCGGGACGCGCGAGACGCGAGGCGGGAGATGTAAGACGTACAACGCAGAAGGTCGCAGCAGTGCCTACTTGTGGTGCGGGCGTCCCCGCCTGCACCGGGCGCGAAGCGCCCGCTTGGCAAGATGCGCCGAGCCGAGCTCTCTGCCCAAGGGCAGCCGAGACGGCCACACCACAGCGGGTCGGCGCGGCCGTTCGACGTCTCGCCTTCTGCTTCTCACGTCTCGCGTCTCACCTCTCGCGTCTCCCCGGCGGCGCAGCCGCCGTGCGCCGTCTTACCCCTCGGGACACTCGACAGGCTCCTCCGAGTCAAAGTAGGCGCAGCAGGCGGTGGCGCCCCGGCAGGTGTTCTCGCTGGCCGTGCCTTCGAAGTGGCAGTCGTCGTCGGCGTTGCCGCCGTACATGTTGTCGATCAGGGTGCTCGCGCAGGCGCAGATCTGCTTCAGGACAATGCACTGATCCCCGCCGCGGCGGATCGCGTTGCTCGACACGCCTTGCTTCATGGTCTGATAGTCCGGCACGCGCGCGCTCTCGTTGGTGATGAAGATGATGTTGCCGGCCCGCACCATCTTGAAGCCCTTCTGCGGCCTGATGGTGTCTCCCGAGGTCTTCAGCACCTTCCTCCACTCCTGGCTCGCCTGGAGCCTGCTCACCGATTTCTCCTTCAGCTTGAGGCTCCTGACCTTCCTCGGCTGCTGGGCGTGCGCCGCGCTCGACAGCAGAAGCCCCCCCACGATCAGCATCCCGACGGCCGCGATCCGGGTCACGCGCCTGGGACGATAGGCATTCCGGGTGTGTTCAAGGGTTCGCATGGCGTTGCCTCGCTTTCTTCGGTTGGTGCGGCGGTTCGGGGCAGCGTGTCGTGCGCTCGTCCCGCCGCCGGTCGGTGATTCGCGATCGCTCTCAGACTCCCTACCCCGGCACTCGCCGGATCACGCGGGAAGGGGCCATCACCGGCTTCGGAACGGGCGACGCGTGCGGAGGGTCCGCCGAGGGAGCCGCCGTCGGTCTCGGACGACGGTCGGGGCGGGGCACCCTCGAGCGCGCGGCGCGGCACGCATCGCCAAGCTGCCTTCCCGAGCCCAGTCCGAGGTGTGATCGTCACCTCGTGTCGTGGCACCTGCCGTCACCACAAGATCAGGGTTGCGGGCTCGGGGGGCGGACGACCGGGGAGAAGCGCACTCGGGAACCTTCGCCTTACAGGTTTCCGAGCTCCGCAAGTGCCGACTCGACCTCGGCGTGCAACACCTCATCGTCGGCGGTTGCCGCCGCGACGGGCGTCAAGATCGCGACGGCCCGGCGCGGGCGTCCGGCCGCCCGGTACGCACCGGCCGCGGTCAGCGCGGCCTCGACGGTGTCCTCGTGCCCGTCGCCGAATCGGGCGCGGCGGATCGCGAGCGCTCGCTCGAGCACCGGCTCCGCCTCGACGGGCCGGTCTGCCTCGACCAGGGTCCCGCCCCAGCGGAGCAGGGCCGACGCGACGGCGACATGGTCCGGGCCGTGGATCCGCTCGAACATCTCCTCCGCCCGGCGGAGGTAGGCCACGGCCTCGTCCCAGCGCTCCTGACGGCGGCAGATGGAGCCGAGATTCGACAGCGCGGTCGCGAGCTGGGGGTGGTCCCCCTCGTACGCGCGCCTCCAGATCTCGTACGCCTCCCTGAACCGCTCCAGGGCGGCGTCGACCTGGCCCCGCTGGTAGAGAACGAAACCGACGTTGTTGAGGCTCTGGGCGACTGCCGGATGGCTGTCGCCAAGCACCGCGATCCTCTGCGTGAGGGCCTCGCGGTACAGGGCCTCCGCGCGCTCCAGGTCTCCCCGGCGGCGAACCACCGCGGCGAGGTTGTTGAGGGTGGTCGCGACGTCGACGTGGGGCTCGCCGACCGTCTCCCGCTGAATCTCGAGCGCCCGCTCGAGCAGTGCCTCGGCCTCGTCGAGCCGTTTCTGCTGACGCACCGCCATGGCGAGGTTGTTGAGGGTGCGGGCCGCCTCCTGACTTCGCTCGGTGCCGAGCCGGCGGTGGATGGCGAGCGCGCGCCGGTAGAGGGACTCGGCCTCCTCCGGCCGGCCCTGCTCGCGCAGCAGGATGCCGTAGTCATTGGCCAGAGTCAGCTCGACCTCCGGCGGCAGTCGCGCCCGGTCGGCCGCCGCCGTCAGCCCCCGGTACATCGCCTCCGCTTCGTCGAGTCGCCCCGTCACCCGGTAGAGACCGGCCCGGGCGATCCGCGCCGACAGGGTGTCGGGGTCGTCCTCACCGCGGACCCGGGAGAACAGCGCGTCGCTCGCGCGCATCAGCTCCTCGGCTCGGTCGTACATGCCGATGCCCTGGTAGGACTCCCCGATCGTCTGCAGCAGCCGCGCCCGGATGACCGGGTCCTCGTCGAGTGCGCTCGCGAGCCGCTCGGTGGCCTCGTCGAGCAGGTCGGCGGCCGTCAGCGTGCCCGAAGCCGAGGGAGCGTAGGCCGGGTCGGTGGTCTTGAACAGCTCGACCAGGAAGCGCGAGACGCGCTCCGAGGTGGCGGCCTCCCGACGCGCGGCCCGCTGCCCCGAAAGGCTCAGGGCGAGACCTCCCACGAGCGAGGCGATCACGATCGTTGCGATCCCCATCGCCACCGCGTGCCGGCGCGCGAAACGGCCGGTCCGGTAGGTCCACGAGTCGCGGCGGGCGCGGATCGGCAGGTGGCGTCGGTGTCGTTCGAGGTCCTCGCGGAGTGCGGCTGCCGACGGGTAGCGGCGCTCCGGCTCCCGTCGCAACGCGGTCAGTAGCACCGTGTCCAGGTCGCCGCGCAACCGGTGCGCCAGCCGCTGTGGCGTGGTCGCGCGGGCCGCTGCGGCCTGCGGCAACGGCACGCCCTCGGACGGGTCGCCCGCGACCTCGCGTTGAGCCCTGCGCACGACGCTCGACGGTCGCTCGGCGTCGCTTCCGAGCACCGCGGCCGCGAGCTCGTGCGGGAGTCGAGAACCGGTTCGGAGGGGGCGCCGCCCGGTGAGCAGCTCGTAGAGGATCACGCCCAGGGAGTAGACATCGGTCGCAGTGGTAATCGGACCTCCGGCAAACTGCTCGGGCGCCGCGAAATCCGGGGTCATCGGGTGGCCGTAGGCGGAGGTCAGCGTACCCATCGCGAGCGGTCCACCGCTGTCCTCCTCGACCAGCTTCGCGATCCCGAAGTCGAGCAGCTTGACCCTCCCGCCGGCCGCCACCATGACGTTCGACGGCTTCAGGTCGCGGTGGACGACGAGGTTGCTGTGGGCGTACTCCACGGCGGTGCAGGCCGCGGCGAAGAGCTCCAGTCTGTCCTCCACGCCGAGCCGCCGGCGGTCGCAGTAGTCGGTGATCGGCTCCCCGTCCACCAGCTCCATCAGGATGTACGGCTGCCTGTCGTCGGTCGCTCCGCCGCCGTACAGCCGCGCGACGTTGGGGTGCGACAGCCCGGCGAGGATGCGTTGCTCGTCCTGGAACCTTCGCAGCACGGCGCCGCCCGCAGCGTCCGATCGGACCAGCTTGACGGCAACGCGGTGCTCGAAATCGCCGTCCTCGCGCTCGCCGAGGTAGACCGTGGCCATTCCTCCCTGGCCCAGGCGGCGGACCAGCCGATAGCCGGCCACCGAGGTGCCGATGCGGTGGTCCTTCACCTCCGGACCGGGCGCTTCGCGCGCGCCCCCGTCGGCGAGGTCGAGAGGGTCGGCGAGGATCGCGGGAGGTTCGTCGTGGGCGGCGAGCAGCGCCGCGAGGTCCCCGAGTAGATCCGCGTCGCCGTCCGCAACCTGCTCGAGGCGGCGGTCCCGTTCGCGTCCCTCGAGCTCGAGCAGCTCGTCGAGCAACGGAGAGAGCTGGCGCCAGCGATCCCTCGACAGCCGTCCGCTCACTGGTCAGTGCCCGGCTCGGCTCCGCCGAGCGAGTAGGCGAGGAACGCGCGCGCCTTGCTCAGGTCCCGCTTCACCGTCCGCGCCGAGACGCCGGCCACCTCCGCGATCTCCTCCACCGTCAGGCCGCCGAAGTAGTGGAGCTCGACCGCCTCGCCGAGCCGGGGCTCGAGCTCGGCGAGTCGCTTGAGCGCACCGTCGAGCGCGATCAGCTCCTCGGCATGCGCCTCGGTCATCACCTGCGCCTCGTCGAGGGTCACACGCTGCATTCCGCCGCCACGCCGCTGCCGGGTGCGCGCCCGAGCAGTGTCGAGCAGGACGAAGCGCATCGTCTTCGAGGCGAGGGCGAGGAAGTGGCCCCGGTTGCGAATCTCGAGCCCGCCGGCCTCGGACAGGCGTAGATAGGCCTCGTTGACCAGGCCCGTGGTGCCCAGGGTCCCTCCGGCCGGGGTGCGTCGCAGTGCGCCGTGCGCGCGGCGCTTCAGCTCGGCGTAGAGCGCCTCGAAGAGCGTCCCGACCGCGGGAGGGTCGGCGACGCCGCGAGCCTGAAGCCAGCTCGTGATCTCATCGGGAACCAGACTCGTTTCCATGGTTCAGAGGAAGCCAACACGTGTTCCCCGGAAACACTTCCACGAGTCGCCGCGGGCGTCCAGGTCTGCGGCGGGACACGCCCACCGTGGCGGGGCCCGCAGTTCGCCGGAAGGCCCTGCCGGTGCCGTCCAGGACGGTTACCAGACGGGATCCCCCGCATAGGTGAGGATGTGCTCCTCGCCGTTGCCCCAGATCAGCACCATGGGCATGCAGCTGCAGCGGGACTCGCCGTCGCCTTCCCACACGCAGGCTGAGGTGTAGTCGTCGTCGTCGAGAAAGCCGCAGCTGTCGTCGTTCGGGTCGGCATCCTGCTCGGAGCACCCGCAGTGGTACGCCACCGTCTGGTCGTTCGGTCCGTTCGGCGGCACGATGATGCTCTCGGACATCGTCCGTGGCGGCCGGCTCATCGAGGGAGGCACCACGTGCACGGTCCCGGTGCGCTTGTTCTGCAGCAGGGACAGCCCGCGCTGCGCGGTCATCGTCAGGCCGGTCACCACCACGTACCTGCGCGCCCACCGCGACCTCTTCAGGAGCTCCGCGTGGGCTTTGCTCACCTTGACAGAGCGCACCCGCACGTACTGCGCGGACGCAGGTGCCGCGGCCAGCACCCCGCTGAGCAGCAGGGTCGCCACGGCGAGCGCGCGTCCCGCGCGCCTCGCCACCCTCTGGGCGGGAGACGTGATCTCGGTCGGTTCGCAGACGTCGAATCGGGTCGAGTCGGACATCGGACATCCTCCACTGGTGGTCGAGATCGTCACTCGTGCCGGGTCCGACCCACGCCGGGCCGTCCCCTTCACCCGACAACTCGCCGAACGGGTCTCCGTGGGGCCATCGCCGTCGTCCCATCCCGGGATTCCTGAGACGCGCGACGCCAAGCCGCTCTGCGGCCGGTGAGGAGCGAGGAGTCAGGAGTGAAGCGTGACAGGGCCCGGAACGTCCCAACCTGTTTGGGATGAATCCCTTGCTCCTCCCTCTTCACGCCTCACAGGCGGCTCCGCCGCCCGCGGCGAAGCTATCTTGATCTCGCGTCTCATTCGTGTTAAGATCTTTCGTGTTCAAAGGAACCTCGCCCGTTGACTCTCCGAACCAACAACCTTTGAGGAGCCAACCATGTCCCTGACCAGCTCGGCCGCCCGCGCGGCCGTTGACGAGCACACCGGCATTCCCGAGGACCGCTCGACGGACCACCGTGAGTTGCGCGACGGCGAGTGGTGGCGCGCCATCCCAGCCTACGCGGACGTCGACGAGGCCACCTTCCTCGACCACCGCTGGCAGACCCGCCAGACGGTCAAGTCGCTCGCCGACCTCCGCGAGGTCGTCGGCGGCCTGGTCGAGCCCGACTTCCTCCACGACGTCGAGGCCGGCATCCGGCGCGCGCCGATGTCGGTCCGGATCACCCCATATCTCATGAGCCTGATCGACTGGAGCGAGGCCGAGTCCGACCCGATCCGGAGGCAGTTCCTGCCCCTCGCCACGACCGCGGAGCCCGACCATCCTTGCCTCACCCTCGACTCGCTGGCCGAGCAGGCCGACTCGCCGGTCCCCGGTCTCACCCACCGCTACCCGGACAAGGCCCTCTTCCTGGCCCTGGACACCTGCCCCGTCTACTGCCGCTTCTGCACCCGCTCCTACGCCGTCGGCCTCGACACCGAGAACGTGGACAAGGTCGCGCTGCGCCCCAACCCGAAGCGGTGGGAGGAGGCCTTCGCCTACATCGAGGCCAGTCCCGAGCTCGAGGACGTGGTGATCTCGGGCGGCGACGTCGCCAACCTGGGTGCGCGCTGGATCCGGGAGCTGGGCCTGCGGCTACTGGGCATCCCTCACCTGCGCCGGATTCGCTACGCCACCAAGGGGGTTGCCATCCTGCCCCAGAAGCTCCTCACCGACGAGCCATGGGTGGAGGCCCTGACCGAGGTGACCGACTACGGCCGGAAACGCGGCAAACAGGTGGCGGTGCACACCCACTTCAACCACCCGCGGGAGATCACCGAGCACTCCCGGCGGGCTGTGGACCGGCTGTTCGAGCGCAGCATCACGGTCCGTAACCAGTCCGTCCTCCAGCGCGGCGTCAACGACACCGAGGACGACCTGATCCTGCTGGTGAAGCGGCTCGCATGGATCAACGTCCAGCCCTACTACATCTACATGCACGACCTGGTCGCGGGGGTCGAGGAGCTGCGGACCACGCTGGCCACCGGCATCCGGCTCGAGAAGGCCGTGCGCGGCGTCACCGCCGGCTTCAATACGCCGACCGTGGTGGTGGACGCCCCGGGCGGAGGCGGCAAGCGCGACATCCACTCCTTCGAGCACTACGACACCGACACCGGCATCTCGGTCTACACGGCCCCCAGCGTGAAGCCGGGCGGTCGCTTCCTCTACGTCGACCCGCTCAGCCAACTCAGCCCAGGCAGCCGCGCGCAGTGGAACGACGAGGTTGGCCGCCGGCGCATCGTCCGGCGCGCCCTGGAGGCGGCCGCCGCCTGACGCCTGCGTCTGCCCGAGAGCCAGCAGGTGTAGTGCGGGCGTCCGAAAGGTGAAAGGCGCCGAGCACCCAATGAACCGGTGGTGTGATCACCGGCCGATCGGGACGGTCCCCGGCGAGGAAAGGTGCCGGTCCCGCACCTCCGATCTTGCCGCCCGTTTGCCTCATGGCTCTCTCCGCGATCGCCCTGTCGAGGCGATCCAGCGCGCGGCCACCATTAGCTCGGCGGCGTCCCCCGTCCGAGGCTGACGAAGAAGCGGCCGCCGACGCGAGCCGGGTCGTCCGGGTAGCCGAGGGCCTTGAAGTCGAGGTGGTGATCGACCGAGGGGTACACCTTGCGGGTGTGCTCGGGGCGGTCCATCCCCGCCGCGCCGCTATGACAGCGGACGCAGTTGGCGGCCTCGGCGCTGTGACAGTCGGTGCAGCCGAGGGCCATGGTGGCCGGGGCCACGCCGTGGTGGATGCCTGTGTACAGCGTCGTCTCCACCCACGCGAAGCGACCCGAGTACTCGAGGCCTGCTGCCTTCATGCCGTCGCTGATCGCCCGCTCCCAGCTGAAGTTCGCCCACTGGTCAGCCGACAGCTTGGGGATGGCGAGCACCCGCGACTCGGCGTCGTAAGGCTGAACGGCAGTGTGGGCCTTGAAGGGGAAGATCCGCGCCGCCGGGTTGCGCTTGTCGCCGGAGGGGGCGTTGAGCACCACGCCGCGCGCAGGATCGACCTTTTCCCCGACCAGGGTGGCGTGGCGGGTGCCGTCGTACCACAGGTACACCGGCACCTGGTTCATGCCCCAGGTCAGCGTTCCGAAGCGCCGGTCATAGGTCGGCATGCCGTAGCGGTCCAGCTCCTCCGGCCGGTCCTGGCCCGCGACCGAGAAGTCGTGTCGCAGCAGGGTCGGTGAGGTGCGCGCGAAGGCCGGGATGTGGCAGGTCTCGCAGGCAATGGTGCGGACATGGTCGTCGAGGTGCTGGCCCAGCATGCCAACGACGCCGTGCGGGGTGGCGCCGTGGCACTGCTCGCACTGCACGCGCCCCTCGAGTGCCGGCGCGGTCATGGACATACCGGCGATGCGGTGGCGCGTGGTGGTGTGGCAGTCCTGGCAGCGCATGTCGCGCCGGCCCATGTGCTGGTCGAGCTCGGGGGAGGGTGCGGCGAGAGCGGGCTCGAGGTCGCCGTGCTTGGCGTTGGGCGCGCCCCCGCTGTAGAAGTGGCACGAGCCGCAGGCCGCTCGTGACGGCCGTCCGACCTTGCTGGCGACGGTGGCCAGGTCCAGACCCGGGCGCGGCATGCCTGCCTGCAGCGGGTCCTTGCGGTAGCTGCCGGTGGTGTCGTGGCACACCAGGCAGTCGATGTTGGACGGATCGGTGAAGTCGAAGTCCTCGTCGACCCAGCCGTAGCCGATGTGGCAGGTGGCGCAGGCGTGCGGCTCAGAGCCGATGGCGAAGCAGTAGTTGTTCACCACGAGCTGCAAGCTGACGTCGTTGCGGTGCTGGTGGCCGACCAGGGTCGGTGACTGACCGCGCCAGTTCCAGTGCGCGGTCGCCAGCAGGTCGTCGCCGACCTGGCCGTGGCATGCCAGGCAGGCGCGCGTCGTGTCCTGCGGGGTTGGCTGCGGGCGCAGCTTGACCAGCAGCGCGTGGTCCGGGGTCCACGGATGGTGGCAGGAGTTGCACTCGGTGGGCGCCGGCGCGGGCTGCATGTGCTGTTCGTGGCAGTTGATGCACTGGCGATGGTAGGCGCCCTTGAGCCCGAGCCGCGCCGGGGCGTCGGCCTCGTTGGGCAGGCCGTGGCAGCGACCACACGCCTGCGGCGGGTTGTCCGCCATGTCGTCGTGACAGGCGGCACAGGGGCCTCCGAGGGCCACGTCGAAGGATGCGTGGAGCTCGGCGATGTCCTCGCCGACCCGGTCGTCCTCGTCCCACGAGTAGCGGTGGTGGCAGACGCCGCAGTCGCCCCCGGTCAGCTCGTCGTGGATGCGGTGAGCGAAGGCGACCGGCTCGTAGTCGTCCGAGGCGGCGTTCAGCAGCGGGCTGGAGAGCAGGTAGCGCCGCCGGTAGCGCTCCGGCCGCAGCGGCAGCTTGCCGGCCGGCGCCTCGACGTGAACGGGTTTGGCCGCGACGACGCGCTGCACCTCGGCCACGGTGCGCTGCGTGGCCTCGACCGCCGACCGGTGCACCAGGAAGTAGGTCAGGACGAAGCCGAACAGCACCGCGACGGCCGATCCCCGGATCACCCAGGTCAGGCGGGGGGACACCGAGCGCGCCCGTTGGTCGCGCAGTTTCGCCAGCTGCTCCGAGGTCATCGGGACGTAGCCCGGGAGGATCGGGAAGAAGGTCACCAGCAGCCGGTAGCAGAACATGATGCTGGAGACGATGGCGACGGTCATGGCAATCTCGCCGACCGAGGGGAAGTACGCCTTGACGGCGTACGGCGGCGTGTAGCCGACGAGGAACACGTTGATGCGGTTGAGGATCACCCCGAAGATGACGAGCACCACCGCGAAGAACAGCCAGCCCATCGAGCGCCGCACCGCCTTGTTGAGCAAGAGGGCGAAGGGGGCGACGACTCCGACCAGGATCTCGACCGCGAGGGCAATCGTGGCGGTCGGGTTCTGCAAGAAATCGATCTGGTTGTGGCGTACCACCAGATCGCCGATCTTCACCACCCCGTAGACGCCGATGAACCACGGAATGATCCGCGCCAGGGGCGTCAGCAGCTCCATCTCCGCCTTGCGGCCAAAGCTGATGTTGGCGTAGATGGACTCCAGGATCACCATCGGGAAGCCGACCATGAAGGCCGACAGGAGGAACAGCAGCGGCAGAATGGGCGTGTTCCAGAGCGCGCTCGTCTTGGTAGGGGCGATCATCATCAGGGTGCCGAGGGAGGACTGGTGCATGCACGACAGGACCACCCCGGCGATGACGAAGATCGGCAGGGCGATGATCACCCACGAGTGCAGCACTGCGACCGGCCGCTCGAACCGGCGCAGCAGTCTCCCACCCCAGGTGTCGTCGCGGATGTGCTCCTCGAGGCCCTCCAGGATCGCCGGGCTCATCTCGACGGTCAGGATCACCAGGTAGAAGGTGACGCACATCGCCACCTCGAACAGCACCGAGTTGCCCTGCCAGTTGAACAGCGGCCGCCACGCGTTCCAGTAGCGGCCGAGGTCGAACAGCAGCGCGATCGCGACCCACAGGTAGCCGAGGAAGGCCGTCAGCAGCGCCGGTCGCATCAGTGGTCGGTACTTCCGGCGGCCGAAGATCTCCACCAGGGCGGCGGTGAAGAAGCCGCCGGCTGCGAGGGCGACGCCGCAGGCCACGTCGAAGGCGATCCAGATGCCCCACGGGCTGTGGTTGTCGAGGTTGGTCACTGAGCCCAGCCCGAGGAACAGCCGAGTGACTCCGAACGAGAAGCCGATCCCCATCAGGAGCAGCAGGGTCAGGGTGCCGAAGGTGAAGAGCGGCTTGGTGACGCGATGGGGGCGATGGTTGTGGCTCATCGCCGGTCCCCATTCGCTGCCGGCTCGGTTGGCGGGGTCACCGACTCATCGGGCGCGGCCTCCTCGTCCTGGCCCTGGCGCCGGTGGTTGAGCCACATGATCCCGGCGAGCGCGCCGTACAGCGCGACCGGCACGATGCCGTACTTGAAGATGCCGTGCTGGATGCCCTCGGTGCGCAGCGCCGGCGCCCGCTCCGGCAGCTCCAGCAGGCCAATCTCCTCGACCGGGCGGCCGCTCAGGTAGAGCCAGCCGGTGCCGCCGACCTCGTGCTCGCCGTAGACGTGCTGGCGGTAGCGGTCGGGGCGCTGCTCGAGGCGCTGGTGGGCGATCGCCAGCAGGTCGGCGCGCCGGCCGAACACCAGGGCTTCGGTGGGACAGGCGGCGGCGCAGGCAGGATCGGCGCCGCCGGCGGCGGTGGTACCGGTGCACAGCTGGCACTTGCGGACCTTGGGCGCGAGCGCGGTGTCGAACTCGTAGGCCAGGACCTCGAAGGGACAGGCCACCATGCAGTAGCGGCAGCCGATGCAGATGGTCGGGTCGTAGACCACCGCACCGTCGGCCGCCTTGGTGAGGGCGCCCACGATGCAGGCCGAGACGCACGACGGAATCAGGCAGTGCATGCACTGGACCTTGGCGAATGTCATGGGCAGCGCGGCCTGGTCCGGTGACGGGCTGCCCGGGAACTGGTTGACCACCGTGAAGGCGTTCTCGCTCGGGCGCCGGAAGCTGCGCAGCACCTCGCGATCCGCGAACGACTCGGGCGTGCGCGGCAGGTGGTTGCGCCGGTTGCATGCCTCCTCGCACTTGCGACAACCGATGCACAACGTGGTGTCCACCAGGACCCCGACATAGTCCGGCGACAGGGGATGCCGCTCCTTGGCGCTCGCGGCAGCCACGGACGTTGCGCCGCCGATCCCAACCAGTCCCACCAATGCGCGACGGTTGATCCGCTTCACGACGCCTCCTTCCCTGGCGAGCGCCTGCCTTGGAGGACTCTTGATACGTATCAAACGTATCACACAGTAATCACGCACCGACGTCCTGCTGCGCGATGACGGATGCTGATGCGGATGGGAGCCCTCGTGCGGTCGCCATCCGATGCCGCTCGCGCCGCGCGAGACCACGGACGACGATCGGCTCTGACACTCCTCCGCTCGGAAATGTGCCGCCCATCAGAAGGCCGGAACCCTGGTGGTGCGGACCGGCCGCTGAGGAGCGCCGGCGGCCGCTGAGCCGGACCTCAGCCGAGGGGCAGCGTCGAGGGATGCGACTCCCCTTCGACCCCGTCAGCCGCGTCGTACCCGACCCTGACGTCAGAAGCGGCGCCCGCCACGAGTGGTACCCCACGGCCCGCCACGGCCTCGCCCCGCAACG
>CAZQYU010000035.1:0-18883 GCA_964597585.1 uncultured Thermoanaerobaculia bacterium
GCAGCGCGCTGAACCGCATCCGGTGGCCGGAGATGCGGCGCAACCTGGCGGCGGCTCGCCGCTTTCTCGGGGCCCGCGGCGAGCTCGACGATGACACCCCCGAAACCTCTTGAGCCATGTCGCACGACCGCCCCAGAATCTCGATGGGGTCCTCGGCGACCGAGCAATGCCCCGCAGTCCGCGGCCGAGACGACCGCGGGCGCCCTTCGGGCGGATGCCCGGCGGCTACTTTTTCTGGGGACGGAGGACCATGGTGAGGTCGCGACCTTCCAGCTCCTTGGTCGGTTCGCGATCGACCTTGGCCACCTCGGCCAACTCTGCGCGAACCCGGCGAAGGACCTCGTATCCGTTCTCGGGGCGGCGCATCTCACGCATCCGGAACATGATGGTGATCTTGACGTGCTTGCCTTCCTCGAGAAACTTCTGCGCCAGGCGCACCTTGGTCTCGAAGTCATGGATGTTGATGTTCGGGCGGAACTTGACCTCCTTGATATCGATCTGGTGCTGCTTGCGCTTCTCTTCGCGCGCCTTCTTCTCCTGCTCGAAGCGAAACCGCCCGTAGTCCATGATCTTGCACACGATGGGACGCGTGTTCGCCGAGACCTCGACAAGGTCGAGGCCCTTCGAGCGGGCGAGGCTGAGCGCCTCGTCCACGGAGATGACCCCCATCTGATTGCCCTCGTCGTCGATCAGTCGGACCGGGGACAGTCGAATGCGCTCATTGATGCGCACCTGGGGTTTTTCGGGATCCTCACGAAAAGCATACTTCCGAATGATCGTCCTCCCTTTTCCCGCGGCCAACCGTGAGCATGCCACGACACCGAAACGGCTTGTGGCGAACGCGCTCAGTATAGCAAAAAGGGCGTTGTCAACCCGGTCAAGAGGTGTTTCGGAGGCGACGTGCGATCGCCGGCCAGGCGAGCGCGATCGCGGCCGAGAACGCCGCCGCGGCGAGGTAGGTCCCGCTCCCCCCAAGGGTCGCCCAGAGCGGGCCGGCCAGGGCTGATCCGACAACGATGCCGAGCCCGAACGCGAGCCCCGAGTACAGCGCCTGGGTGGCGCGGCTGGCGCCCGCAGGGGTGACCCGCTGCACGAGCTGGACCCCGGCGAGGTGCGCGGCCGCGAAGCTCGCGGCGTGGCCGAGCTGTGCCGCCGCGAGCAACGGCAGGCTCGGCGGAAGGGCCAGCAGCAGCCACCTGATCGGCGTCAGCGCGAGTGCGACGCCGAGCAGGCGCTCGAGGCCGAGGCGGCGCTCGAGCTGCGCTCCCCAGCGGAAGGCTGCCAGCTCCGCGAGCACGCCGAGCGACCACAGTCCCCCGATCACCTCACGGGCGTATCCGGCATCGGCCACCCGCAGCGAGAAGAAGGCGTAGTACGGGCCGTGGGAGACCTGGTGCAGGGTCAGCAGGCCGAGCAGCGCCCACAGCGCGCCCGGCAGGCGAGCGTGGCCTGCACTCGGCTGGGGTCGTGCGGCGCCGCGGTCGAAGGGCCAGCAGGCCACCGCGACTGCCGCCAGGACGACGGCGAGCAGACCAGGAAAGGCGAGCAGACGTTCGCCGGCGAGTACCCAGCCGGAAGCACTCGCCGCCAGCACGAAGCCCGCCGAGCCCCACAGGCGAAGCCGGCCGTAGCCTCCTTGCGGCAGCCGCTCCAGAACCGAGGCCTCGATCAGGGGCAACACGGTGCCGAAGCCGAGGCCAACCAAGAAGAGGGCCGGAACGAAGGTCCACTGGACCTGCAGCCGGGCGAGGAGCAACGCCGCGCCGAGTGAGAGCGCGAGATGGGCGGCGAGGAGGCCGTGGAACCATCGTCCACGGTCGACGAGGGTGCCCAGGAGCGGGGCGTAGACGAGCTTCGGCGCGGAGAAGGCGGCCGTCGCGAGACCGATCCCGATCGCCCCGACGCTGCGCGCGGCGAGGTATGGGCCGAGGAACGGGAGAACGACGCCGAGCACGCCGAAGTAGGCGGCATAGAACACGGCCGCCCACTTTGACGCCACCGGGGGCGTGGGGTAGCGTGCGCCCATGGCGGAGACCCTCGCGATCGTCGGAGCCGGGCTCGCAGGCATGACGGCCGGGCTGCGACTGGCCGAAGCAGGATATCGGGTGCACCTGTTCGAGCGCTACCCGGGCGCGGGCGGCCTCGCACGCGCGTTCGAGGTCGGAGGAGAACCCCTTGAGGCGTTCTACCACCACCTGTTCACCACCGACACCGATTACGTGCGCTTCGCGGCCGAGCTCGGTCTCGCAGACGAGATTGAGTGGCTGCCGTCGAAGATGGGCATCTGGACCGAGGATCGGCTGTGGGAATTCGGCACCCCGATGTCGCTGCTGCGCTTCCGCCCACTGCCGCTCGTGGACAAGCTGCGCTTCGCGCTCGCGACGCTGTACCTGCAGCGGGCACGGCGGCCGGAGCCGTTCGAGGACGTGACCGCTGCCGACTGGCTGCGCCGGTGGCAGGGAGAGCGGGCGTGGCGAACGGTGTGGGGACCGTTGTTGTACCAGAAGTTCGCCGACGACGCCGAGCGGGTGGCGATGGTGTGGCTCTGGCGCAAGATCTCGCTGCGCGGACGATCGCGTAGCGAGTCCGGCTTGGGCGAGCGGCTCGGCTACATGCGGGGCTCCTTCGGCCGGCTGGTGGAGGTCCTGCAGCGGCGGATCGAGGGCCTCGGCGGGCAGCTCCACCTCGCGGACGCAGTGCGCCGGATCGAGCGTGAAGACGGCCACCTGCGGCTGATCACCCGCAGAGGGACCTCTGACGTCGATCGGGTCGTGGTCGCGGCCTCGATCCCCGACTACCTCGAGATCGCCGGCCACCTGCTCCCGGTCGACGACTATGCCCGCCTGAGCGAGCTCCGCGCGACCGCGGCGATCTGCACCGTGCTCGAGCTCGACCGATCCCTGACACCCTACTACTGGCTCAACATCGCCGACCCGGAAATGCCCTTCGGTGGGCTCATCGAGCACACCAACTACATCCCGGCCGAGCGCTACGGCGGGCGTCGGATCCTCTATATCTCCAACTACCTGTTCATCGACAACCCGCTCTTCGGGGCGCCCAAGGCAGAGGTGCTGGCAAGCTATCTGCCGGCCCTGGCGCGGGTCAACCCGGCCTTCGATCCATCCTGGATTCTCGCCAGCCACCACTTTCGAGCCGACTATGCCCAGCCGGTCGTGACCTGCGGGTATCGGGAGCGGGTGCCGGCGATGCGCACCCCGGTCGATGGTCTCTACCTGTGCTCCATGGCTCAGATCTACCCCGAGGACCGCGGTCAGAACTATGCCATCGTCTACGGCGAGAAGGTGGCCCGCGTGGTGCTCGAGGATCTCGGAGCTCCGAGGGCATAGGCCCGTCACCGGCGTCGTGCACCTGAGATGCAGCCGGGGGCCTCTGCTCTGCGGGCTCCTCTGACGCGCTGCGCGCGTCGCAGGGGACGGGAAACGGGTCCGGAGCCGGATCGTCGGGCGTCGGCGGGACCGAGCCGTTGCCCGATCCCGCCGCCCGCGGCCGGCCGCCCGACCCTGGATGGCTGCGCCCGGTCGCGCGGTCGTTCAGTCGCTGCCGCTCGCGACCTCCTGCGGAACGATGAAGGCCGAGTCGTTGGTGGAGTTGTCGACCCGGGTCGCGTAGGGAAAGACAGGGCCGTCTTCGCAGTCGACCTCGATGCGGCCCGAGCTCAACCCGAAACGCGCCAACGCCCGGTTGATCTGGATCTGGGACAGGGCGGGGACGTCCTGCAGCAGCGTGATCACGAGCGCACCGGCGTCGTCGAAGTACCGCAGGCGGACCGACACCGGTCCGGGCGAGGGGTTGAGGACGCCGACGTGGGTGCGAAAGTGGGCGTCTTCGCGCAGGCCGAGCAGATGAGCGGTCGCGCCGGCGGGGAGGGCCCGGGCGAACGTCATGGCCGACATCGACTGGCCGACGGTGCCGTTGGGGGTGCGCCATGCGGTCCGGCTCACCGCCAGGACCGGCTCGCCGCCGGTGCACACCGAGATCCCGCCGAGGAACGGCCGCCACACGCGCTCCAGAACCAACGGCACGACGTCGTCGAGGTGGACCGATGCACCTGCTGGAATCGGGGCGAGCACCGCGACCGGAGCGGTCGTGTTGTCCTCGCCGCGGGCAAGCAGCGCGATCCGAACGGTGGCGTCGCCGCTTCCGAGGTTGGTGAGGTCGAGCCCGGTCGCCCAGTAGCGGCCGTAGGTGTCGGCAAGCGTCCGCCCGGAGGCGGGCACGAAGCGACACGGCCCTCCCGCGAGCGGATCGCCCGCCAGCTCCCGGGACACGACCTCCTGCGCGGATACGGGCATCGAGACGGCCGCGAGTGCGGCGACGAGAGCGAGGGTCCGCATCGACATGGCAACCTCCCGAGGACTCCCTCCCAGGGTAGACGCGACTCCAGCTCGACGCCAGCAACGGTCCGTGGTCCGGGTCACCGCGGGCCGTGGCCTGCCTCCACCTCGAGTCTGCGACCGAGGTGTCGAGCCATGGGGCGACATGGGTCGCAGTCGCCGAGTCGCGAAAGGGCCGGCAATGGCTGGCAGATGGGCGCCCGAAGCAGGGAGGTGGCGAGACCTGCAGGCTACGGTCGAACGGCGGCGACCTTGACGCTGACCACCGCCTCGGCCGCGGCGCGCAGGTCGCCGGGGGTGATGCCTGGATCGTCGAGGATCGCGCGCTCGCTCGCATCGGGGTGGGACGAGCCGATCGGGTAGCGCGATTCGGCGAGCACCTCGACCTCGGTGAACCCGGCCTCGGAGATCGCCGCCAGGTAGTCATCCCTGAGCATCGCCCCGGCAATGCAGCCGGCATAGGCCGCGACCGAGCGCGCCACGCCCGAGGGCAGCGGCCGCGCGAGCACGAGGTCGGACACCATCAGGCGTCCGCCCGGCTTGAGCACCCGCAGCGCCTCCCGGAACACCCGCGGCTTGTCGGTCGACAGGTTGATGACGCAGTTCGAAATCACCATGTCGGCGGCGGCGTCGGCGACCGGGAGGTTCTCGATCTCGCCGAGCCGGAACTCGACGTTCTGGACCCCTCCCCTGGCGGCGTTGTCGCGGGCGCGCTCGAGCATCTCGTGGGTCATGTCGACACCAATCACCCTGCCTCCAGGACCAACGCGTTTGGCGGCGAGGAAGCAGTCGAAGCCCGCGCCAGAGCCGAGGTCGACCACCACGTCGCCCGGGTCGAGCGCGGCGAACGCGAGCGGGTTGCCGCAGCCGAGGCCGAGGTCTGCACCCTCCGGCACCGCGGAGAGCTCGACCGCGCTGTAGCCGATCGCCGTGCTGATCGTCGCCGACGTCGCGCTCCCGCAACAACCGGTGGTGGGACCGCAGCACGACCCGCCCTGCCGGGCGATGTCGGCATAGTGCTCTCTTACCGCCTGCTTCACGTCCTGATCAGGCATGGCGATCCTCCGTCTTCTGTTCACTCGATATGACGCCGCCGCAGCAGGCCAGGCGCAGCGTGGCAGCATCGAACTCCGGTCGACACAACGCCTCGACCGGTATCTTGTCGAGCCGGCGCAGCACCTTCGCGTCGTCGTCGAGCACGGGATCTCCGGCCAGCGCCGGCCACAGCACCGCGAGCGCATCGCTGCCGGGCCCCTCTCCCGCGAGCCGGTAGTTCACCCAGCGGCCGGCCTTGCGCTCCGCGACCAGTCCGGCGGTTCGAAGCTCGCGCAGGTGGGCCGAGACCGTCGACGGCGCGAGGCCGACAACGGCGTTGATCTGGCACACGCACAGCTCGCCGCTGCGCAGTAGGGTCAGGATCCTGACCCGCACCGGGTGGGACAGCGCCTTGTGGACTCGGGTCAGCAGGTCGAGGGGCGTCGTCATCATTTCGTCTCTACGCGAAATATAGAATCGAGGCGCCGCCCTGTCAAGGGTCGCTGGACGCCGGACGCCCGTGCTGGGTTCGAAGACGTGAAGCCATGGCCGAGCCGAGGAGGTGGACGCTCACCATGGCCAGCATCAGATAGACGAGCTCAACCGGCATCCGGTACCTGGCTTGCCCCTGCGTCGGCTCGAGCAGGGTGTTGGCGAGCAGAACGCTCGCAGCCAACGTGGCGACTCCGAGCAGTGCGAGCCGGGCTCTGAGGGGCACCCTGGACACGGCCAGGAGCACGATCGGCAGTACCAGACCCATGGTCGTCATCCAGCCGATGACCCCCTTCCAGAACTTCTCGATGCGTCCCACGACCCGGAGCCGTGACGGCGAAACCTGCGCGGTGTCGACCCTGATCGGGGTCGATTCGGTTCGCCACAGCCCGTAGCGGACGAAGTACTCGCCGAGATAGGCGGAGACGACGCCCCGCCACAGCCGCAGGAACTCCAGCGGGAGGGCCTGTACCGCCTGTACGGTGACCCGGGCGGCAGCCCGCCCCCAGCCCGGGTCGTCGACCCCGGCCGCACGCTCGGCAGCGATGACGGGCTTCAGCATCTCGCCCCACCTGAGGGGATCCGAGCTCATGTAGGACCCCTCGCTCATGCTCTTTCCGAGCTCCTCGGCCCGCTCAATGTAGACTCGGCGGATGTGGTCCATCTCCGGAGGAAGGTGCAGGTAGATGGAGGGGAAACCGACCCACGTGAGAAGGTTGCACCCGGAGCTCGAGACCACCTCGAACCGCCACCTCCCGTTGCGCTGGGTGACACCGTACCCGCCCACCAGAGAGATGCAGACGAGACAGTAGACCGCCGCGGCGCGCCACGTTCGAAGGCGCAAAAACGCCGCGACCGCCAACACCGCCGCCACTGGCGGCAGGGCGAAGAGCATCACCGGTCGAACGAAGACCGCGAAGCTCGTGACGGCTCCCAGGAGACCGACCAGCAGGAGGTCTTCGTGCGGCCGGAGAATGACGATCACCAGCACGAGGGCGATCAGGGTGGTCACGGCGAGCGCCAGCGTCTCGCTGTAGATCACCACCTCCATGAAGAGCAGATCGACGAAGAGGCAGCTGGCCAACCCCGCAGCGAAAGCCAGGACGACGCTGCGGCTGGTCGTGAGCACGGCGGCGAAGAGCAGCACCTGGGCGGCGACTCCGAGAACGTGCTGCGCCAGGACCACCGGCTCGAGGCGGGCGAGGTCGAACCCGCTGGCCAGGAGGATCAGCAGCGGGTAACCAAACGGGCGGAAATGTGGTCTCAGGAAGTAGCTGGGGTCGTTCAGCCAGCTTGCGGCATACTCCAGGTACGAGGCACTGTCCCAGAACAGCGCCGGAGCGACTCCGCGCAGGAGCCAGAGTCTCCATCCTGTGGCGATGAGCACGAGCAGGGCGACTGCGACCACGACCCTCGTCCGACCGCTCCGGGTCGAGAATCGAAGGTCGTCACCCATGCCCTAGATCCAGCTGCGTTGGCGGGCGACCAGACCCATGATCCGGTAGGCGAGCCGTGCGACCAGGAAGTCGCCGCCGACCAGCCCGGGGATCGGCGCCAGCTCGACCACGTCGGCCCCGACCAAGCGACGCCGCGCGGCGACGGCTGCCAGCAGGTCGACGACCTGGCGCCAGGTCAGGCCGCCAGGTTCGGGGGTACCGGTACCGGGCATGATCGAGGGATCGAAGCCGTCCACATCGACGGTCAGGTAGACGTACTCGCCGAGGGCCGCGATGATCTTGTCGGCCCACTCCCGGGCCGGCCGGCCGTCAATGTCGCGGGCGAACACGGTGGTCAGCCGATCGTCGGCGCGGATCAGCTCATGCTCCTCGCGGGTCAGCGAGCGGATACCGACCTGCACGATCCGGACGCCGCTGTCGAGCATCCGTCGCATCACGCAGGCGTGGTTGTGTGGGCTGCCCTCGAAGGACTCGCGCAGGTCCGCATGGGCGTCGATCTGAAGCACGGTGAGGTCGGGCCACAGCTCGCGGTGGGCGGCGACCAAGGGCGCGGTCAGCGAGTGCTCGCCACCGATGGCGATCAAAAGCCGCTCGCGGTCGACCCACTTGCGTGCCGCGGCGGCGATGCGGGACATCATCGCGGCCGGTCCGCTGGTCTCGGTCTCGATCGGGGGTAGCGTGGCGATGGCGACTGCTGCGCCGGTTTCAGCCTCGAGCTCCTCGTCGTACCACTCCATATGGGTGGAGGCCTCGAGCGCGGCGATCGGTCCGCGTCGGGCTCCGGGCTGGTAGGAGGTGGTCAGGTCGTAGGGGATCGGCAGCACCCGCACCCGCGCCTGCTCCGGCGCCACGGGTGACTCATAGCCGAGGAAGTTCAGGTACGGCGGGGCATAGACCATGGCAACCTCTCCCGCTGCAGTGTAGTACCATAGGCCGGCACCGGGGCCCCGGTGCCGATTCGTGACGACGGAGGCATCTCACATGGCTGGCAAGGCTATCGCGGTCTCGGATGCGGACTTCGAGACCACCGTTCTGCAGGCAAAAACTCCCGCCCTTGTGGACTTCTGGGCGGTCTGGTGCGGCCCATGCCGGAACGTCGCACCGGTCGTCGAGGAGCTCGCCGGTGAGTACGAAGGCCGTGCGGTCGTGGCCAAGCTCGATGTCGACTCCAATCGAGACACTGCCGTGAAGTACGGAATCCAGGCGATCCCGACCCTGCTCTTCATCAAGGAGGGCAAGGTTGCCGACCGGATCATCGGCGTCGCCGACAAGAAGAGCATCCAGGCCAAGCTGGACGCCCTGCTCTGATCGTCCGCGGTCGTGCCGGCGGGAAGTTGCCCGCTGACGCGCACCGCCGAGATCCCCGTGATGCACAGCTCGCGCTCGCCCTGTTCGCCGCATCCGGCGCCGCGCCTGGAACCATCCGTCTCCCGGAGAGGTGGATGTATGCGCGGCCTGCGGGCCAGGTGACAGGTCATCGGAGGAGGCGCCGTGGAGGTCCACACTCTCGGCATCGTCGGGGCAGGCCAGATGGGCAGCGGCATCGCGCAGGTTGCTGCCATGGCCGGTCTGCATGTGGTGCTGAGCGACATCGACGACGACGCGCTCGAGCGCAGCCTGGCCTCGATCGCCACCGTTCTGGAGCGTCACGTGGGGCGCGGCAGGCTACCCGCTGCCGAGCGTGATGCGGTGCTTGGACGCATCATGACGTCGGGTCGGCTCGCCGACCACGCCGCGGCACAGGTGGTCGTCGAGACCGCGGTCGAGCGCTTCGACATCAAGGCTGAGATCTTCCGCCAGCTCGACTGCCGGTGCCCACCGGAGACGATCCTGGCGTCCAACACCTCGGCCATCTCGATCACCCGTCTGGGTGGCATCACGAGCCGTCCGGACCGCGTCGTCGGGATGCACTTCATGAACCCGGCTCCAGCGATGCGGCTGGTCGAGGTGGTGCGCGGGATGGACACATCCGACGCCACCCTCGCGGCGGTGTCGGCTCTCGCCGAACGCCTCGGCAAGACCCCCGTGGTGTGCGACGATCACCCAGGGTTCGTCTCCAACCGTGTCTTGATGCCGATGGTCAACGAAGCCATCTTCGCGCTCTGGGAGGGCGTGGCCGAGGCGACCGCGATCGACCGCATCATGACCCTGGGCATGAACCACCCCATGGGCCCGCTGGCGCTTGCCGACCTGATCGGGCTCGACACCTGTCTCGCCGTGATGCACAACCTCCACGAGGAGCTCGGTGAGCCGAAGTACCGCCCGTGCCCTTTGCTGGTGCGAATGGTCGATGCCGGCCGTCTCGGTCGCAAGACCGGACGCGGCTTCTTCGAGTACGACGAGGAGTAGCGCGGTGCTGTGCCAGTTCTGCGGCGCGACCAACCCCGACTCCCGCGACGCCTGCCTGCGCTGCGGCACCAAGCTGATGGTGGTTTCGGGGGTGGTCGACGACGACGACGAGGCGACTGAGGAGCTCTTCCTCGAGGCCCAGGAGGAGCTCGAGGAGCACCTCCTGGAGCGCATCTCCACCCTCGAGAAGAGCGTCCGTCAGCTGGCGCGGGCGGTCGCCTCGACCGGGGAGCGCCTCGCCCAGATCGAGCACAACCTGACCGTGACCCACGCCGGCGTCCAGGCCCTCGGGGGTCTCCTCGAAGGCCAGGGGATCGTGTCGCGGACGGAGGTCGTCGACGGCTGGGAGAGGGTGGTCGAAGAGGAGCTGCTGTCCCGCGACCTGGCGCAGCGCTTCCGCGACCGCGCTCGGCGGATCCTCAAGCAGGCCGAGCACGTCCACGCCGCGACTCCCGAGCTGCGCCGCACCGTACGCGCACTCGAGCTGGCCCTGGTCGGTGGCCACATGACCCAGGTCAACGAGCTGCTCGGCGACCTCGTCGCGATGGCGCCGAACAACGACGAGCTGTGGAGCTTCGTCGGCGAGGCGTCGTTCACCACCGGCGACCTCGAGGCGGCTCGGGTCGCCTTCCGCCGCGTGCTCGAGCTTCGCGGCCCCCACTATGAAACCCTGATCTACCTCGGTACCGTTGCCTCCGACCTTGCCCGCTGGGACGAGGCGGATGCAGCGCTGCACCAGGCGCTCGAGATGGCGCCCGACTCGTTCCTGCCGCACTTCACGATCGGCGCCCTGGCGGTGCTGCGAGGGAGGCCCGCGGTCGCGATCAGCTACCTCGAGGCGAGCCTTGAGCGCGAGGAGATGGCCCAGACCCACTACCTGCTCGGCCTCAGCTACCTCCACCTCGAACAGCCGGGGCGGGCGATCACCGAGCTGCGCCGCGCCGTCGACCTCGAGCCGGAGTTCGAGGACGCTCTCTACCACCTCGGTCTGGCCTACCTTCGCCGCGGCTGGAACCGCCGCGCCCTCGCCACCTTCCAACAGGTGCTCCACCTCGACCCTAACCGTCTCCAGTATCAGGAGACGGTGCGCCTGCTCCGGGTGCGGCCGACCGGCGACCTGCCGAATGACGCCGCCCGCCTCGTAGCCCGCGCTGAGACCGCGCTCGAGCGTGGCCGCACCGAGGCGGCGCTCGGCCTGTTTACGTCGGCGGTCGCCGCCGCGCCCGACCAGCCCGGCCTGCGCGCCACCGCGGCGTTGCTCGCCTCGTCCGCGGGCAGGTCCCGCGCGGCAATCGGCCACGCCCACCGCCTGCTGCGCGTCGGCAACGGTGCGCCCTACCGCGCCGCAGCCGTGGTGGCGCTGCTCGAGTCGCTGCGCCAGGCGGGCCGCCCGCGCGCCGCGCGCCGCATCGCCCGCGGGCTCATCGCGAGCGGCGATGACCCGCTCGCGCGCGGAATGGCGGCTTACGAGCTCTCGCTGGTCGAGGTCGAGCTCGGCGAGGACCTCGACGGCGCCCGCGACCTCGCCCGGGAGGCGCTGGAGAGCTCACCGCGTGAGCTCCGCCACTACCCGCTCGCCGCGCTCGGCGCGATCGCGCTCAAGCGCGGCCGCTACCGCGAGGCGGTGCAGTACCTGGAGCAGGCGGTCGATCTCGCGCCCCAGCCGGCGCTGCTGCGCCAGCTGGCTGTGGCACGGCTCGGTGCCGGCGACTCGACCGGTGCCGAGGCCGCGCTCGAGGCGGCTCGAGGCCGACGCGGCGGTGGGCTCGACGAGGAGCTCCTCGGCCACGTGCGTCAGCTCGGCAGCCTGCTCGACGACCTGCGCCGCCGCCCGAGCGGCGCCCGCTCCCGTTCCTGAGGAGGTTGAGAAGCCAATGCGCTGGACCCGGACCTTTGTCCCCACATTGCGCCAGGACCCGTCCGACGCCGAAGTCGTGTCGCACCGGCTGATGGTGCGCGCCGGCCTGATCTCGAAAGTTGCAGCCGGCATCTACAACTACCTCCCGCTCGGCTGGCGATCGATCGCCAAGCTCGAGACCATCGTGCGCGAGGAGATGGAGGGGGCCGGGTCCGCAGAGCTCGTGATGCCGGCGGTGCAGCCAGCCGAGCTGTGGCAGGAATCAGGCCGCTGGGCCAAGTACGGCGCCGAGCTGCTCCGCATGAAGGACCGCCACGACCGCGACTTCTGCATCGGGCCCACCCACGAGGAGGTGATCACCGACATCGTCCGCCGCGCGGTCACCTCGTGGCGCCAGCTCCCGGTCAACATGTACCAGATCCAGACCAAGTTCAGAGACGAGATCCGGCCGCGCTTCGGGCTCATGCGAGGGCGCGAGTTCATCATGAAGGACGCGTACTCCTTCCACGTCGACGCCGCCGACCTCAACCTCGCCTACCGGGCGATGGAGACGGCCTACCGGCGGGTTTTCGAGCGCTGTGGGCTGGGCTACACCCAGGTCGAGGCCGACTCCGGCAACATCGGCGGCTCCGAGTCCCACGAGTTCATGGTCCTGGCCGCGACCGGCGAGGACGCGATTCTGTCCTGCCCCTCCTGCGGCTATGGCGCCAACGTCGAGAAGGCCGCCACCGGCCCGATCGCGCCGGCGCCCGAGTGGCCGCTCGACCGACCCGACTCGCCGTGCGCGGTCGACACCCCCGAGATGCGCTCGGTCGAGGAGGTTGCGGCCTTCCTCGGTATCGCGCCTGCGCACCTGATCAAGACCCTGATCTTCGAGACCGACCGCGAGCACGTCGCGGTGCTGATCCGCGGCGACCTCGAGGTCAACGAGGTCAAGCTGGGCAATGCGCTCGACTGCCTTCACCTCCAGCTCGCCTCAGAGGACAGGATCCTCGAGGTCACCGGCGGTCCGCAGGGCTTCTCGGGGCCGGTGGGACTCGCCGGCGTCCGGGTTCTCGCCGACCCCACCGTGATGGATCTCGCGGTGGCCGCGACCGGCGCCAACCGCCTCGACACCCATCTCGTCGGGGTTGTCCCGGGGCGGGACTTCACCCCCGCAGCGGTGGCCGACGTCTCACTCGCCCGAGCCGGCGATCCGTGCCCCCGCTGCGACGGATTCCTGGTCGAGAAGCGCGGCATCGAAGTCGGCCACATCTTCAAGCTCGGCACCAAGTACTCGGAGCCGATGAAGTGCCTCTACCAGGACGCCGAGGGTGGCGAGCGGCCGATGGTGATGGGCTGCTACGGGCTCGGCATCGGGCGCACGGTGGCAGCCGCCATCGAGCAGAACCACGACGACAAGGGCATCGTGTGGCCGCTCCCGCTGGCACCCTACGAGGTCCTGCTGGTGGTGCTCAACTCCGACCGCCCGGAGGTCGTCCACGCAGCCGACGCGCTCTACGACGAGCTCCGGACGGCCGGGATCGACCTGCTCTACGACGACCGCGCCGAGCGGCCCGGCGTGAAGTTCAACGACATGGACCTGATTGGTTTCCCGGTCCGGGTGGTGGTCGGCGCCCGCGGACTCGAGCGCAACGAGGTCGAGCTGAGCCTGCGTTCCGACGGCGTCAAGCGGCCGGTTCCGCGCCCCGACGCGGTGGCAGAGGTGCGACGCACCCTCGACGCCCTGCGCAGCGGGGAGTAGAAACAAACCACAGAGGCACGGAAACACAGAGGGACACAGAGAGAAGCGGCCCCTCCGGTCGAGTCTGTGAGCCTCGGCCGGAGGGGTTGAGTTCGTTCGTTTGCCTCTGTGCAGCGGTCACACCAAGAGTCGAGCTTGGCTCGTGGACGGGATGGCAGTCCCTTCCGTAGATTGGGTGGACGCTCGGGACACCTGCGGAACAGGAGGGGAGGCCACGGCATGACGGGAGAGGCGCTGCGAACCCTTGGGGCCAGGCTGATCGTGGTCAGTCTCTGCATTGCGGCGGGCGCGGCGGTGGTACGGGCGGATGACGGCTGCGGGGAGTGGATTCCGGCGCTCGACCGGCGGACGCCAGCGCCCTGGGGTGCCGCCTGGGGCGACGGTCTTTTCGTCCGGGTGGGGTCCGGCGGCGAGATCGGCCTGAGCGAGGACGGCCGGCGCTGGCGGCGGGCGTGCGCCCCACCGGAGGTGGACCTCTACGACGTGGCCTTCGGAGACGGCCATTGGGTCGCAGTCGGACGCCGGCTGCAGCTCGGCGGGGTCGCGGAGGGCGTGATCCTCGCAAGCGATACCGGGGAGCGCTGGCGGGACGTCCGACACGGCGGTCCGATCCTGCGCGCGGTCGGATGGCGGTCCGGGCAATGGCTCGCGGCGGGTGACGGCGGCGTGGTGATGTCGAGCCCTGAGGGTCTCGCCTGGCAGGTCGCGGCGCATGTCGGCAACCAGCGGACGCAGGTCCTCGACATCCAGTGGGCCGGTAGCCGGTGGCTCGCGGTCGGTTCGGACCGCAGCGCCGCGTCCGGGTGTGACGTTGCCCTGGCGGTGTCCAGCGACGACGGGATCGTGTGGCAGACCTGGCCGGTGTACGTCCCCGGGTCGGGGTTCGGGCGGCTGGCCTGGAACGGCACGACCGCGGTCGCCGTCGGGACGGGGTCGATGTGTCCCAGCGGACCGCCGGTGCCGCTCATCGTGCGCATCTTCGCCGACGGCGGGTGGACCTCCGACTTCCTCAGCTCGCTCGGGACCCGGGTGGGCTGCTCGGTGGACGACGTCGCATGGAGCGGCGAGGAGTTCCTGGCGGTGGGCGGTTGCCCGGGCCTCGGCGCTAAGGTCCCACCCACGGACTTCGGTCTCGCGAGCACCGACGGGCTCACGTGGACCCCTGCAGATCCGAAGAAGGCGCCCCTGGTCGCGGCACCGGGGCTGGTCACATCTGCGGCAGACCCCGGGAGACTGGTGTCGACCGCGACCCGGTCCCTGGTCCGGGTCGGTGAGCGGGTCGTCTCCCTCGAGGTGGACACCAACTTCTCGTATCCGGGAGAGGTCACGGCGGTACGGGTCGGTGCAACAGACGACGGCGTCGCGTGGACGTGGCCCTGGGAGCTCACCGAAGGGCTCGGCTCCGGCTGGACCGGCGACCTCGCGTCCGACGGCGCCCGCGCCGTGGCGGTGGGCCAGGGCCTGGCCTCGTGGAGCGACGACGGTCGCACCTGGCAGCCGTTTGACTCCGGGGTCGAGGCGGGCGATATGCTCGAGACGGCGGCTGCGACACCGACCGGCTTCGTCGCCCTCGGGCGCTCGGGGGGCGGACCGTTGCGGCTCACCAGCCCCGACGGCCGCCGCTGGACGAGGGGCGACTGGAGCGGCCCCGCCGGCCTCACCGACATGGTGTGGCACCGCGACCGACTGGTGAGCGTGAGCGGGACAGAGGTCGCGACCAGCACGGACGGGGCAGTGTGGGCCAAGGCGGCCTTTCTGCATGCGCGCCGCCTCAGCGCGATTGCGAGCGACGGCTCGCGCCTGGTCGCTGTCGGCACTGGCGGCGAGGTCTTTGTGAGCTCGGACGGGCTCGACTGGGGGCTGAAGTCCTCCGGCGTTGCGAGCGAGCTGCTCGGCGTCGCGTGGACCGGGCGGGAGTGGATCGCGACCGGAAACGACGGCGTCGTGCTCGCAAGCATCGACGGCGACGAGTGGCAGCGGTTCGAGGTCCCGACATCGACCTCCTTGCAGACCGCGGTCCGGCTGGGAGACAACCTCCTGGTGGCCGGCGACGACCTCGTCCTGCTGCGCCGCGACCATCAACCGGCGCTCGTAACGCCCGGCCGTCACCGGGTGGTGGTGCCGGCGGCGGCGAGCCGCCCCGGCGTCGGCGACACCCGCTGGCGCAGCCGGCTCGTGCTCACCGACCCGGGCGGCCGGGCGACCCTCGCCGACCTGTGGCTGCTCGGCGAGGACGGACCCTCTCCGGCTGCGGCCACCCTCGTGGTGGCGGCGGGGGAGAGTGTCGCGGTGCCGGACGTGGTCGGCGGTCTGCTCGGCCACCCGTCCGGGCGTGGTGCGGTGCTGGTGGCCTCGGACGAGCCGCTCGTTGTGACCTCCCGGACCTTCACCGGCGGTGCCGACGGGACCCGGGGTCAGGCGATCCCGGGCCTCGCGATCGGTGAGGAGGCCGCGCCGGTCGACGGCGGCGTTCTGCTCGGACTGGCCGACGACAGCGCGGCCCGCACCAATGTCGGGGTCGCCAACCCGACCGCGTCCACGGCCCGGGTGGTGCTGCGCTTCACCGGCGGCGACGATACGCCGCTCGGCGCGCGCACGATCGATCTCGCGCCGTTCTCGTGGCGCCAGCTCGACGGCCTGCTGCGCGAGGTCGCCGGCGCGCCGGTGGCGCTCGCCTCGGCGACGGTCGAGGTGGTCGCGGGGGACCCGGGGCTCGCCGTCTACGCCTCGGTGGTGGACAACGCGAGCGGCGACGCCGTGCTGGTGCTGCCCTCGCGGCTGTCCGCCGAACCGCTGATCCTCCCGGCGGCAGCTCACGTCGGCGGCGCCGAGGGCACCTTCTGGCGAACCGACCTCGATCTCGAGGCGCCATTCGGCCGGGCCACGGTCGTGCTCGAGTGGCTGGGCAGTGGAACGACATCTTCCGCCAGCCTGGATCTGCCGGCCGGGCGCCCGGTGCGGATCGCCGACGTCGTCCGCAGCCTGCTCGGCCGGGACGAGACCGGCGCGCTGCGCCTGGTGCCTTCGGGCGCTGCGGTCGTCGCGGCGAGCCGGACTTTCACCGTGGGCCCGCGCGGCTCGGTCGGGCAGTGGATTCCTGCAATTCTCGACTCGGACGCGCTCGCCTCCGGACAGACCGCGATCGTGACCGGCCTCGAACACTGGCCGGAGCGGGTCGCGGGCTTCCGTACCAATCTCGGCGTGGTGACCCTGGATCCCGGACCGGCGACGTGCCGAGTGACGCCGGGTCCGTCGGGCCTCGTCGAGCCGGAGGACGCGGGTTTGGAGCAGGTCAACGACCTCCTGAGGAGCTTCGGCGGCAACCTCCCCGAGGCTGCGGGCCGGGCGTCGGTGACCTGCACCGGCTCTCGTTTCCTGGCCTGGGCCTCGGTGGTGGACAACCTCTCCGGCGATCCGGTGTTCCTGCTTGCAGGCCCACTGCCGCCCCCGACCGATTGAGCGGCCCGCCGGAGCAAGCCACAGCGGCTCAGCGCAGGCTTCGCCCGCAACCGAAAAGCGCTCCAGGGCAGGTCTGAGAGCCGGTGCTGCCGGCCGTGAGCCACAGGCGTCGGGCGCCAGAGTCCGGGGGACGGGCGGCGGGCGGCCGGCAGCAGGCGACCGGGTCGGGATCCTCGACGCACCGCCGCGGGCACCCCGCCTCCCTGCTCGGCCAGCACTCGACCCACGGCTGGCCCCCCTCTTCCCCCACCTTCTCAGTTACTTCAACCAGCTCGCCGGCGGTCCCGAGGGAGGATGGCGGTGGCTCGCCGACTCCGGCCTCGACCGGGGGGCAGGATGACCTCTTCCTTCCGCGCTGGCGGGCGTCCCACCCCGAGTTGGTCGTCAACCCGCCGGGACCGACGAGCGGCCTGGTCGCCATGGGTGAATCGGCTGGTGGAGCTGACCGACGATCAGGCACGGACCGCGGCATGGCTTCGAGAGAGCCATACCCCGGAGCTGTGGGTGACCCCGATGTGGCCGGTCTATCGGATCGCGCCGACCGGCGACGAGGTCGAGCCGGGCGGCAGCCAGAGCACGAAGCGCGCCGGACCGGGGAGCGGCCGATAGCCGTGACCCTGTGCCCATCGCACGAGGGGCCCTTCGAGCGGCTCGTCGAAGCCGAGCAGGAATGCGACCGGCGGGCGACTGCTGAAGTGCTCTTCGAGATCGTTCCGGGAGACGATGCCGAGCCGTCGACGGCGGTCGGGATCGACGTGATGGGCGATCCGCCAGACGAACGGACCGGTCACGAAGGCGGGATCGACCGCGGCACCGCCCTCGACGGCGACGATCGGGGCCAGCGTGGTGATCGGCAGACCGCCGGAGTGCTCGGCGGCCCACACTCCGAGCTCGTGCGTCAGTACCGGCGCCCAAGACTCGGGGCGGTACAGCTGCGGCAGCTGGCCGGCCCGAGGGACGGCGAAGACCAGGGTACCGGCCGCCACCAGCGCCGCCAATGCGGCGGAACCTCGAGCGGCACGACGCGAACCCTCGAGCAGGCGGCCGAGCACGACGAACATCGCGACCACCGCGAAAGGAAGGGGTGCGAACAGGTACTGCTCCCAGGTCGGGGTGGGCAGCTCGGCGGTGACAAGAAGTCCGAGCGCAATCGCCGCCGCAGTGGGCGCCAGGGTGTTGAGGAGGCCGAGCCGGAGCCGCCGCGACCGCAGCGCGAGTCCCAGGACGATCGCGAACCCGACGGCGAGCAGGAGGTTGGCAGGCTGCCGGGCGATCACGTCGGCGAGGAGAAACCAGAGCTTGCCGCCCAGGTCCATCGCGTGGTCCCAGCCGTACGACTCGTGGAAGGCCTGCTGCAGGGTGTGGTACTCGACCGTCCCGAACCAGAAGCGGCCTGGCGCGAGCGAGAAGAGGACCAAACTGGGGAGTGCGCCGGCGAGGCACCCGACAGAGAACGCACCGAGGCTTCGCAGTCTACGACCTCCGGGTATGCGCCTCTCGGCCACCAGCAGCACGGCGACAGCGACGACGGCGCCAACATAGGCGAGCCTGAAACCGGTCGCCATCGACAGGCCGACTCCGCCCAGGACCAATCCGGTAGATGACCTGGGCCCGGGGGACCGCGGACGGAGGCAGGCCAGGCCGAGCAGCGCGGCCAGGCTCGGCAGCACGTAGTTGGTCGCGCGCCCCGCCGTCATCGCGAGCAATGGAGAGTACGCCACCACGGTGGCAGCCGCCACGCCAAGGACGGCAGCCGCGGGGCCGCGTCCGTTTTCCTCGGTATCACGTCTGACGAGGTGGCCGACGAGCGCTGCCGTCGCGACTGCGGCGGTCACGGTGATCAACCGACCGAGCAACGTCAGGAAACCTCCCGTGGTCGCGAGCGGTGCGGCGAGGAGGAAGAAGTTGGGGGGATGGAGACAGGGCATGTCGCGGTACGGGACGAGGCCGCCACGGAGCAGGTTCGCGACGGCGAGGAACCAGAACTCGTCGTGGTTGAGCGGCCGGTTCATCGCCTCGGCGAACAGAATCAGCCAAGCCACGGCAAGGAGGCCGACGCCGATGGCGGTCGTCGCCGCATCGGTCACTCGACGGTGGCTCGTCCGACCCGTCGTGGGAGCGACGGGATCGGTCG
>CAZQYU010000036.1:0-16943 GCA_964597585.1 uncultured Thermoanaerobaculia bacterium
AACCGACCGCATTCCGGTCGACATCCGGATCATCGCCGCCACCAACAAGGACCTGCCGGCCATGGTGCAGGAAGGGGGGTTCCGCGAGGACCTGTGGTTCCGCCTCAACGTCTTTCCCATCACCATCCCGCCGCTGCGCGACCGTGTCGGCGACCTGCCGGCATTGGTCAACCATCTCATTCAGCGCAAGACCAGGGAGCTGAAGATCGCCGACCCGCCGCACCTTGCAGCCGGCGCCATCGACGACCTCATGGCCTACAGCTGGCCGGGCAACGTGCGCGAGCTCGAGAACGTGCTCGAGCGGGCGATGATCCTCCATCATCGCGGAGACCCGCTGACGTTCGATGATCTTGGCGGCTCCCGGCACACCAGGCTCGCAGCAACGGGGGCCGGTAACGACGCCCTCCAGCTCGACGCTGTCATCGCCCGCCACATCCGACACGTGCTCGGCATGACCGACGGCAAGATCCACGGCCCTGGAGGGGCGGGCGAGCTGCTTGGCGTCAACCCCAACACCCTGCGGGCCAAGATGAGGAAGCTGGGGATTCCGTTTCGCAGCCGGCTGTCATCCCCCACGTGAGGCTTCACGTGGTCGCCACGGCGAGGTGCTCGAGACCGCATCGACCCGACCCGTCCATGAGCTGCGGCGAGTGCGTCCATCCCGCTTTCGCCAGGAACGTCGGGAGCTCACTCGGCCGGATACCCCACAGCCACGGCTCGCCGCTCGCTTCGACGAGCCAGAGGACGAGCCCTGTCCAACGACCGATGTCCGGCCGGCTGTCGTCGCCGGTGCCGACATAGGTGAACGCGATCCGACTGCCGGCACCTGAAACCGCGCAACACGTCACGAACAGATCCCGTCCCGCCGCCGGCGTCAGGTACTGCGTCAACCCCTCCGCGACGAAGACGCTCGGGGCGTCACTGTCCCAGGCCTCGACGGCGGCGAGCACGTCCTCCAGCCGCCGCTCGCCGAGATCCTCCTGGATCAGGTGCAGGTTGTCCCTCGGTCCCAGGCCGTTGATCCCTCTCGCCTTCAACCTCCCGGTCGCGGGGTGATCGATCTCGAAGAAACGCACCGCGGGAAACTCCGGCGCGAGTCGCCATCCAAGCGTGTCATAGCCCGCTCCCAGGACGAGGATCTGCGTCGCACCTGCGGCGATGCCCGCGCGGACCTGCCTGTCACAAAAGGCCTTGCGGTGGGCGAAGGCCTCGAACTGTCCCGGCATCATCCAGTCGAAGGCCTCGTAAATCGCCACCGCCCATCGCGTGCCGGCGAATCGTACGGCGCGTTCGCCGACCACGCCGGCGGCAACCAGGAGACGGGCCGAAGCGTCGACAATGCCGGCCGGCAGCACCTCCTCCATTCCCGGTTTCGCCCCGAGCGCGATGATGTTCAGAGCCACCTTGCGGGCTGTGGTGCTCGGCTTGTCGCGTCTCATGTGATCTCCTCCCACACTGTGTGTTCGACGAGGCCGTAGGCGCTGAGAGCAGACGCAAGGTGCAGGCCGAGAACGCTCGGGCCGAACTTCTCCTCTCTCCCGTGACTGGTGATATGAACCGCCACATCAGTGTCGAGCCCGTTGCGGCGATAGATCGTGACAGCTCCGTAGCCATCGACTTCCGACCCGATCGCTTCGCGGATCTGGCGAGCCAGAGTTTCGGACGACTTCCCGGCGGTCCTGAGATGGATGATCTCGAGCCGGCTCATGATGGACCTCCGAGCTGGCGAAAGTGGTCCTCAAGGGTGTGGGTGCCGGTCGAAGGGGCAACCACGTCCGTGGTCGCCATGGTCGTGAAGAAGGCCAGCAGCTCGCCCTGGTGCCGGCTGAAAACGCGGACCAAGCGAACCGCCGACCACATCAGCCATTCAGGGATGCGCGTCACCTTGACCGGTTTCCCAACGACACGAAACGCGAGGTTCGCCACATCCTCCCAGGTCATCGTCTCCGGTCCACCGACGTCGACTTCACCTCCTGCTCCTTCGATGGCGTCGGCACAGGCCACGGCCAGATCTGCGCCGTGGATGGGATTGACGCGGCTCTTTCCTGAACCGATCAGCCAAACCCGTCCCTTGCGGGCCATCTCGAGCATCTCGCCCATGTCGGAGAAGTAGCCGGTCGGTCGCAGTACGGCGTACTCGATACCCGAGGCACGCAGCTCGTCCACGAAGTCCTCGTGCGCCCTGACAATGTCGAGATGGCGGATGTGCGTCCCGTTGAGGACCGACACGTAGACGAACTTCTTCACGCCTGCACGGATGGCGGCCTCGAGAAGGTTCTTGTTGCCCTGGTAGTCGACGTCGCGAAAGCTCAAGCCGTCCTTCTGCCTCGTGATCCCGACCGAGGAAAAGACCACGTCGATCCCGTCGCAGACCCCGTCAAGGGTGTCCGCTCGCGTGACCTCGGCCTCGACGATCTCGTCGAGGGGTTCGCGGACTCCCTCGAGCTTCGCGGGAGAGCGGGCGAGAGCTCGGACGAAGTGGCCACGCGCGGAAAGCTCACGCGCGACGAACCCTCCGAGATATCCGGTGGCGCCGGCGACGAGCACTCGGCGCGACGTCCGGGGGAGCGGCGGTGCATCGTTTGGTGCATGCATGGGCCTTATCACCTCCACGCCTGCGTCCCAGCGAATGCCGTGCCACAGGAGAAAGCATTGTGGTACAGTGACTTAAGCAAATTCTCCGGTCGACGATTACCGCATTCAGTGACAGCGCTTGCGATATTTGACAATCGCCGGCCGGACATGGGCGGCCTCCCGGGTGGCGATATCGTCCGGCCTCAATCGCCGACACCGGACAGCTGTGCGGCGGCCCGGCGGACCCGTGGCCGCGAGGAGAGCGACATGCTGGACAGGACCATCACCATCGACCGCGAGCGATGCGACGGAGAGGGCCTGTGCGTCAGTCTCTGTCCGATGCGCATCTTCTCGTTCGAAGATCAGAGGGTGCCGGAGGTCTCGGGAGAGGAGCACTGCGTGCCCTCCGGGAAACACGCTGGGACCCAAGGTCCCGCGACGGGGGTGCGGAGGGGTCGGGGGTGACCCGACCGTGGTCCCGTGGTGCCTCCGGGCCACCGGCGACGGCCTGACGAGGACCCCTCCCCGGCAACGGCGGGGACCTCGCATCCCGCTCGCTGCCCTGACCTCCGGCTCGCGGCGAGCGTCGAATCAGGAGCTCCGGACAGGCAGCGAGCCGGGAGCCGTGCGCGGTCCGGAGTCCTCGATCTGGATCGTGGAGTGCTCGATGTCGAAGCGCTCCCGCAGCACCTCGCGGATGTGCCACAGCAGGTTGGCCGGCGCCGTCGGGCTCGGGACGACGTGGACCGACAGTGCCACGAACCCGCTGGTGATGGTCCACACGTGCAGGTCGTGGAGCTCGGCGATGCCGTCGAGGCCGAACAGCGTCGCCTCGATTTCCCGGGTGTCGAGGCCCGCGGGCGCCCCTTCGAGCAGGACGTTGACGGAGTCCCGTAGCAGCGACCACGACGACCAGACCACCAGGAGCGCGATCAGCACCGAGGCGACCGGATCGAGCCACCGCCAGCCGAAGGCCCAGATGAGACCTCCGGCGATCATCGCCTGCACGCTGCCGAGGGTGTCAGTGAGCACGTGAAGCCAGGCGCCGCGCACGTTGAGCGACTCACCGCGGCCGCCGTGGAGAAGCCACAGCCCGGCGAGGTTGACCGCGAGGCCGCCGCCGGCAATCGCCATCATCATTCCGCCGCGGACGTCAGGCGGGTTGGTGAAGCGGTGCCAGGCCTCGACCACGATGAAGACCGAGATCGCGACCAGTGCGGCGCCGTTGGCGAGGGCCGCGAGGATCTCGGCGCGGTGGTAGCCGTAGGTGTGCTCCGCGGTGCGTGGGCGCCTGGCGATCCATATGGCGACCAGCGCGAGGGCCAGGGACGCTGCGTCCGACAGCATGTGACCGGCGTCGGCGAGCAGGGCGAGGGAGTTGGCGATCACCCCGCCCGCGACCTCCGCACCCATGTAGCCGATGACCAGGGCCAGGGTCCAGCCGAGGCGGCGGACGCTCGACGCGCGTGACGGCTCGTGACTGTGGCTCACCCGCTCTCCTGGGAGCCAGAATACCCTTTGCTGCCTGGTTGCCGTGCTGCGGTCACGGTAGCGCTCGGCTCGTGAGCACGATCCAAGCGCGCTGACGGCGACATCCGCAGCACAGCGGCGTCAGAGGTCGTCACCGGCCTCCGGGGCTGGTCGATTTCTCCGGATAGCCGGGCACGTTCGCGAAGGCGAGGACCGAACCAGCCGTGGTGTCGTGGCGGGCGGCGGTTCCCGCGGCGAGCTCGAGCACCGCGGAGGCGGGTGTGTCCGGCGAGTACTGCGGACACGGCTCGTCCCGGCACGGAGGCAGGTTCGCGAGCACCTCGACGACGGTGCCATCGGCGTCGAGGAAGACCAAGTCGAGGGCCACCCAGGTGTTCTTCATCCACAGGCTGGGCCGCGACGGGCGAGCGAGGACGAACAGCATCCCCTGATCCTCTGGAAGGGAGGCGCGGTACATCAGGCCCTCGGCCTTCTCCGCGTCCGTCTCGGGCACCTCGAGGGAGACCGCGAACCCGTCCGGAAGGGTCACCTGCGGGAGGTCGACGGTCGCCGCAGCGGGTGCCGGCGACCGCACGGGCGGAGGAGGTGCGCCAGGGGCGGCGCAGCCGGCGACGATGCCGACGGTGATGAGCAGCAGGTTCATCCTGAGAATCCGGTTGCAACGGCGGGCGATCACGTGTCCTCCTCGCGGGCGAGGCCGAGCTTCTCGGCGTGGTATCGGAAGGCGCGGTACGAGAGGCGCAGCAGCTCGGCGGCTCGCTTCTGCTGCCCGCCGGAGCGCTCGAGGGCCTGGCGCATCAGTGACCGGCGGAGATCGTTGATGAACTCCTCAAGGTCGATTCCGGCCTCGGGAAGGGCGATCTGGTCGGCAGGAGGATCGCCCGGGGCCCCGCGCAGGTGCTCGGGCAGGCTCCCCGAGGTGATGAGCTCACTCGGTTCGAGCGCCACCGTCCGCTCGACGATGTTCTCGAGCTCGCGGACGTTGCCGGGCCATTCGTACGCCTGCAAAACGCGGATCGCATCGTCGGTCAGACGCTTGGCCGGGAGTCCAAAGCGCTCGCAGGTGCGGATGACAAAGTGCCTTGCGAGGTTGGGGATGTCGTCGCCGCGGCGGCGCAGCGGCGGCAGGTGCAGGTGCAGCACATTGAGCCGGTAGAAGAGGTCCTCCCGGAAGTGGCCAGACTGGACGTCGGCCTGGAGATCGCGGTTGGTGGCCGCGAGGACCCGAACGTCGATCTCGTGCTCGCGGTTGCCGCCCACCGGCCGCACCCTGTGCTCCTGGAGCACGCGCAGCAGCTTGACCTGCATCGCGAGCGTCAGCTCGCCGACCTCGTCGAGGAACAGGGTGCCGCCGTGAGCCTGGGTGAAGAGGCCGACGTGGTCGCGGACCGCGCCAGTGAATGAACCACGCGCGTGGCCGAACAGCTCGGACTCGAGCAGACCCTCGGGAAGCGCACCGCAGTTGACGGTGAGGAACGGGCCGGGGGCCTTTGGGGAGCTGGCATGGATCGCCCGGGCAAGCAGCTCCTTGCCGGTGCCGCTCTCGCCCGTGATCAGGACGGTGGAGGGGGTGGCCGCCACCCGCGGCACGAGAGCCAGGATCCGCTGCATCGAGAGGCTCACGCCGACGAACTCGGGCAGGGCGGGTTCGTCCTCGCTTGAGGGTGATGGCTCCCGAGCGAGGAGTTTGGTGAGGATCAGCTTGAGCTCCTCGACGTTGAACGGCTTCGACAGGTACTCGGCGGCGCCGGCCCGCAGCGACTCGACGGCATGGTGCGGTGTCGTGTGGGCGGTGATGATGATGAACTTGGTCGAAAGCTGGCGACGTCGAGATTCGTGAAGGACCTCGAGCCCGCTCCCGTCGGGAAGCTTGAGATCGCACATGACGAGGTCGAACGGGCTGCCGCCGAGCTGCTCGATGCCGGCCGCGACCGTGTCCGCGGTGGCTGTCTCGTACCCCTCCTGCTCGAGCAGGATGGTGAGGAACTCCCGAATCGACCGTTCGTCGTCGACGACCAGAATCCGTGCGCGGCTCATCCCACCTCCCGATGCAGCGGCAGCTCGACCCTGACCGTCGTACCGCCGCCGGGGGTGCTGTCAATCTCCACCGAACCGCCGTGCTCGTCAACCACGGTGTAGACGATCGCGAGCCCGAGACCGGTGCCGCCTGGCTGGGTTGTGACGAAGGGTTCGAACGCCCGCCGCCGGACCTCGTCCGGCATGCCGTGGCCGGTGTCGACCCAGGCGATCGTGGCCGCGCTTCCGCGCCGCGTGGCCGTAATGGTCAGGTCGCCGCCGTCCGGCATCGCCTGAAGCGCATTGCGCGCCAGGTTCCAGAAGACCTGGCGCAGGCGATTGGCGTCGCCGAGCACCGGCAGCTCCGTGGGGGCGGAGAGCTTGACGCGGTGGTCCGGTCGGACCTCTGCGGAGCGGCGGAGGAGATCCACGCCGTCGCGTAGCATCGAGGACAGGTCGCAGCTCTGCTGTGTGACCTGGCGTGGCCGGGCATAGTCCAGGAAGTGGTCGAGAATGGCGGACAGGCGCCGAGACTCATCCACGATGATGTCGAGCAGGCGCCCTCCCGTGGTGCCTTCGCCGCCCATCGAGGCCAGGACCTGTGCAGAGCCGGAGATCGAGGCGAGCGGGTTCTTGATCTCGTGCGCCATGCGGGCGGACATCTCGCCGACAGCCGCCATGCGCTCCTTCATCCGCCGTGCCTCGGCCTCGATCTCCATCTCCGAAAGATCCTGGAAGTTGACCACGAAGCCTACCGGGCGGCCGCGGTCGTCGTCGAGCGGTCCGACCGACATCCCGAGGCGCATCTCGGTTCCCGAGACGCGGGTCTCGAGACGCGTCAGGGGGCGAGCGGCGGCCTGCTCGCACAGCCGATCCCAGCGGAGGTCCTCAAGCGGCATCACCTCTTCGACGCTGAGGCCGGTGACGGCATCGGGATCCGAGACCGCGAGGATACTTGCCCCCGCAGGGTTGAGGTGAAGGAGTCGCCCGTCGCGGTCCAGCGCCGCGATGCCCGCGCTCATCGAGCGGACCACGTGGTCAGTGAGGGCGGCGAACTGACTCGCGCGCTGCTGCTCCTCCTCGAGCCTGGAGTGGGCCGTCCGCAGCGACTCCGCGAGGTAGGACACGAGCAGCGCCACGAGCACGAATCCGCCGACGTGAACCAGGAGCTGGAAGAACACCCGTGAGGGCGACAGGATGACCCGCGTTCCGACGAGATTGGGCGGGATCGGCAGAACGCCGAAGACCATGAGATCCACCAGCAACCCGTAGACCACCGCGGAAAGACCCGCGATCAGAAACGCGCCGCGGCGCAGGAAGATGGCGGAGACGACGATGACCGTCAGGTAGAGGAACGAGAACGGTGAGTAGAGCCCGCCGGTGAAGTAGACAAAGCCGGTGACGATGCCGATATCGCCGACCAGCTGCAACAGTGCCTGGGCATTCGAGTTGACCTTCCGCAGGTGTAGCACCAGCCACACCAGTGAGAGGCCGTAGGTGGCCAGAAAGAGGCCATAGAGGCTCGAGAGCGGGAGGATCATCCGGGTGGTCACCTGGATGATGAGGGCTCCGAGAAACAGGGTGGAGATGACGATCAGCCGCAGACTCAGCAGCATCCGCAGGGCGCGCGGCGTCGGAGAGTGAAGTGGCGGGGCCCCCGCCCCCCCCCCCCCCCCAAAGGCAGTGGGCCCGCCCCGGCGCCACACCCGATCTGGCTGATGAGGGTGAACATGGGCAGGTACATGGCGATAACGATCGTGCCGATCACGACTCCGAGGAAGGCGATCATGATCGGCTCGATAAGCTTCAGCATGCCCTCGACGGCCCGGTCGACCTCATCCTCGTAGAAGTCAGCGACCTTGCTGAGCATGGTGTCCATGGCGCCGGTCTGCTCACCGACGCCGATCATCTGACACACCATCGGCGGAAACTGTTCGGTCTTTTGCAGTGGCTCGGCAAGGGTCTTGCCCTCCTCAACCTCCTTGCGGACCTTGAGCACCGCTTCCTGGATGACGGCATTGCCAGACGTGCGGGCGGTGATCTCGAGCGATTCGAGAATCGCGACGCCCGAGGCCAGGAGAGTGGCCAGGGTGCGGCAGAAGCGGGCGACCGCGATCTTGCGCAGCAGTAGGCCGAGCACGGGCATCTTCAACATCAGTTTGTCGAGCTGGTAGCGGCCGTTCTCGGTCCCGTAGTACTGACGGACGGCGAAAACGGCGGCGAAGACGAAGAGGAAGATCAGCCACCAGAAGCGGCCGATGAAGTTCGACATGTTCACGACAAGCTGGGTGAGGAACGGCAGATGTCCGCCAAGGCCCTGGAACAAGGTCGCGAACACCGGGATGACTTTCCACAGGATGACATAGACCACGACGACCGCGATCGTGATGACGGCCGCGGGGTACATCAGCGCGGAGCGGACCTGGGCCTTGAGCTTGACGTTCTTCTCGATGTAGTTCGCCAAGCGCTGCAGAATCGTGTCGAGGATACCGCCCGCCTCGCCGGCCGCGACCATGTTGACGTAGAGGTCGTCGAAGGCCTGGGGGTGCTTGCGCATCGCCTCGGCCAGCGACGAGCCCGATTCGACATCCTGCCGGACCTGGAGGATGACCTTCTGGAAGCCCTTGTGCTCCTGCTGCTGGCCGAGGATCTCGAGGCACTGGACGAGGGGAAGGCCGGCGTCGATCATCACGGAGAACTGCCGGGTGAAGATCGCGATGTCTTTCTCTTTGATACCGCCCCCGAGGCGCGGCAGGGCGATCTCCTTGCCCTTCTCCTTGACCGTGGTGACGACGATCTGCTGGCGTCGCAGGGCCGCGATGACCGCGTCCTTGTTGTCACCGATGAGCACACCCGCCTGCGGATTACCGTTGCGGTCGCGTCCCTTCCATTGGTAGCTGGACATGGATCACGGCCTCCTTGTCTGCTGGCGCATCTCGACAGTCGCGGACGTGGTTCCCACCCCGCGGTTGATCATGTCCTGCAGCTCATCGGGGTGGGAGCTGTGGCCGATCGCGATCTGCAACGAGATCATCCGCCGGTGGTACAGGGTGGCCAGCGACTGGTTGAATGTCTGCATTCCGTGCTTGAGCTGGCCGGACTGCATCATCGAGTAGACCTGGTGGATCTTGTCCTCGCGAATCAGGTTGCGGATGGCGGAGTTGGGAATCAGGACCTCGGTCGCCAGCACGCGTCCCTTGCCGGCGGCGCGAGGCAGCAGGCTCTGACAGATGATGCCTTCGAGCACGAAGCTGAGCTGGGCTCGAATCTGCGACTGTTGGTGCTCGGGGAAGACGTCGACGATCCGGTTGATGGTCTGGGGTGCTGAGTTGGTGTGCAGCGTGGCGAAGGTGAGGTGGCCGGTTTCTGCGATCCGAAGCGCCGACTCGATGGTCTCGAGGTCGCGCATTTCGCCGATGAGGACCACGTCGGGGTCTTCGCGCAGCACCGAGCGCAGCGCATTCGGAAACGAGTGGGTGTCCGAGTGCAGCTCGCGCTGGTTGACCAGTGCCTTCTTGTGCGAGTGCAGGTACTCGACCGGATCCTCGATAGTGAGGATGTGCAGCGGCTTCTCACGGTTGATCTTGTCGATCATGGCCGCGAGGGAGGTCGACTTCCCCGAGCCGGTCGGACCGGTCACCAGGACCAAGCCACGCGGCCTGTCACACAGCGCCTCCACCCCGGGGGGCAGGCCCAGCTCGCGGAAGCCGAGGATCTCGTAAGGGATACGGCGGAACGCACCGGCCACCGCCCCACGCTGCAAGAAGAGGTTGGCCCGGAAGCGGGCGAGACCCTTGACCCCGAAGGAGAGATCGAGCTCGAGGTTTTCCTCGAACCGGTGCTTCTGGGCGTCGGTGAGGATCGAGTAGCCGAGCTTCTTGGTGTCCACTGCGGTGAGTGGAGCCAGGTTCAGTGGAACGAGCTGACCGTCGATACGTATGACCGGTGGTGAGTTGGTCGTCACGTGAAGGTCCGTGCCTCCTCGCTCCACCATGGTCTTCAAGAGCTGGTGCAGACTGACCGACATGCTGTGCCCCCTTGCCGCCTAGAGCACCGTCTCGCGGACCACCTCCTCGATGGTGGTGATCCCGTCTCGGATCTTCTGGAGCCCCGAGTGTCGCAGGGTGATCATACCCTCCTCGATCGCCTTGCGCCGCAGCTCGACGGCGGATGCGCCCGAGAGAATGAGTTCGCGGATGTCGTCCGTGATCTCCATCACCTCGAACAACCCGACCCGACCCTTGTAGCCGCGGTTCGAGCACACGTCGCAGCCGCGCCCTTTGACGAGCTGCACGTCCGGGGCCTCGCTCTCGTTGAACCCGACGTTGAGCAGCGCCTGCAAGGGGACGTCATCCGCGTCCTTGCACTTTTGGCACACCCGTCGGATCAGGCGCTGGGCCGCGATCAGGCGCACCGAGGTCGCGACAAGGAAGGGTTCGATGCCCATGTTCATCAAGCGGTTGATCGTCGACGGTGCGTCGTTGGTGTGAAGGGTCGACATCACCAGGTGGCCGGTAAGCGCCGCCTTGACCGCGATCTCAGCGGTCTCGAAGTCGCGAACCTCTCCGACCAGGACGATGTTCGGGTCCTGGCGCAGGAAAGCGCGCAGGGCGGCGGCGAAGTTGAGGCCGATCGACTCCTTCATCTGGACCTGGTTGATGCCGGGCAGCTGGAGCTCGACCGGATCCTCCGCGGTCATGATGTTGACCTCGGGTGTGTTCACCCGCGACAGCGCGGAGTACAGCGTGTTGGTCTTCCCGGATCCGGTCGGGCCGGTCACCAAGACCATGCCGTAGGGCTGGAAGATCGCCTCCTCGAACCTCTTGAGGCTCGGCTTCTCGAAGCCGAGCTTGGTCATGTCGAGCTGCAGGTTCTCTTTGTCGAGCAGCCGCATGACGATCTTCTCGCCAAACAGCGTCGGGATCGTCGAAACCCGGAAATCGAGCTCCTTGAGCTTGCCCTGGAGCTTGACCTTCATCTTGATCCGGCCGTCCTGAGGCAGTCGCTTTTCGGCGATGTCGAGCTTCGACAGGATCTTGATACGAGAGGAGATGGCCTCCTTGAGCTTCATCGGCGGGTTCATGATCTCGTACAGGATTCCGTCGATCCGATACCGGCACCGGTAGGTCTTCTCGTACGGCTCGAGGTGGATGTCCGACGCGCCCCGTTTGATGGCGTCAGTCAGGATCAGGTTCACGAGCCGGACCACCGGAGCCTCGTCGGCTCCGGCCTCAAGGGTGGCGGTGTCGAGCTCCTCGTCCTCCTCGAGGACTTCGAGCGAGGCCTCCTCCACGGTGGAAAGGTCCTCCATCACCTTCTTCAGCTCGAGAGCGTGCGAGGTGCCGTAGTACTTGTCGATCGCCTCGCGCAGCGCATCCTCCGACGCGACCACCGGCTCGACCCGGTAGCCGGTGATGAAGGTGATGTCGTCCATCGCGAAGACGTTGGTCGGATCCGCCATCGCCACCGTCAGGGTGGCGCCGGTCTTGGACACTGGGATGAACTGGTACTTGCGCGCGACGTCGGCTGGAATCAGGCGGATGATCGCCTCGTCGATGTCGAAGTGCTTGAGGTTGATCGACGGGACGCCATACTGCTGCGAGAGGCAGTCGAGAATGTCCTCTTCCGAGACGGCGCCGAGACGGACGAGGTGCTCGCCGAGCCGTCCGCCGAGTTGCTTCTGCTCCTCGAGCGCCTTGTCGAGCTGAACCTGGTCAATCAGCTTCGCTTTGAGAAGAAGTTCTCCGAGCTTGAGAGCCATCAGGGGACCGTCCGTTCGTGACTGCGAGTCGAGTCGATTGTAGCACTCGGCGACACCATAGTCTCCGCGACGCTGCGAGCGTCTCCACGTCGATTCTCGCACGAATTCCGGCCGCAATACGTGATGAGAAACGCGTCGGTGATGCGGTCCATGCGGATCCTACGCGATGAGGCGCGGGAAGCCCGAGGTGTGGACACCGTCACTGGGGTCCAGATTCCGCAGGGCGGGAAACGACGCGGTGAGGCCCGAGCTCAGCGTAGGAAGTCCTCGTGTGGGCTGCAGGTACAGACATCCGGCGGTGTCACGGCGTGAGACGACGCCCGCCCGCGAGGGATGTGCGCAGCGGCGGCCGGCTGTCCAGGAGACGGTCAATTGCAGCAACGACCTGGCCGAGGTCGAGCGGGCCGGAGCGGCGGGCTCGGGCGGCACCGCGCGGGCCCGGCCGGTCGGAGGCGACGGCCGACACCACGGCCACACGGTCGCCGCGAGGGCCATTGCGGATCGGGCTGGACGCGAGGTGCACCGCAAGGGTCGGGGAACCGAGGCTCGCGGAGAGGTGGATCGGTCCGGTGTCGGCGCCCACGACCGCAGCCGCGCCGCCGAGCAGCGCTGCGAGCTGGTAGATGTCGGTGGGCGGGGCGAGCCGCGCACGCCCGCCGGAAGCCTCGACGATCTCTACGGCGCGTGTGCGCTCGCCGGGTCCCCAGGCGACGATCGGTTCGATCCCACGCCCGGCGAGATGATCGGCGGCGCCGGTCAGAACCTCGACAGGGATCACCTTTGAGGGGTGCCCGGCTCCGGGCAGGAGGACGCCGTAGGGGCGATCGACGTCTCCCGGCTTCGCGCCGGGCCGGATACCTCCGAGCAGCCATCGTCCATCGGGCTTGGGTGTCGGGCGCGGCGGCTCGAACCCGAAGGCTCTGACCAGGGCGACGTTTGACGCGATCACGTGGAGGTCGTCCAGGCTTCCGGGAACGGTCCGGGTGTAGGCGAGCCCGGCGAGGGCCTCGCGCCGCCACGGTCGCGCAAGCCCGATCCGCTCGGTGGCGCCGGACCAGCGCGCCACCAGGGCCGACTTCACCAGACCCTGGGCGTCGAGACAGACGTCGGCGTTGAGCTCCCTCAAGCGCCCCCGAACGAGCGCGATCTCGGCGAGCGTTCGACCCGAAAACGGGCTCCTGCGCCATCTGCGGGTGGCCACGGCCACCACGGCGTCGACGGCCGGGTGTCCCTCCACCAGCCGGACCAACGGCTCCTCGACCACCCACGTGAGGTGGAGGTCGGGCACAGTGGCGGAGAGAGTTTCCGCGAGCGGCCACGTATGGATGATGTCGCCGAGCGCGGACAGCCGGACCAGGATCACCCTCATCCGCTGGCCCCCGACTGACGACCGCGTCGCGGCGGCGGATCGGGTCTGGACCTCGGCCGGCCGCGGCCGCGTCGGTCCATTACGAAGGCTGCGAGCGCCCGAAACGGGCGAGGATGGTCGCGATCACGTCGGTGGTGGCGTGGTCCTTCGGATCGCCGCAGATCGCGGTGCGCCCGCCGTAAGCCGCCACGACCTCCCGCTCGGGGACCGTGTCGACGGAGTAGTCCGTGCCCTTGGCGTGGACCTCCGGCTGCAGGGCTTCGAGCACCGGGGCGACGGTCGCGGAGTCGAACATCACGATCCGGTCCACCATCCACAGGTGGGAGAGAATCTCGACCCGCTCCGACTCCGGCAGGATCGGCCGCGAGGGCCCTTTGGACCGCCGGACCGAGTGGTCGCTGTTGACCGCCACCACGAGGTGATCGCCGAGCCTCCGCGCTGCTTCCAGGTACCGTACGTGACCGACGTGCAGGAGGTCGAATGCGCCGTTGGCGAGCACCAGGATCTCGCCCCGCTCGCGCCACTCGGCGCGCTCGGCGAGGAGGCCGGGCAGCGTGCGCAGCGTCCCGGACGGTCCCTTCACCGTGTCCCCGAGGAGTCCTGCTCGATCGCCCGCGCCAGCTCCTCGCGGGTCAGCGCAGCAGTGCCCAGTTTCATGACCACGATGCCGCCACCGTAGTTCGCAAGCTGGGCGGCCTCTCCCGGGGTCGCTCCCGCGGCGAGCGCGGCGGTGAGCACGGCGAGGACGGTGTCGCCGGCGCCGGTGACATCGGCGACCTCGTCGGTTCCCGACACCGGAAAGTGGGCTGGTTCGCGCTGGGTCTCGACCAGCGTCATTCCGCGGTTGCCGCGAGTCGCCAGCAGGAAGGTCGCGCCGAGCCTGACCCGAAGCACATCCGCGGCGGTCGCGATCGCCTCGTCGCTGTCAAGGCGTCCACCGGCGCAGGCCTCAAGCTCCTCGAGGTTCGGGGTCGCACCGTCGATACCCGTGAAGGCGCCGAGCCGATAGCGGGAGTCGACGCATAGCCAGGGCGGTCGTCGCCCGCCGTCGCCGAGGCAGGCCACCAGAGCCGGATCGACGGTGCCGTAGCCGTAATCTGAGATCGCAACCGCCCCGGCCGTCGCGGTCGACCGTCGCAGCGCAGCTTCGAGCTCGCTTCGCCACGGACCATGCGCAGGCAGCTCGTCCTCGATGTCGTAGCGGGCGACCTGGTGTTTCAGCGACGACGGTCCGCCGCCCAGGATCCGGACCTTGGTCGGCGTGCAGAAGCCGGGAGCTGTCACGAGGGTGGTGCCGTCGACACCTCGGCGGACGAGAGCCTCGCGCAGCGAACGACCGTTCTCGTCATCGCCGAGGACGGCGACCAGGACCGTGCGCACTCCGAGCGCGGAGAGGTTCGCGGCCGCGTTCGCACCTCCTCCCGGGATGTCGTGATGACCCTCATAGCGCAGGATGATCACAGGCGCCTCGCGGGAGATCCGCTTCGGCGTCCCGAGGACGAAGCGGTCGAGGACCAGGTCGCCGTAGAGGACCACCGTGGCCGACCCCATGCGGTCGACGATTTCGAGCAGGCGCTCACGACGGGTCACGCGCGAAGTTTACCCGATATACTGCACAGGTGACCGCCGTCGAGAGTGCGCCGCTGGTTCGTTGGGACGGGTTCCACCTCGTGCTCTCTCTGCCTCGGCTCGAGCTTCGGCTCGCGCGCCGGCTCGAGGCTGCGGGGCGGATCCGCGGCCTCCGGCTGACGGGTATCGGGGACGGCCTGCGGGTTGCCGGAAGCGTGCACTGGCACCGCATGGACCTGGCCGTCCGGGCGGAGCTCGTGGAGATACGCCTGCGCCACCGCAGGCTCGGCTTCCGAGTGCGGCGGATTCGGGCTCTCGGTGGCGTGCCGATGCCACGCCGAGCGGTCGAGGGGCTGCTCGCATCGTTCGCCTCGGAGCGCGTTCACGTCATGCCCGGTCAGGGCATCATCGTGGTGGATCTCAGCGAGTGGCTGCCCGCCAGCCTCCGCGCCACTGTGGTGACGGTGCGTGCGGGCGGGGACGCCCTCCACGTGTGGCTCGGACCGGGCTCGCTGGAGGATCTCCCGGCGCCTCGGCCCCCGTCACTTCCTGCAGGCCAGACTGTCCGCGAGGGGCCCGCCGGCCGCGCTTGACAGGTGGTATCCGCTCGAGTAGAGTCTTCTTCCCCTGTGCCCACAGGGTCCCTGTATCGCAGGCGAGGGTGGCAGACATGCGAACGTACGTACCGAAGAACGGTGACATCTCGCGCGACTGGCTGGTGGTGGATGCCTCCAACCAGGTGCTGGGCCGGCTCGCGACCGAGATTGCGCGGCTGCTGCGCGGCAAGCACAAGCCGGAGTTCACTCCGTACCTCGACACTGGCGACTTCGTCATCGTGGTGAACTCCTCGCGGGTCCGCCTCACGGGTCGCAAGATGCTTGAGAAGCGGTACTACCGCACCTCGGGCCGTCCGGGCGGACTGCACACCGAAACCGCTCGCGAGCGGTTCGAGAAGTATCCCGAGCGTGTCGTTCGCGCGGCGGTCTGGGGCATGCTTCCGAAGAACCGGCTCGGCCGACAGCTGCTGCGCAAGCTGAAGGTCTACGGCGGAGCGGAGCATCCTCACCAGGCCCAACAGCCGCGCGCCTACGCGCTCGAGCGCTAGTTAAGGAGAGGATGTCGTGGCTGAGATCCAGTACTACGGGACCGGACGACGCAAGACCTCGGTGGCGCGGGTGTACCTGCGGCCGGGAAGCGGCAACATTACGGTCAACCGTCGCGGTTTCGACAGTTACTTTCCAAACGAAGTTCTCAAGATGGTCATCCGGCAGCCGCTCCAGCTGACCCAAACCGCCGACAAGTTCGACATCCTCGTCAACGTCGTCGGCGGCGGCTCCGCCGGGCAGGCCGGCGCGATCCGTCACGGCATCGCGCGCGCCCTGATTGAGTACAACGCGGAGCTGAGGCCTCGTCTGAAGTCGGCCGGCTTGCTGACCCGCGACGCGCGTCAGGTCGAGCGCAAGAAGTACGGCCAACCCAAGGCCCGCAAGCGCTTCCAGTTCTCCAAGAGGTAAGGGAGAGTCCGGTGGCTACGATCCAGATGAAGGAGCTGCTCGAGGCGGGCGTCCACTTCGGGCATCAGACGCGGCGCTGGAACCCGAAGATGAAACCCTACATCTTCGGCAAGCGCAACGGCATTCACATCGTCGACCTGCAGAAGACCCAGCAGCATTTCGACGAGGCGGGCGAGTTCGTCCGCGGTCTCGCGGCCAACGGCCGCAACATCCTCTTCGTGGGCACCAAGCGCCAGGCGCAGGAGGCGATCCGCGAGGAGGCGAGCCGCTGCGGGATGTTCTACATGAACCACCGCTGGCTCGGCGGGACCATGACCAACTTCCGCACGATCCGCAAGTCGGTGGAGCGCTTCAAGGAGATCGATGGCATTCTCGGCAGCGAGGAGTCCCATCTCACCAAGAAGGAGCGCATCCGTCTCGAGCGTCAGCGGCGCAAGATGGAGCGCGCGCTCGGCGGTATCCGCGAGATGGAGGAGCTGCCGGACGCCCTGTTCATCATCGACACTGTTCACGAGCACATCGCGGTCGCCGAGGCGAACCGGCTGGGCATCCCAGTGGTGGCAATTGTCGACACCAACTGCGATCCCGAAGAGGTCGACTTCCCGATCCCGGGCAACGACGACGCCATCCGCGCGGTGGGTCTGCTGAC
>CAZQYU010000036.1:16953-18770 GCA_964597585.1 uncultured Thermoanaerobaculia bacterium
TACCTCACGTATTGCCGACAATGTGCTCGAGGGCCTCAACCTGGCGGACGAGCGCTACATTGGTCAGGACGTCGCAGTTGCGGCGGGAGGCGCGGAGGATGAGGCGGGCAAACCGGCCAGTGAGCCGCGCGAACCCAAGGTTGCCGCCGGTACCGTCGCGCGGGAGGTCCTCGAAGACGACGAGACGGCCGATGCCGAGGACGTCGTCGAGGATGTCACTGAGGACGTCACCGAGGACGTTACTGATGACGTCACCGAGGACGCAGAGGACGAACCGACGGCGTAGAGGCTCCCACTCGACCAGCGCGAGACGACCGGGGCCAGGCGCACAGAGCACCTGGCCCCGTTTGATACGACGGAGAGGTGGTGTATGGCGATCACAGCGACAGCGGTGAAGGAACTGCGGGACCGCACGGGCGCCGGCATGATGGACTGCAAGAAGGCGCTCACCGAGGCTGACGGCGACCTCGATGAGGCAATCAAGGTCTTGAGGACCAAAGGTCTTGCTGCCGCGGCGAAGAAGGCCCATCGGGCAGCGAGCGAGGGTCTCGTTGTGCTGCGCGGAGACCAGTCGAAGATGGTCGCCCTCGAGCTCAACTGCGAGACCGACTTCGTAGCCCGCAACTCGGACTTCCAGGATTTTGCAGCCGCGCTCGCCGAGCAGGCGCTGGTCGGGGGCATTGAAGACGCCGAGGCCCTCAAGACACTCCCGTTCGCGGGGGACCCGGAGCACACCGTGGAGCAGGCGATCTCCCAGCGGGTCGCCACGATCGGAGAGAACATCGTGCTCTCGCGACTTGCCGTGCTGACGGCCGCGAAAGGGCATCGTCTCGGCTCCTACCTCCACATGGGTGGCAAGATCGGCGTCATCGTGGAGGGCACGGCGTCGGTTCCGGACGACGCACTGCATGACGTCGCGATGCACGTCGCGGCGGCGGAGCCGCGTTTCGCCTCCCGACAGGAGGTCACCGAGAAGACCCTCGCGACCGAGCGCGAGATCGCAGTCAAGCAGGCGATGGAGCAGGGCAAGCCTGAGCACATCGCCAAGCGCATCGTGGACGGCAAGATGGAGAAGTTCTTCGAACAGTCGGTGCTGCTCGAGCAGCCGTTCGCGAAGGACCCCGACGTGACCGTGTCGGCGTACCTCCACGGGGCCGGCGGTACGGACGCCACCGTGGTCCGGTTCGTGCGCTTCAAGCTCGGCGAGGCGTCGGGCGACTGACGGCAATGGCCGAGCCCAAGGCGCGCTACCGCAGAATCCTCGTCAAGCTCTCCGGCGAGGCGCTGATGGGTTCGCAGGCTTTCGGCATCGCTCCCGCGGTGGTCAGCGCGATCGCCGACGAGCTGGCGGCAGTGCACGCGATGGGCGTCCAGCTCGCAGTGGTGGTGGGCGGTGGCAACATTATCCGCGGTGTTTCCGCGCACGAGCAGGGAATCGGGCGGATCACGGGCGACTCGATGGGCATGCTGGCGACCGTGATCAATGCCCTCGCACTGTCGTCGGCGATTGAACGCCTGGGCATTCCGACCCGCGTCCAGACCGCCATCGAGATGCACCAGGTCGCCGAGCCGTTCATCCGACGGCGCGCGATCCGTCATCTTGAGAAGGGCCGTTTGGTGCTCTTCGCCGGGGGTACCGGCAACCCGTTCTTCACCACCGATTCTGCGGCTGCGCTGCGCGCCAACGAGATCCACGCCGAAATCCTGCTCAAGGCGACCAAGGTCGATGGCGTCTATACCGCCGACCCGATGAAGGACAGCCAGGCCCGTTTGATGCCGCGCCTGAGCTACCGCGAGGTGCTCGGGCGGGGGCTGAA
>CAZQYU010000037.1:0-18221 GCA_964597585.1 uncultured Thermoanaerobaculia bacterium
TTGAGATGGTCGACCGTGGAATTGCGCGTCACGGCTACCCGGTTGCGCTCGGCGACGGCGCGGAGCCGGTCGGGGTGGTGACCTCCGGGACCCACTCGCCGACTCTCGAACGCGCGGTCGGCATGACCTATCTCCCGGTCGAGGCCGCGGAGCCGGAGCGAGAGTTTTGGGTGGAGATTCGCGGCCGGACGGCCCGGGCACGCGTCGTGCCGTTACCGTTCTACTCACGCAAGAAGTCGACCTAGGCCGTGTCGGACCGCCCTCGAGGGCGGCACGTGATGGTGGCCGTCCCAGGCGGCCGGAAACGGGCCTCGGGGCCCCTCAGCATCGAGCCCGCGGATCCCGAAGCAACTCTTCAGGGCTCTGCGGTGGGCAGGCGAGCGAAGGAGGTTGTCATGTCGGTTCCCGGTGATCTGAAGTACACCCGGTCGCACGAGTGGCTGCGCAAGGACGGTTCGGAGGTGGTGATCGGTATCACCCAGTACGCGCAGGAGCAGCTCGGCGAAGTGGTGTACGTGGAGCTGCCCGACGTCGGCCGAAACGTTGACGGGGGCGAGGAGATCGGCACTCTGGAGTCGGTCAAGGCGGTGTCGGAGTTTTTCGCCCCGGTCGCCGGTGAGGTGGTCGCGGTCAACGAGCGGCTCGCCGACGAGCCCAACCTGGTGAATGAGGATCCCTTCGGCGACGGCTGGTTGGTGAGGATCGCTGCCTCCGAGGACGGTGACCTGCTCGAGCCCGAGGAGTATCAGACCTTCCTCGAGGAGGAGAGCCACTGATGCACCCCTGGATCGGAGCTGGTCCCGAGGACCGGCGGCGCATCCTCGACGAGCTCGGCCTGGGGTCTGTCGACGACCTCTTCGCTGCGCTCCCGGCCGAGGTCTGCGTGGACCGCGTCGACCTGCCCGACGCCCGTGACGAGGGCTCGGTTCTGGCCGAGATGGAGCGGCTCGCGGCGGCCAACCTGGCCATGGCAGACCGGCCGAGCTTTCTCGGCGCCGGGGTCTATCGCCACGTCCAGCCGGCGGTGGTCGACGCTGTCCTGTCGCGCGCGGAGTTCTTCACCTCGTACACCCCGTATCAGCCGGAGATCAGCCAGGGCACGCTCCAGGTCGTGTTTGAGTTCCAGACCCTGATCTGCCAGTTGACCGGGCTCGACGTGGCCAACGCCTCCCTGTACGACGGCGCGACAGCAATGGTCGAGGCGGCCCTCCTGGCCCACCGTGTGCTGCGCGGTGCGCGGGACCGGGTGGTGGTGGCGGAGACCGTGCACCCGGTCTACCGTCGGGTGCTCGACGCCTATGCCCCGTCCGCCGGGATCGAGGTCGTCACGGTGCCGGCGGGACCGGACGGGCGGGTCGATCTCGAGCGACTGGCTGCCGCGGCGGACCAGACGACCTGCGCCGTCGTGGTGCAGTCTCCCGGCTTTCTCGGCGTCGTCGAGCCGCTTGCGGCGATCGCGGAGATCGCCCGCGGCGCGGGCGCGCTCTCGGTCGAGGTCGTCACCGAGGCGGTGTCGCTCGGGCTCCTGAAGGGCGGCGGCAGCTTCGGCTTCGACGTCGTGTGCGGCGAGGCGCAGTCGTTCGGTGTCGCACCCGGCTTCGGCGGACCCCACCTGGGGTTCTTCGCCTGCCAGCAGTCCCACATCCGACAGCTCCCGGGGCGGCTGGTCGGCGAGAGCGTCGACGAGGAGGGACGGCGAGCGTTCTGCCTCACCCTGTCGACCCGCGAGCAGCACATCCGCCGCGCCAAGGCGACCTCCAACATCTGCACCAACCAGGGCCTGATGGCGCTCGCCGCGACGGTCTGGCTGGAGGCGATCGGCGGCACCGGAATGGGACAGCTCGCTCGCCAGAACCTGTCCCGTGCGGAGGCCCTCAAGGCGAGAATCGCCGGCCTCGGCGGTGGCTGGCGTGTGGCCTACCCAGCGTCGCCGACCTTCAACGAGTTCCTCCTCCTGGGCCCGGCGTCGGGAGAGGAGCTGGCCGCTCGGATGGCCGCGGAAGGGGTGCTCGCCGGGGTCCCGGCGCGACGCTGGGGCGGCTCGTGGCCCGACGGTCTCGTGGTAGCGGTCACGGAGCGCAACTCCGCGGCTGAGCTCGACGCCTTCGTCGCCGCGCTCGGGAGGGTGTCATGAGGCGCCGCGCACTGCGGGACGAACCGCTGATCTTCGAGCGCAACCCGTTGCGCACCCGACGCCAGGGCGTGCTCCTGCCAGCCCTCGACGTGGCCGACGTGGACCCTGTCGGGGTGCTCCCGGCCAATCTCCTCCGCGACGACGAGCCTCAGTGGCCGGATCTCGGTGAGCTCGAGGTGGTCCAGCACTTCCACCGCCTGAGCCAGCTCAACTATGCGGTCGACGAGGGTCTCTACCCGCTCGGCTCGTGCACCATGAAGTACAACCCGAGGATCAACGAGCGCACGGCGCGGCTGGCGGGATTCGCCGACCTGCACCCGCTCCAACCCGACGACCAGGTGCAAGGTGCGCTGGCGCTGATGTGGGAGCTCGAGGAGGCGCTCAAGACGGTCACCGGCATGGCCGGGGTCACCCTCCAGCCGGCCGCCGGAGCGCACGGAGAGCTGACCGGCATGCTCATGATCCGCAAGGCCCTCGAGGCTCGCGGTGAGCGCCGCGAGGTGGTGCTGGTCCCCGACTCCGCGCACGGCACCAACCCGGCGACTGCGGCTTTCGCCGGCTTTCGTGCGGTCGAAATGCCGTCAGGGCCGGAGGGGACGGTCGGGCTCGACACCCTCGACCGGATGATGACCGACGAGGTCGCCGCGATCATGCTCACGGTGCCCAACACCCTGGGCGTGTTCGAGCACCGGATCGGCGAGATCGCGGACCTCGTCCACCGTCGCGGCGGTCTCCTGTACATGGACGGTGCCAACCTCAACGCCTTCGTGGGCCGGGCGCTGCCCGGGCGCATGGGCGCCGACGCTATGCACATCAACCTCCACAAGACCTTCTCGACCCCGCACGGCGGCGGCGGGCCCGGGGCGGGTCCGGTGGCGGTGTCCGAGGCGCTGCTGCCCCACCTGCCGGTGCCGCGGGTCGAGCGCACCGACGACGGTCGATTCCGTATGCTGTGGGACGACCCGAGCTCGATCGGCGCACTGCGCGGCTACTTCGGGAACTTCCTGGTGCTGGTGCGCGCGCTCACCTACATTCGTGCCATGGGTGCGGATGGGCTGCGCGCGATGTCCGACGTCGCGGTGCTCTACGCCAACCTTGTGCGCCACCGCCTGCGCAAGGCCTACCACCTCAAGTTCGACGCACCGAGCCTGCACGAGGTGGTGTTCGACGACAACCGCCAGGCGGTCCGCGACGTCCACAACACCGACATCGCGAAGAGGCTGCTCGATTACGGCTTCCACCCGCCGACGATGTCGTTTCCGCTGATCGTCCACGGTGCGCTCATGATCGAGCCGACCGAGAGTGCCCCACCCGAGGAGGTCGAGGCGTTCTGCGACGCGATGCTCTCCATCGCGCGAGAGGCCGAGGAGAACCCGGAGCTGGTCAAGACCGCGCCCCACACCACACCGGTCCGCCGGGTCGACGAGGTCCGCGCCGCGCGCCAGCTCAAGACGAGGTGGACGCCGGACTAGGGCGCGCGAGACGCGAGACCTCAGAAGGTGAGAAGGTCTCGGGGTGAGGTGGGGCGCGAGCTGGTGTGGCGCGGCCGCTGATCGTCCCTGGACTCAACGCCTCGTTCAACGAGCATGAGCCCGACGTGTGCAGGCCCGAACAGGCGTTGGACTAATTCCTGCGCACGCGCATGGAGCTGCTTGTGCTCGGCGAGACCGAGCTCACGCGCAGCGGCGGGGGAGCCGCCGGGGGAGTGGGCGGCGTGACCAAAGCTCATTTCGCGACAGGTTGATCGCGTTCCGACGGTATGCGATATGACAAGGGAAAGAGAAAAGGGTGCCACCCTTGAAGGGTGGCACCCCGGTCGGTCGTGTTTGGCTGGCTCAGTCGCCGTACAGGCGGATACCGACGAGGTAGTCCGCGTAGGTGACCATCGCGACGCTGCCGCGAACGCCGAAGGTGAGCGTGATCGGGTTCTTGAAGAAGTCCTTGATCTGCTTGTCGGACAGACCGTAGCCTTCCCTCAGCGAGCGCTCGCTCACGAGTCCACCGATGCAGCTGCGTGTCGTCGCGTTGTACTGGAGGTCCGACTCGCCGTCGTTCAGGGTGCGATATTGGAGAAAGGTGGTGATGGTGGCATCCATCAAGACGCCGTTGAACGGGTTTCCCTCGGGGTCGTTCAGGCCGTTGAGCGTTTCGCTCTCGATCCGCACCGAAGGGCGGAGGGCCATGATGGCAGTCTGCGCAGAACCCGTATTGTTGGACCAGTTCCAAGACGTGATCGGGGTGAACGTGAAGCAGATGATCGACTTCGTCGCCTTTCCGGGCAGCTGGATCGAGGCCAGGTCGGGGAAGTCGACGGTGGTGCTGTTCGGCGCCGGATTGAGGTCGACGCACTGGGCGGTGTAGCCCGCATCCAGGTAGTCGCTGCAGGAAGGCTCACCCGCCAACGGGTCCGTCAGGATGACCGACTCGGTCTGGGCCAGCCCGAGATAGGTCTTGTTGTGACCGAAGGAGTCCGGGTCGCCGACGGTCTCGACGGTGATGTCGCCCTTGTTCGCGATCTGCGCCATATCCGGGGCGAAGCGGCCCTCCAACCTGTGCTGGGTCCCCATGGGCAGAACATCCACGGACTCTCTGTCGATCCCGGCGGGCACGCCGGAGAGCCGGGATGACTGCGCCTGAGCACCGGCCACACAGCAACACAACACCACTGCCAGGAGGATCTTCTTTCGCATCGTCTGTTTCCCTTCCCGTTTGCAAGGCCTCGGACCGGAGGTCCGAAGACCGGTTGCGCTGAGACCCCGGGTTCCCCCGTCTTCTTCAGCATGTTGTTGGACTGAGGACGACCATACGATGGAACCATCCCAATTGCAAGAGAGACGCCTTCTCGATGTCCGGACCGCCCGGCCGCCGGCGATACCTCGTTCCCGAACCCGTCGCCCACTGCCTGCGGCCCGCCGCCCGGTCCTGGATCGGAGCCAGGGCCCGCGCTCAGTCTCGGCGGTGTGTCGTCTACGTCTCCGGCAGAGGGTCGTCGAGGTCGACCGTCAGGCTGACCTTCCCGTCCGGCGGAGTCTCGAGCTGAAACGGGTGGCCGGCCGCGCGCTGGCACTCGAGCAGGCGCTCGAGCCGCTCGACCGGGTAGTTGGAGCCCAGCTCGGCGGGTGGGTAGGTGAGGTGAAGGGTGAAGGCCTCGTCCGGGCGCGCGGCGAACAGCATCTGGAAGGTCGCCGGCTCGGGGTTGCCGTACTTCCCGTTGCCCGAGACGACGTAGTGGTCGGCAGTGACCGCGCGGAAGAACCCGGTCTCGACGTTGCGGTCGCTGCCGTGGTGGGGCATCTTGAGCAGGTCGACGTGGAGGCGGCCGTTCTCGAGCAGCCCGGCGGCCGCGAGGCCTGCGAGGATGTCGTCACCCCGGGCGTCGCCGGTGAGCAGCATCCTCTTGCCGACGGCCTCGACCAGCAGCACGATGCTCGCGAGGTTGTAGACCGACTCGTCGACGTAGGCGGCGGCGGAGGCCCGCTCGGCCGGGGTGATGGCAAGACCGAGCCGGGTGAGCTCGGCGTCCCACGTGCGCTGGAGGTCGATGACCCGCTGCCGCGGCGGTCCGACGACCTGCACCGAGAGGCCGCTGCCAAGATCGATCGCAGGTACTGCGTCGCCGCCGGCCAGCATCATTCCGCGGTCGTCTGGACCCGCCGGCCGGTTGACCGGGATCTGGAGAACGACAGCGTCGTCGCGGAGTGCGCGGCCCTGGGCGACGCTGGCGACGACAAGGCCTGCCGGCCGGCTGAGGGCGCTACCCGGCCTGTGCCGGCTGAGATGAGAGGCGCCGCCGACGGCGGCCACCGAAGCGTCGAAGAGCTGGTCGGCGCTGCCGCCCACCAGGTCGTCGAAGCTGTTGTGCCACAGCTCGTGGATGCGGTAAGGCAGAGGCTGGTGACTCTCCTTGCGCTCGCGCAGGCGGCTGGTGAGGTCGAGCACGCCGCGGATGTGGTCGTCGTCGATGTGGCTGACGGCGAGCAGGCGAATCGGAAGCTCGTCGTCCGGGGTACGCACCTCGCGCATGGCATTGAGCCGCCGGCGCACCGCGTTGCCCCAGGTGCCGGAGGGTCCGCCGTCGATCAGGGCGAGCTGCGGTTCGGAGGGATCTCCCCAGTGCAACATCAGTGCGTCGCCGTGCTTCGCCTTCAATGCCTCGAGGGTGAACAGCATTGTCTTCTCCTTTCGACTGCGTTTCTCACCAGCGCCCTACTGCGAACGCCGATCTGCAAGCCAGCGCGGGCCTTCTCGCAACTCGTCGCCGGCGACGGATGGACCCCTGTACGACTCGGCGCCTCGCTGCCAGATTGCTCCGTGCCGACATCCATTTCGACTCCCTCGCGACGTGACCTGGTGAGAAGTGCAGGCTAAACCGACTGCAGGGCGCGGAGCAGGTCGAGCATGCCTGCGCCCTGGAAGTAGCGCTCGCGGCCGAGGTCGGTCGCGTTCGAGGTCAGGATGTGCTTGATCCGCAGCGGCTGCCCGACGAGCTCGTTGTACCGCGCCATGAGCAGGGCTGCGGCGCCGCTGACGTGGGGCGCCGCCATCGAGGTACCGTCCTTGCGGCGCAGGTCCGGGCCCGGAACAGGCGCCGAGATCTTCTCGCCGGGCGCGACCAGATCGGGCTTGGTCCGACCGTCGCCGGTCGGTCCGCGGCTCGAGAAGTAGCTCACCCCATAGGTATGCGGCCGCTGGCGGTGGGTGGCGCCGACGGTGATCGCCGATTCGGCGTTGCCGGGGTCGGTGATGCTGATGCCTTGATACGACTCGGTCGGGCCCGCCTCGGTCAGGTAGCGGAGGTAGCCCTGGTTGCCGGCGGCGGCCACCACGACCACGCCGGCGCCGGTAAGACGCTCGCACTCGTCGCACACTGGTGTGCGGCCGCAGGCGAAGTTTGCGACGTCGTGGTGGATTGAGAGGCTCAGGTTGACCCCATGGACGACGAAGTAGTCGTGTCGGGCGTTGAGGTGGCGGATGAGCTGGAGCGCGGAGATTACCGAGAGCTCATCGCCCGACCCGTCCGGGCCGAGCACTCGCAGGTCGTAGAGGCGAAGGTCCGGGCAGATGCCCTCGATGAGCGGCAGCTCGGGATCGTCGCGACGCCAGTCCGAGGCCAGGATGCCGGCGACATGGGTGCCGTGGTCGTGCTCGGGCGGGGCGTACTCGCCGGTCCGGTGGCGGATCTCGACCAGCGGTTCGGCCAGACTCCAGTCGAGCTCTCGACCGGCGTCGAGGTGTCGCGCCAGATCGCCGATCTGACGGCGCAGCAGGTCGGACTCGGGTCCGTCCGCCTCGAGTCGCCGACGCAGCCTCTCGGGAAGCCGCTCGGGGTGTTCCGGGTCGAGGGTGTCGGGGTCGAGCAGCGACCGGACCTCGGTGAGGTCGTAGGTGGCTGCAATCCGCGTGTTGTCGCGCCAACGGCCGTCGGGGCGCTGCTCGAAGGGCCCGGGCAGGTCGGGCCCGTCGGCCGCCTCGTCTCCCGGCCGCCCGTCGCGACGAAGAAAGGCGGGGTGGGTGGCGTCGATGCCGCTGTCGATCACGGCCCACGACAGCTCGGCGCAGCTGACCTCGAACAGACGCCGGGCGGCGTCGGCCTTGACCGTGAGTGCGGACCGGTAGACTGCCGGGGCCGCCGGTCGGTTGCGATTGACCAGCCACACCAGGCCCCTCTCCGCCCCCTCGACGGGCACAACCCCGCCGAGTACCCGCGCCGCCGCGGAGACGACCTGAGTCCGGTCCGGGAGGGCTCTGGCGCGCGCTGAGGACGCCGAGATCGTGCCAACAGTGCGCACCATCCATGCCAGCTCGGGCGGAATGCGGGTCCCGTCGCCGAAATGGCCGCCCGCCTCGGGATGGTCGAGGGCGTCGGCGAAGGCGCGGCGGTGGGCCCTGACACCGAGCCGGGAGAGGGCGAGGCCGTCGTCGGAGGCGACGTAGCTGGTCCACCACGGCGTCATCGGCAGCACCACCTGGACCAGGGTCTCGAAGCCGAGCCGCGCGGCGACCGACGACAGGGTGTAGACGACCGCCGCCGAGGCGCCGTGAGCGGTGTCCGTCGCGGAGTGGTCCCGGCGATGCCGCTGCAACCGCGTGCGAAGCGCGGTCGCGACGGCCCCTGCTCGGGTGCTGCGGTGGGGAGTGAGGAGGAGATCGAGGCCCGCGCGGGGATCCTCTCCGAAGGCCAGCCAGACGTCCGGCAGGACGGGCGAGTCCTGGGTCCACCTCCGGCCTTCGCCGGTACCGAAGAGGATGCCTTCGAGAAGTACGCGTTCAATCGCCATGGCGGAAGCTCCGATCATCGACCCTCTGGGCCGGCGGTGTCTGCGTGGAATGGCAGCTTGTTCTTCTTCGACAGTATCGGACGCGCCCGTGGCCCGTGCAAGGGGAGGCCGGCTGTCTGCTACGATCCGTCGGTGTCCGAGACGCCGTCCCCGATCTGGGTCGATCGCCCGCAGTCGGTGCGCGGAGTGGCCGAGCAGTGCCGGAGCATCGGCCGCTGTGCGCTCGACACCGAGGCTGACTCGCTGCACTCGTACTTCCACAAGGTCTGCCTGGTGCAGGTCTCGGTCGACGGGAGTCACTTCGTCCTCGACCCGCTCGCGCTCGGTGCCGAAGGGCTTGCGCCACTGTTCGAGGTGCTCGCCGACCCCGCGCTACCGGTGCTCATGCACGGCGCGGACTATGACCTTCGCGTGCTTGACCGCGACTATCGAGCTCGGATTGCCGGCCTCGAGGACACCCAGGTCATGGCGCAGCTCCTCGGTGAGCCCAAGACCGGTCTCGCGGCCCTGCTCGCCGCCGAGCTCGGGATCGAGCTCGACAAGCGTCACCAGAGGGCCGACTGGGGGATACGGCCGCTGCCTGGGTCGATGGTGGCCTACGCCGCGGCGGACACCGCGTACCTGGCGGACCTCGAGGCGCGCCTGCGGGCGCGGCTGGTCGCTCTCGGTCGCTGGTCATGGGCCGAGGAGGAGTTTCGCCGGCTGGAGAGGGTCCGGCACGTCGCGCAGGCCGAGGACCCGCTCGCCTTCGAGAGGATCAAGGGCGCCCGCGCGCTTCGCGGCGAGGCCAGAGACCGGCTGTTCAGCCTGCACCACTGGCGCGAGAGGATCGCGCAGCAGCGTGATGTCCCTCCGTTCAAGATCCTCGGAAACAGAGAGCTGATCGCGCTGTCGGCGGACCCGCCCGAAGATCTCCAGAAGCTGGCCGCCACCCCGGGCGTGGGCCCTCGCTTCGTCCGGCGTCGGGGTACGGCGATGCTCCAGCTGCTCGCGCATCCGGCGCCGGCGCCGGCGCTCGTCCGCAGGCCGCGGCCGGAGCCCCCGCCACCCGAGGTCCGGCGCCGGATCCAGCGCCTGCTTGCGGTGCGCGACGCGGCCGCTGCCGAGCTCAGGCTCGATCCGGGGCTCCTGTGCCCGAGAGCGGTCGTGGAGACGGTCGCGGCTCGGCAGTCGGCGGTCGCAAACATGGGCGATCTGATCGCAAGCGGCCTCGAAGGATGGCGGTTGGAGCTCCTCGGGGGACCCTTCATCGCAGCTCTGGGACCGTGACGGTTCGCGGGAATGTGCTCATCTGCGCCTCTCACCGGCTCGCCGCTGGTCGCGACGACGCGTCACCGCCTGTGGGGCCGCCTGCGGTGGAGTGACCGATGCGTCGCCGAGAATGTCTGCGCGATTCTCGAATCGAAGACACGACCGCACGCGACCGCTGGCCCCATTGGCGAGGGAATGGGGTGAGAGATGCGCACCCACGGGGCGGACGCCAAGCTGGCCCGGGCCTCAGGTCAGACCGGCACGCCCCACGGCAGCGGAAGGCGAACGCGTTGGCACGCGTTGCATTTGCGGCAAGGGTCGGCCGGCGGCGGCGCCCCGAGAGTACTGGCAGAAGAATTGCACTGGACGCGCCGTGTTGAAAAGCGACCGCGGGATCTTCCGCCGCGCCATCGAGATCTCGGTGCTGCTGCACCTGCTGGTGATCTTCCTGATCGCCCCCCGGGTGAGCGAGCTGTGGTCGGCGTCTGCCTCGAGCTCCCCGCTGGTCCCGGTGACACCCCCAGAGGACAAGAAGCCCCTGGACTTCGAGTTTGTGGATTTGCCCGAGGAGCACGAGGAGCGTCCGCGCGAGAACCGGCCGGCCCCCCTGTCCGATCTCGACCGCCGAGCGCACGGAGGCGAGGGCGACCCCTCCCAGAGCGTCGGCGTGCGCGGCAACACGCCGCAGCTGGTCCAGTCGGACGGCGGTCTCGAGCTGCGACGCGGCGTGCCTCCGCAGGCACCGGGCACTCGAAGCCGACAAGTGCCGCCTCCGCAGCCCCAGCAGCCGGAGGAACGTCCCGAACCGGAACCGCGGCGCCCGACGCCGGCCCCCAACGGGGCGGGGGAGCAGCAGTCGCCGGACCGGACTTCTCCGAACCAGCAGCTGTTGCCGCCGCCGGGGGCCTGGGCGCTGCCGCCCGATGCGGGCGGGCTGCCGCAGCTGCCCGATCGCGGCGGCGGCCAGGTCGACACTGGCGGGCTGTCCTTCGACACCCAGTGGTACGACTGGGGCCCATACGCCAAGAAGATGCTGGCCAAGATCCGCGCCCACTGGCGGATCCCGGAGATCGCCCAGCTCGGGGTCCAGGGTGTGGTGCGGATCCGTTTCTACATCGAACGCGATGGCACGATGACGGGCCTCGCGATTCTCAACGAGTCGGGCAAGCCGCCGATGGACTTCGCCGCCCGCGACGCGATCGGCGGCGCCGCTCCCTTCGATCCCCTCCCGAGCGACCTCGCGGGAGTGGACCGCGAGGGGGTCACCATCACATTCTTCTACAACACCCGTCCCCCCAACCGGAACTACGAATGAGGAGTGCGCCGTGATCGACATCCTGATCTCCGGTGGCCCGGTCATGATCCCCCTCGGCATGCTCTCGCTGGCGGCCCTGGCGATCGTGCTCGAGCGGCTGTGGGTGCTGCGCCGTACCAACTTCCTGCGCACGGAGACCGTCTCCACCCTGTCCCAGCTGCTCGCGGGGCGCCAGTACCAGCGGGCGATCGACTACTGCCGGCGGCACCCGGGCCCGTTTACCGAGCTCGTCTCGACCATGGTCGAGAACCGCAACGCGCCCTACGACGAGCTCAAGGAGATCCTCGAGGACACCGGTCGTCATCAGCTCCTCGGTCTCCAGCGAGGTCTGCCCGCACTGGGAACGATCACCGCTGGCTCGCCCCTGCTCGGCCTGCTCGGAACGGTGCTCGGGATGATCAAGATCTTCGCGGTCGTCGCCCAGGCAGGGGCCGCGATCACCGACCAGCTCTCCTCGGGCATCTCGGTCGCACTGATCACCACTGCGGCGGGTCTCATCATCGCCATCCCGACCCTCTTCGCCCACTCCTATCTGGAAGCCCGCGCCATCGGTATCCTCGCCGACATCGAGACCCAGCTGCTCGACTTCCTGCACCTGGTCCGCCTGCCTGCCGGCGCCGAGGGCGGAGAGGCGACGTCATGAGGCTGGTCCCGGCTCGCCCCCGCAGCCGTCCCGAGGTGCAGATCGCGCCGCTGATCGACGTCGTCTTTCTGCTCCTCATCTTCTATGCCGTCACGACCCAGTTCGTCAGCGACCAGAGGCTGAAGCTCAAGCTTCCCGAGGCCAAGACCGCGGAGACCGTCGGCCAGGGTCGTGACGAGAAGCCGCCGATCGTGACAGTCGCCGCCGACGGGTCAATCTGGATCGACGAGCGACGGGTGGCGGAGAAGGACCTCGAGCAGCGAATCCGCCGGCTGGTCGACCGCGCTCCGGACAAACAGATCATCCTCAAGGGCGACCGCGGCGCCGACTACGGTGTGGTCGTGCACGTGCTCGACCTCGCCAGGGAGGCCGGTGCGACCGGCATTCAGATGTCGGCCGCCAAGCCGGAGACGAAGTAGGCCGAGTCCCTTCCTGCCGCGTGGTCGTAGAGTTCCCCGAGGCAGGCGCGCAGGTTGCCCTGGTGTCGCCGCCACAGGTCCGGGAGGCCGGACGCGAGCCGACCTGCATCTTCGGGCGCGAGCTCCGCGACGAGCGCGGCGAGCAGCTGCGGCGAGGTCGCGGTCGCGACGAGGGTCGGCAGCCAGCCGCCGCTGTGGCGTGTGACGAGCACGCCGCGAGCCCGCCGGGTGGCGGCCGCGAGCAGCGTCCGACCGGCCAGTGACAGCCTCTCGCCGCCGTCGATCCCGACCACGATCGTGGGGTCCGCGGCGAGTGCGCTCGCCATGGCTCGCGCGCAGGGGTGACGGGGAGCTCCCGCCAACCGGACCATGCGGGCTCTCAGGCCGCGGTGCGGTGCGTCTGCGAGCAGCGCCTCGAGGAGGGTGGTCTTGCCGCTGCCGTGGGGGCCGACGATCGCCGACCGCCAGCCGAGAGTCGCGAATCGTGTCCACAGGCCCTCGAGCGCAACACCCTGCCACCTCAGGGTGGTGACGCGCTCGGATCGGTACGGGTTGGCATGAGCTGGCAACCACCGGCCGGCCGGCCGGTGGTCCCTGGCGCGAGCCTTGCCAGGGCGGCGCTCAGCCATCCACGGGAGCGAGACGGACCTCCACCGGAGTCGGGGACACGACGAGGTCGAGCCGGCTGCTGTCCTCGCCGGGCTCAACCACCATTTCCAGTGCCCACTGCAGCGAGACCAGAGTCCCGGCGAAGCTGTACGGACCCTCGGGGAGATCGAACGTGAACTCGCGGTCACCGGCGGGACCGGGCTGATCCAAGCGGATCCGGTGGACCACCTCGACGTCGCGGGTGCCCTTGCCCGAGGTGATCCAGATCAGGCGCAACTCGATCGCGTCGGGGTCGACGTCAAGGCGCCAGCGCGCAACGCCCCAGAGCGTCGAGCACGGCAGCCACCAGCTGCGGCCGTCGGCCGGGGTCAAGGCGAGCTCGCTCATCTCCGGGGGTCCTTTCGCGGATCGACCATTCGGTTGGCAGCGAGTGGCCGCACTTTGAGCACGTGGTCGTCCGCCACGTCCGGCCAGTGTGGAATCTCCCCCCGAACGAGCAGCCGCCACTCGATTCCGTTGTGGACTGCCGAGAAGGAGTGCATCGTGTCGTCGGGGATCCGCACCGAGGCGCCACCGCGGGCCACGCTCAGGCTGGAGGCTTCAGCCACCGGCAGGCGCGCGAACACCTGGTGCTCGGTGACGGTGTCGGTCCCGCGGGAGAACGTTGCCCTCTCCCGTCCCTCGAGCGTGACCGACAGGTGCGCGATCCGTTCGGCGCGACCGATGACCGTCCACTCGACGGCGAGGTCGTCGCCGAGGCGCGGCGCAGGTGGGGCGAGGCGGAGAACGACTCGGGGGTTGGCGACCGCCAGCGCAGCGTGGAGGGTGCCGGCGAGCAGGCCCAGGCCGACCAGGACGAAGGGGATCAGGAAGATGCTCAGGAACCAATCCGGGTGACCGTGCCGCCAGGTGTCGATCACCTGGACCAGGAACACCGCCACGATACCGTTCCAGAACAGAGTGACGGCGAGCAGTCCGACGGCCCTCGCAGCGGGTGTACCGCGGCGTTCGGTCGGTGCTGTGCTCGCTGCTTCGGTCCCGCGGGACGTCCCACTCCACGAGCCCCCGGCCCCGAATCGCAACATCAAAGCGCCGCCGGCCATGGCGGCGAGCGGTACCAGCCCCACCAGGTAGATGGCGTGGAAGCCTCTGTCGAGCACCGCGCGGGAGGGGTCGTCAGGGTCCACCCAGCAGCTGCGACGGCTCCCGGCCGGATAGTGCGCGACCACCTCGCGCTTGCCGGCTGCGCCCGACGAGCTGCCGCCGAGGAAGAGGTAACGGCTCGAGCGGTAGGTCCGGTCCTGCCACCGATACTCGTACAGGATGTCGACGCTGTAGGTGTCGCCGTCGTCGCCCTCGTGGGTCCGCACGCGGCTCGAGACGACGGTGCACTCGACCTCCCCCCAGCCGCGCGCCGCGAGAAGTCGGGCGACCGGCCTGACGAGCAGGAACCACGAGCCGACCCCACCGCCGATGGTCAGCAGCAGTCCGACACCCGCAATGATCTTGCGGCCGTCGAGCCGCCGTCGGGTCGCCGCGGCGGAGAAGGGACGTGGCTGCTTCGCCGAATGTTGCCGTCGCCAGACGGCGATCAGCCCGCAGCCTCCGACGATTACGAAGATCAGCGGCACCGGCAGCACCATCAGCAGCCACGGCGTGGAGCGTTCCAGCACCGCCTGGTCCGGATGTTCAGGGTCCAGCCAGCAGCGCACCTCTGCGCCGACCGGGTAGCGGTCCGCGACCTGTTGCGCGGCATCCCAGCTGTCGTAGCCGCCGCCACGGCGCCGGATCCGGTTGCTCTTGTACTCCCGTCCGTCGATCCGGTAGCGGAAGGTGATGACGGGGTGGTAGGGATCCTGGCCGGCCTGGGTGACCTCGACCCGGCTCGACCCGATCCGCGCCGTCGCCTCCCGCCAGCGCCAGGTTGCGAGGTCGTGCAGTCCCTCGCTGAGCACCATCCACAGGAAGAACAGCCCTGCAAACAGGAAGGTCGCGAAGAAGAGGCTCACAAGCACTCGGCCGGCCGCTCCGCCACAGCCGAGGCGGACGCCGCTCGAGCTCATGTTGCCACGCCCCAGGGGGCGATCTGATGGGTCCGGGCTTGAGGCTCGGACCGGGTCACCACCGGCCCATCGCGTCAACCCTCGCAGGCGTGCTCGACGCCGGCCGCGATCAGGATCGTGACGTGCTCGTCGGCGAGACTGTAGTAGACCATGCGACCGTCGCGGCGGGCGCGGACGAGGTCCCGGTCGCGCAGCAGTCTGAGCTGATGGCTGACGGCGGAGACCGAGAGCCCGGCGATCACGGCCAGATCGCAGACGCAGAGCTCCTGCGTGACGGTCAGTGCGTGCAGGAGGCGCAGGCGGGTCGGGTCGGCCAGGGCCGAGAACAGACGGCTGAGGCGGTCGATAATACGGTCCGACAACGCATCGGCTTGAGCCGCCGCGACCGAGGTCGGGTCAACCTCGTGGATGGAGCAGAGCTCTTCGATGACCACGGCCACCCCCGTATCACCATATTGGCAGAGCGTAGGGTGTCGGGTCAAGCTGGAACCGGGGCCTCTAGGGCTCGATGTCTGTCGACAAGACGACGCGAGAATTGGCGTGCAGGCTAGCTCGTTTCCGCTGCCGCGACGTCGTCCGGAAAGCAGCCGTAGGCGTAGAAGTGCTCCAGGAGGAGGTCCTTCTCCGCGAAGCGCGCGTGCAGCCATTCGGCCAGCTCGGCCTCGAGGTGGGGCAGGTCCTCGGCCGGGAAGCGCCGCACGTGGACGTGGACGTCGTGTACCCTCCCCTTGATGAACTGCCACAGCGTGGGCACACCCTCGGCGTAGCCGATGGTCACGTCGTACACGGCGCCGACGTGGCGGCCGAGTCCCTGCACGGAGGCAATGAAGCCCTTGGTGCGTGGCACCAGAACGTGCTCGAGCACGGCAAGGCCGCGCTCGCGCGCGTAGGCCTGGCTCTGAGCGATCTTCTCCGGGGTCGCACGAGTGCCTTCGACAAACGAGACCAGCCACATCGGGATGTGCTCGTGGGTGATGGTGTGGAAGGTGCGGGCGATGCGCTCGCGGTCCGCGGTCCAGTCGCGCGCGACAAACGGGCAGCTCAGAAACTGCATTCCCCAGCCAATCCCTGGGACCCACTGCAACGCTTTCTTGACAAAGAACTTGAGGTCGCCAAGGCGCCGTTTGGAGCGGGCCCACGCCATCAGCGTGGTGATGTCGGGCATCTGCTGGTGGTTGACGATCACGATCGCGTTCTCGTCGGACGGGACGTCGGTCCCCGTGACGATCAGATGCGTCCGGTTGAACCGCTCCGCGAGCACCACGCACGCACCCCACCAGGTGCTGGCGCACCAGCGGTTGAAGCGCCGGAAGGTGCGGCGCGAAATCGGAAGCAATGCCAGGCTGGCGGTCTGGGCGGCATTGATCACCAGCAGGGTCGCGAGACCGACCGTCGAGACGACAGTCGCGCGAGTCCAGGCGACAGCCCGCGCAAGGCGGCCGGGCGGCTCGATCAGCGGCTGTTGAGGCACGTCATGCCCTCCGAGATCAGCTGACGGCACCGCTCGAGGTCGCCGGGGGTGGTGCGGAGGTTGCCGATCGCGACGCGCAGGGCGATACCGGGGTCGAGCCGGGTGTGGGAGAGGTAGATCTCGCCTGACGCGTTGACTCGCTCGAGGAGCTCGAGCTGGAAGCGGTCGAGTGCCTCGCCCTCGGGGAGTCCTTCCGGGCGGGCGCGGAAGCAGACCACCGAAAACGGGACCGGCGCGAGCCGTTCGAGGTCGCTTTGCTGATCGACCCAGCCGGCGAATTCCCGGGCCATGGCCACGTGTCCGCGAATGCGCGCGCGCAGACCGTCGAGACCGAAGCTCCGCAGGACCCACCACAGCTTGAGGGCGCGGAATCGTCGGCCGAGCTGGACCCCGTAGTCCATGAGGTCGATGACCTGGCCGGTCACGGGCGTCGTCAGGTACTCGGGAATGAGCGAGAAGGCGCGGCGGAAGACCTCCGGGTGCCGGGTGTAGAGCGCCGAGGCGTCGATGGGTGTGAACAGCCACTTGTGGGGATTGAACACGAAGCTGGATGCCCGGTCGCACCCATCGAGGCACCAGGCATGCTCGGGACACGTGGCGGCCGAGCCGGCGTAGGCGGCGTCGACGTGCAGCCACAGACCCTCGGCCTCGCACACGTCGGCGAGGCGCGCGACGGGATCCACCGAGGTCGTCGAGGTCGTGCCGACGGTTGCGACCACCGCGAGAGGGCGCCGACCGCGGGCCCGGTCCTCGCGGATCTTGGTCTTCAGCGCGTCGACGTCCATGCGGTACTCGGCATCGTGGGGCACGGCGCGGTATCCGTCGAGGCCGAAGCCGAGAGTGAGGCACGCCTTAGCGATCGACGAGTGGGCCTGATCGGAGGCGTACACGACCAGCGGCGGCAGCTCGGGGCGCCCCGCCATGCCCTTCTGGCGAACGTCGATCCCGGCGGCCTCTCGCGCCGCCGCGAGCGCGATCAGTGAGCTGATCGATGCGGTGTCGGTGAGGAAACCGAAGAAGCTGTCGGGCAGGCCGAGCGCGGTGCGCAGCCAGCCGAGGACCACGAGCTCGAGCTCGGTCGCGGAGGGGCAGGTGCGCCACAGCATGCCGTTGACGTTGAGCGCGGCCGAGAGGAGCTCGCCGAGGACCCCCGGCGCCGAGCCTGTGATCCCGAAGTAGGCCATGAAGCCGGGGTGGTTCCAGTGGGTCACGCCCGGCAGGACGATGTCCTCGAAGTCCCGCCAGATGTGCTCCAGCGGCTCGCCCGTCGCCGGCATGATCGCAGGCAGGCGTCCGGCGACCTCGCCCGGTCGGACCCGCGACAGCACGGGGAGCTCGCGTGCGCCGCCGGCGAAATAGTCGGCGATCCAGTCCACCATGCGGTGGGCCTCAGTCCGAAAGGCCTCGTGGTCGAGGTCGCCAGGCTGGTCGAGTCGATGATCGTCCATCCGTCCGCTCCAATGAGAGAGTGTATCGTGGAGATCTTACGGCGTCTCGTCGAGGCCGGGTGGGGCTCAGGGGGCCCGCGCAATTCTCGCGGCGAAGGACGTGTTCACCGGGGGGCGGATGCACTCCGCTGGAGGTGCCCTGCACGATGCGTCGACGTTCCCTGGCCGTCATCACGACTGTCGCGCTGCCGCTGCTGCTCGCGTGCCTTGCCCCCGCGGGCTCCGGCGAAGGTCCGCTCAGCTATGCCGCCGATGTGGAGAGCGTGATCGTCAAGCGCTGCGTAAGCTGCCACACCGCCGACGATCCGAAGGCGCACCTGGTGCTCGAACGAGGCGCTGGGTACGCCCAGCTTGTCGATCGGCCCTCTGTCCAGGTCCCGGAGATGAAGCTGGTGGTGCCCGGTAATCCGGAGGCGTCCTACATGTGGCTCAAGCTCACCGACCGTGTCGAGGTCGGCAGCGGCATGCCACGCTCGCTGTTCGGCGTGCGCAAGCTGCCCGATCGTGAGCTCGAGCTGATCCGGCGCTGGATCGCGGAGGGTGCGCGACCCTGACGCGCAGGCTGCGCCTGCGGCGCGAGACGCGAGACG
>CAZQYU010000038.1:0-17745 GCA_964597585.1 uncultured Thermoanaerobaculia bacterium
ACAGCCTGCACCCGATGCAGCGCATCTGCTCCACCACCTCGGCGTAGAAGTACCCCTTGCTGTTGATCGACGTGCTCATGCCGAGAATCTTCTGCGGGCACGCCTGCACACACAGCTCGCACCCCTTGCACTGGTCGGGGGTGATCACGATCTCGGACACGGCGGCTCTCCTTTCCTAGCCGACGGCGAACAGCGGCCCGATCCGGCGCTGCGCGCGGGTCTGCTCGAATGGGGGTCGAATGATGCGGCGCAGGACCAACAACGGACACTCGAAGGGGAGCCCCTGAAGCTCCGGAACGAGCTCAGCCGCTGCGGCAACTGCAACCACGGGCACGCCGACCCGGTCTGCGGTCTCGGCCGCCAGTCGCCAACCTTCCTCGACGATGGCGGGAGTGGTCTCGCCGAGGAGGTGGGTGTTGGACACCACTCCGGTCACGGGCAGGCGCCCGACCGTCTCAATGTCGCGGATCATGGCCACCGCGGTGGCCACGTCGGGGGTCGCAGGACGGCTGAAGTTGAGCACCAGGAGGCAGTCGGTCTCCGCCTTCGGCACGACGTCGGACAGCGAGCCGAGGACCCGCGCCCCGATGTCGTCGCCGCCGACGTCGAGCACCAACCGACGGCCGCTCTCGCGGAGGCCGCTGCGGATCTGGGGGACGATGATCGGGAGATCGGCAAAGACGTTTTCGCCGCCCGGCGCGAGCAGCTGGACACCGCCCGCAGCGAGAAGATCGCGAGCGGCCCGGGACCGGAAGTAGGGTTTGACCACGTCGAGGTCGGCGAGCGTCACCATTTCGCCGCGAGCAGCAATGTCGAGGGCGACGTTGAGCGCGATCTCCGTCTTGCCGCTTCCAAAATGACCGACGAAGACCGTGACCCGTCTCTCCTCCACCTTCGACGCCCTCCTGTGCCGGTAATGCGAGGCTCCCGGATGACCAGCATACCGCGGCCCAGCGCCCATCAATGTATGTGAATTTCTTCACCAAATCAACAAATCGTGTATTGAGACACATTTGCAAGCATCGCGCCTCGAGGCCATCGGCGTATCATGAAGAGACGATGTCTGCCGCGATCCACTTGCCACGTCCACGAGTTCGTCACGGCCACCACCGACCGAGAGCACTGAGGTCCGTTCGTGGGGCGCGGGAATGAGAGATCACCGGATCGCATCCCCCCGAAACAGGCGGCGGGGCGTCAACGGGCGATGACGACACCGCGATGGACCTACCGCCTTGCGGCGGTCCTGATCGGCGTGGTCGTCGCGCTAGGCGCTACCGAACTGGCGCTTCGCGCCGCATCTGCCGTCGTCCTGTGGCGCGCGCGCGGCACGGTGGAGCCACTTCGCGACCACGAGGTCCGGATCCTCTGTATCGGCGAGTCCACCACCGGCGGCGTCTGGCCGGAGCAGCTCGAGGAACTACTGCGCCATCGACATCCGGAGCGATCGATCCGCGTGTTCAAACGCTACTTCGTCGGCGGCCGCACCGACCGTATCGAGAAGGCTCTACCCGCATGGCTGACCGAGACTCGACCACACATCGCGATCACCATGCTCGGGATCAACGACGAAGGAAATGTCCTCGTCTACCAGCGGAGCGAGACGGTGCCCTGGCTGGTCCGCCACTCGCTCACCGCGAAGTTGACCGTCCTGCTGTGGCGGAGCTTCCGTGCAGCTCCCGCCCCCGAGACGTCCTCTCCTCCGGGAGAGGCGGCGGAGAATGTGCCGGGCGACCCACGAGATGACGCAACTCGCGAGCTGATCGATCGGCTCGAGCGCGAGCGCGAGGAGGCGGAGAAGCGGTTCCAGTTCGCCCCGACCCTGAAGATCCAGCCGCAGCTGATCGAGATCGATCCACGAACGCCCTACTTCCACGTAGTTCGGCTCGCCGAGACCTTAACGGACGACATCTCGTCTGATCGCCTCAACAGCTTCCTCCGGAACGAGGTCGACATCGATCCCCGGGACTTCGATCTCGAGCGCGACGCGGCCCAGTTGCAGGCCTGGGGCGACGCCCATGGTGATGCCTTCGGCACCCTCCGACTGCTGACGTCGTTCGCCTCCCGAGCCGGGAATCAGAAGCTGCTCGACACGGTACTTTCCGAGGCGGGCTCGGACCCGCGTCCGCTCGTCGCCGGTTCGGCCTGGGTCCGCCAGGCCGCGAGGCTGTTCCGCAACGGGCGCCAACCCGGGGCCGCGGCGGCGCTGCAGAGGGCGCGAACCCTCCTGCCAGGGACACCACCGTGGAAGCTCGTCCTCGGATTTGTCGCGTTCTCGCTCCACGCCTATGACCAGGCCGTGGACCTGCTCCAGCAGACGGTCCGGGAAAGTCCCGAGATGCCTCCCCGCCACCGCGACGTCGTCATCGGGTGGCTCAGCCAGTCGTGCGCAATGGCCGGCGACAGCGTGAACGCCCGACGCTGGGACAGCCGGCTGCTGGAGGATCAGAGCGGTCGCTTCCTGGAGTTTACCCGTGTCCATTACACCCGGATCGTCGACCACCTACGTGGGGAGAGGATCCAGGTCATCGCGATGCAGTATCCGACACTACCGCTTGCGAGCCTCCGGAATCTGCTCGGAAACCGTAGCGATGTCCGCTACCTCGAGAACCGAGCGGCATTCGAGCTGGAGCTCCAGAGTCGAGGCTACGAGGCTTTGTTCACGGATCGCTTCGCCGGCTCGTTCGGCCACATGACCGATCTTGGCAACTCTCTGGTCGCAGCGCGTGCCGCAAGCGCGATCGATGAGATTCTCACGGGTCAACCCGCTCCAACGGACGGGGACACGCGAGCGGCCCGGAACAAGCCCGATGCATGAGGAACACGAAGGAGCAACGGGAACCATGAGTAGGCGCGGGTTGAGCACGGCGATGGACGGGACGCCGTGTACCTGACCGGACTGGTCCACCGCAATCGTCTCTTCGACGTGGCGAGCAGGTGGATGGCGGGCCGCGTCCTGCCGGCCGACGGGCGTGTCCTGACCGAGATCTTCGTCTTCGAGCGTGCGATCACCGCTCCCACCGTTCGGGCGCTGGTGGTCGACCTTGCCAATGCGCTCGAGCCGGGACCGTTGCGGCTGGAGCGTGTCGTCACCAAGGATGCGGTGCGCGAAGCGATCCTGGCTGCGGTGGCCTCACCGAGCCGACGGGTCAGCGAGCTTATCGAGCGCTATCGGTCGTTCCCCGAGGAGTACTTCCCACGCACCCCGGTTTTCATGAGCCTGGTCCATGGCGGCGACGGGCGCCTGGTCGCCATGATCCGGCGCAAGCGCATCCGCCGTATCGCCGAAAAAGCGTCGCGTCGGCTCGCCGACCAGCTTGCCGGTGTGATCGAGGACGCCGCGCGGGAGATCGCCGCCGAACGCGCCAGCCGCAGCGGCGTCCCGCTCGATGCAATGGTCTCGCCACTGGAGGTCATGGTCGAGGACTTCACCGAGGCCGAGCGCAGGGTCGCAACCCGTCTGCGAGCGATGTCGGTCCGCTTCGAGCGCGACGACCAGCGTCTCGACGACGTCATCGGCATCAAGATGATCGCTTCGCCCCCCGAGCTCGAACGCATCGAGCAGGCGCTGTCTCGTCGCTCCGGTACCACGGTCATCCGCCGCGAGATCCACGACGGACGCTACAGCGGCATCCACTTGGAGGTCGAGCTCGAGCTGCCGCCGGTAGAGGCCGTGGTCGCGCGGATGCGGGGTATCGACTGGACCTTCGCGTCGGGGCGAGGGCTGTCTCCGTGGGACCTGGAGGCCGAGTTCTACGAGTACCTCGCGACCGGAAGCCGCACCTTCTGCGTCGAGCTCATTCTCACCACCTTCGACGCCCTGATCGAGTCGGAGTTCGGGCGCTCGATCCACGAGGCGCGGATTCTGGAGCAGCGGGTCCGCTACTCGGGCCGCATCGCCCAGAACGCGTCGTACATCATCGAGTACATGCTCTGCCTCGCGATTTCGCAGACGATCTCGGTCAGCGAGCTACCGATCAAGATCACCGGCCGCTACCTGCGCGACACCCTCTCCCACGCCATCGCCGAGCTGCGCGGCGGCGAGGTGCTCGAGTGGGTTCTACCGCATGAGGACGGCGGTAACCACATGCCGCTGTAGCCTGGCACATACCACCAAGACACCAAGCCATCGCGGGGACGGGGGAGCGGTCACGAGGGCCGCACGCCGTGCGCGCGGCGGGGCTCCGGGCACGGCTTGAGTCTTCCTCCATCGCGTGCCCCCGTAGTGGAGCCCTCTTCAAACCGTGATTGGGAACGCGATCCTGGCCTTGAACGTCCTCTTGGTGTCTTGGTGCCTTGGTGGTGAAAATCCGTGCCGACCACAAGCCAACGGCCCGCGACCACCACACCATGACCCTTGGGCTGCGGGCGAAGCCCGCGCTGAGTCTCTGTGCTTCAGTCCGGTTTGTCTTCAGCGGACATCCGGATCCTTCGCGCGGCGCACTCGGGGTAGCCCGGGCAGGCGCGGCAGACCGAATCGTCGGTCCAGCCGAAGTCGGCCGGCGCGCAGACCGTGATCGAGGGGTCGCGAGCGTGGTCGAGCTCGTCGAGCAGCTGGGCATCACTGTCGGCGACGCGACCGGTCTCGCGCGCCCGGTCGGCCGCCGCGCGGGCCTTGGCGTCCCATCCCCGATTGCGGGTCTCCACGGAGGCGTCCTGGACCTTGGCCACCATGTCGGCCTTGCGCTTCTTGAGCTCGAAGACCACCTTCCGCTTCGACGGCAGCCGTCGAGTGGCGAGGAAAAAGAGGTAGCCAGCGGACATCCCGACCAGGTTGACGAGCCCGCCGAGCAGTCCGAGCCGGAGGCTCTGGAAGGCCAGGAACGCGCCGCCGACGATCGCCAGGTACTTGACCTTGACCGGGAGGATGAAGAAGAGCAGGAACTCGACGTTCGGGTACAAAGTCGCATAGGTGAAGAGCAGGGAGGCGGCGAGGAAGACGTCGCCCGCCAGCACCATCCCGACCAGCAAGGCGGCGCCCGCGGCACCAAGCACCGAGATCGCCCAGAAGATCAGGAAGCGCGGCGAGCCCCACTCCTCCTCGAGCGGCCGCGCCATGATCCACAACACCAGCATGGAGATGAAGAAGGAGAGCATTCCGCCGTGCAGGAACTGGTAGGTGACCAGGCTCCACGGTCGGGCTGCGACCTCACCCGGCACCAGGCTGAGGGCCGTCCGCGCGGCGTCGAGGTTCTCGGGCGAGACGGCGGTCAGGATGAAGACCGCGAAGTGGACGAAGATCAGGCCTTCGGTCAGGTACCAGTGCTCGCGCCGCATCAGCGTCTCCCAAGCCTGCGCTCCATCTCGTCCTGGCCGAGGCGGAGCACGATCGGCCGCCCGTGCGGGCAGCGGTAGGGGTCGTCGGTGGCGGCGAGGTCGGCGAGCAGGGCCCGCTGCGCCGCCGGATCGAGAGCGTGGTTGACCTTGATCGCCGCCCGGCACGACAGAGACGCGGCGAGCTCCTCCTCGAGCGTCTCCGCGATCCGCTCCGGAACCCCGTCGAGGGCGGTCGCGCGCTCGAGCAGCTCGGCGAGCAGCCCGCCGACCGCGTCCGCGCCGAGCTCGGGCGGCACGGCGGTCACCCGCACGACGTCGTGCCCGAAGGCCTCGGCTTCCAGTCCCACCCGATGGAGCAGCGGCTCGACCCGCGGCAGCGCCGCGACCAACGCCGGGTCGAGATCGACGAGCACTCCATCGAGAAGCCGCTGGGCGGGTGCCGCCGCGCCCGCGAGTCGATGCCGGATCTGGTCATAGAGCACGCGCTCGTGGGCCACGTGCTGATCGACGATGACCAAACCGACGTCGTCCTCGAGGAGCAGGAAGGAGTTCCGGTACTGGCCGAGGAGCCGTCCGAACGGCGTGTCCGGCCTGCCCGCCCGGGCGCCCGACCGCGCCGTTTGGCGAGCCTGGGCAGGCAGATCGGGCGGAGATCCTGCACCTGGTGGCGCGGGAGGCCATCCGCCGCCGTCGTAGACCGGGTGGGGGAACAGACCCCCGCCTCGATAGGGCGACCGCGCCGGCTCCGCGACCCGTTCCCCCGGCTCCGACCCAACCTCGATCCGGCGCACGTCGACCCGCCCGTGGGAGCGGGCCAGCGCCTCGCCGACCGCACGGGCTACAGCCGAGAACACCGCGCCCGCACGGGCGAATCGGACCTCCGTCTTGGCCGGGTGAACGTTGACGTCGACCTCCTCCGGCGCGACTTCGACCATCACCGCCACCCGGGTGCCGCCGGTCGCCGCCCCCTCGCGCAGCGCGCGCATCGCCGCGCCGACCAGCAGGCGGTCCCTGACCGGACGGCGGTTGACGAGCAGGAGGAGGGACGGCCGACCGCTGCCCGATCCGGCCGCGAGCAGGACCATGACCGACACCCCGCCGACGGCGGCCTCGCCCCGGACGACCTGGGCGCCACCGCGCTTGGAGAGCAGGTCGGAGAACCGCGCTGACGCATCCGCGGCGGACACCAGCTCGAGCAACGTCCGTCCGCCATGACGCAGCGTGAACGCCACGTCCGGACGGGCCAACGCCAGACCCCGCAGGACCTCTTGCGCGGCCTTGAGCTCGGTCTCGGGCGCGTGCAGGAACTTGCGTCGCGCCGGGGTGTTGAAGAACAGGTCGCGGACCTCGACGGTCGTTCCGCGGGGGCGTGCTGCGGGCTCCACCGTCAGCACCCGCCCTCCCTCGACCGATACGCGGACACCGCCCTGCTTGGGATCCGCGGCGCTCAGCAGCGCGAATCGCGAGACCGCCGCAATCGACGGCAGGGCCTCGCCGCGGAAGCCGAGCGTCTGGAGGTGGGCGAGGTCATCGACCGAGCCGATTTTCGAGGTCGCATGACGCTCGAGCGCGAGCAGCGCGTCGTCGTCGTCCATCCCGCAGCCGTCGTCCGACACCCGGACCAGCGTCCGGCCGCCGGCTGCGAGCTCGACGTCGACCCGGCTCGCCCCGGCATCGAGGCTGTTGTCGGCCAGCTCCCGGACCACCGAGGCCGGACGCTCCACGACCTCGCCTGCAGCGATACGGTTGATCAGGGCGTCGGGGAGGACTCGGATCCGCGGCACCGGAACATCATAGCGGTGCCCACGGGCCAGGAGTGCGCAGATCAGCGCAGGGCGTCGACGTCGAACACCGAGGTGTCGGGCTTGGAGTCCGGGGTCACGCGGCGGCTCGTGTCGGCGAGGTCCTGCTTGATCAGCAGGTCCATGAGCAGGTCCCGCACACCGGAGCGACCGTGACGCTTGAAGGCGGCCCGGACCACCTTGGGCTTGAGCACGATCCCGGTCATGTGCTGGAGATACTGGCAGAAGACCCGAGCGCGGGAGAGAAAGCTGGCGAGCAGAAGCAGCAACAGGATGACGATCCCTGCCACCTCGATGATCTGGACCAGGTCACCCGGATTGAGCTCGAGCCCCGCAAACCCCATGACACCTCCCTCGAGCGCCCCGCTCAGGTCTCCTCGTTCAGGTCGTCGCCTAGATTCAGCGCCAGCGTGTCGTCGACCTCACTGAAGTGGTCCGGGGGGACCAGCACGTCGCGCCCTTTGGAGCCGTTGAGCGGTCCGACGAGCCCTTCTCTCTCCATCATATCGAGAAGCCGCGCGGAACGAGTGTAGCCGAGATGAAGGCGGCGTTGAATGTAGCTCGCCGAGGCCTTCCTGGTCTTGACCACGAGCCGTGCCGCAGGCTCGTACATCGAGTCGCCGAGCTCGTCGAGCTCGTCCTCGCCGATCGCGGAGCGCCGGCCGCCCCGGTCGCCGCCCAGGGCCGGGTGCGCGAGCACGTCGCGCTGGTACTCGGGCTTGCCGAAGCGCTTGATGTAACGGACGACAGTGGCGATCTCCTTCTCGGTCACCAGCGGTCCGTGCATGCGCTGCAGGTTGGAGGTCCCCGGTGCGAGAAAGAGCATGTCGCCGCGCCCGAGCAGGTGCTCGGCGCCCATGATGTCGAGGATCGTCCGCGAGTCGAACTTCGAGCGCACCTTGTAGGCGATGCGGCACGGGAAGTTTGCCTTGATGATGCCGGTCAGAATATCGACCGACGGCCGCTGGGTGGCGCACACCAGGTGGATGCCGACCGCGCGCGCCTTCTGGGCGAGCCGGGTGATCGACTCCTCGACCGCCCGCGAGGAGGTCATCATGAGGTCCGCGAGCTCGTCGATGATGACCACGATGTAGGGCAGAGGTTCGAGCGCGGGAGGGCCGTTCTCCTCCTCGTTCCAGCGCAGCTGGTCGATGGTCCGGCGCAGCTGCACCGGGTCCGCGACGAGCTGGTTGTACTGGGCGAGGTTGCGCACCCCCAACGCAGCCAACCGGCGATAGCGGTCCTCCATCTCTGAGACCGTCCAGCCGAGGGCGTTGGCGGCCTTCTTCGGGTCGATGATGATCGGCGTCAGGAGGTGAGGGATGTCGGCATAGACGCCGAGCTCGACCATCTTCGGATCGACCAGGATGAACTTCACCTGGTCGGGCCGTGCCTTGTACAGGATCGACATGATCATGGCGTTGATGCCGACCGACTTGCCGGAGCCGGTGAAGCCGCCGATCAAGAGGTGGGGCATGCGTGACAGGTCGGCAACCGCGGGATTGCCGTGGATGTCGACGCCGAGGCTGATCGAGAGCAGCGACGGGGTGCGCTGAAACTCCGGCGACTCCATGATTTGGCGCAGTCGGATCACCTGCGGTTTGGGGTTCGGCACCTCGATGCCGACCGTGGCTCGTCCGGGGACCCGTTCGATCCGCACCGACTCCGTCCTGAGCGCCAGCGCGAGGTCTTCGGCGAGGTTCTGGACCGAGGAGATCTTGACGCCCGAGTCGAGCCGAAACTCGTACGTCGTGATCACCGGACCGGTGCGGATGTTGACGACCTCGCCGCGGACGCGGAACTCCTGGCACTTGCTCGCGATCAGGTGCGAGATCTCGATCAGCGCGCTGGAGTCCCTCGACTCGGCCTCTTCCGCCGGATCGAGGAACGACACCTTGGGCAGGTCGTAGGACGAGAGGTCGTCGACGAAGTCGAATTCCTCCTGGACGGTCGGCGCCACCGATGCGGGAACGGCCGACTCGGGGGTCCGTTTCCGCCTCGTCGATGTCGCCTTCTTTGATGCCTTGACCTCCGGCTGCACCGGCTCCAGATCGGCCGCGCGCTTGCGCACGATCCGGAACCGGCCCTTGCCCTTGACCTCCTTGACCGTGACCGTCCCCGGAAACTCGTCGTCGGTCTCCAGGCGCTCGAGTTGGCGTGCGAGCACACGACGGCGACCGGCAGCCTGGTCACGCTCGCGGCGGCGGGTGGACCGCCGTTCGCGCCGCGCGTCGAGCCGCCGGCGCAGCCCGCCGACCAGCCGCTCTGCCACCGCCGCCGCCGACGCCCCCGAGGTCAGCAGCAGGCCGACGAGGAGCACGAAGGCGAGAATGACGACACGGCCGACCGGACCCGCGAAGCCCAGCAGCAACTCGTCGACGGCGCGGCCGACCATCCCACCGCCAGGCACCGTCCCGCCGCGTGCCACGACGTCCGAACGAACCATGTGGACGATGGCCGGCAGCGCGACCATGAGCAGGCCCCATCCGAGCGCGAGCAGCCGAGGGTAGGCGAACGGCCGCCCGCGCAGCAGCCGCCAGCCGACCGCCGCCGCCAGCACCGGCAGCAGCAGCGCCGGCAGTCCGACCAGCGCGAGCACTGCCGCCGACACCGCGGCGCCCAGCCACCCGGCGAGGTTGACCGGCGTCGCGCGGTCGGTGGAGAGGTGAAGCGGGCTCGGGTCGAGCGGGCTGTGACTGCCGAGCGCGACCGCGAGCAGCACGGCGCCGAGCAGCAGACCGACCGCCAGGGTCTCGCGAAGCACCCGCTCGCGGGTCACACGAGTCCTCCCGCGTGCAGCGCGAGCACCAGCAGGCCGAGCGGCAGGCAGTACCAGGCGAAGCGATGGAAGCTGTGCGAGGTCACGGTCCGGATCACCAGCCGTAGGGCGACATATCCCGATACCGCAGCGATCGCGGCACCGGTCGCCGCCGCGAGCCAGAATCCGGGCTCGACGTCGGCAAGCGCGCCCCGTTCGAGCACCAACGAGGCCGCCGCTGCGCCGAGCACGGCAGGGACTGAGAGCAGGAACGAGAAACGTGCGGCCCAGAGTCGGTCGAGGCCGATCCCGAGACCGGCGGCGATCGTCGATCCCGAGCGCGACACGCCCGGAAACACCGTGAGCCCCTGGACGAGCCCGACGACCAGCGTCTCCCGCCACCCCATGGTGTGCTCGTCCGTGCTCCCGTTCCGGTCGGCGCGGGCGGTCCACACGACGATCGCGGTCACGAGCAGACCGCACCCGACCCACAGGGCGCTGGTGAATGCATCCTCTGCGAGCCGACGGACCGGAAACGCGACCACGGCCGTCGCCACGGTCCCGAAGGCCAGGAGCACCGCCAGCTTGCGGCCAGGCCGGGTGAGAACGAGCTCAACCAGGGTTCGACGTTCGAAGACGAGGATCGCGACAGCGGTGCCGACGTGGAGCATCGCATCGAACACCACGCCAGGCTGGCGGAATCCGGGAATCAGCATCTGGGCCAGGGCCAGGTGACCGGACGAGGACACCGGGAGAAACTCAGTCAGCCCCTGAATGAGGCCAAGCATCGCTGCCTGCCACACGCCCACGTTCCACCCCTCGTTTGAAGACGCATCCGTCCGTTGTACCGACACCTGGCCACGGCCGAGGGCATGGTAGCACCGCGACCCGCCGCGTCAGGCGATCGCCTCGGCCAGCCGCACCCAGTCCGCCAGGGCGAGGGTGCCCGGCCGCACGGACGGATCGACACCCGCGGCCGCGAACGCAGCGGCGCCGGCCCGCGGTGCGGCCGCGTTGGCGACCATCTTGCGCGGTCTCGTCAGTGCGTGGGCGGCAAGCGAGAACGCCCGGACGAGGAGTTCGTCCGGATGGGGCGACGGCCGCAGGTCGAGCACCACGACGCTCGAGATCACCTTCGGCCGCGGCCTGAACGCACCCGAACCGACGTTGAACGCGATCCGAGCCTCTGCCCAGGCGGCACGTTCGAGGGCGAGGAGCCCGTGACCGCTCCCCGCGGGCCTGGCGACGACGCGCTCGGCAACCTCGCGCTGGAGCATGACCACCACCCGCGTGACGAGATCGTGCCGGGGCAGCAGCCGGCGCAGGATCGCGGTGCCGACGGAGTAGGGCAGGTTGGCGGCGACCTGCCACGGCCTGCCGCCGTCGAGAAGCCCCTCGAGCGGCTCCAGCAGCGCGTCCCCGAGGCGCAGCTCGAGGCCGCGATCGGCGAAGCGGCGGTCGAGGCCGGGCAGCAGACCCTCGTCGAGCTCGAGTGCGCGGACGCGCTCGAAGCGGTCGAGCAGCTTGGCCGTGAGGGCGCCGCGACCCGGACCGATCTCGAGCACTCGTTTCGGCTCGGGCTCGAGGAGGCCCGCGATGCGCTCGGCGACCCGTCCGTCGGTGAGGAAGTTCTGGCCGAGGCGGCGGCGCTTCGGGCGGCCCATCGCTCACCTCGCGGTGCGCGTCCGCACCGCGTGCACGGCACCGACACGCGTGCGGGTGCTGATCACCGCCGGCAGGCCTCCGCGAGGGGGGTGACGAAGCGCTGTACCGTATCGGCGAGATCGTCGGAGTCGCCGACCGCCCCGATTCGGTCCACGATTGCCGAGCCGATCACGACGCCGTCGGCGAGGTGCGCCACCTTGGCGACCTGGCCCGGCGTCGAGATCCCGAAACCGATCACGACCGGCAGCCGGGAGGCTTTGAGAGCGGCCTTGGCGTGGCTCTCGAGCTCGGCGTCGAGGTCGCGGCGGGCGCCTGTAACGCCGGTCCTCGCGACCAGGTACAGGAAGCCCCGGCCGTGGCTGGCGGCGGCCTTCATGCGTTTTATGGTCGAGGTCGGCGTCACCAGCATGATCGGGTCGAGGCGCCAGCGCTCGAGCGCGGGTGCGAACCTGCCGAGCTCCTCGACCGGCACGTCGGTGAAGAGCACCCCGTCGACCCCGGAGGAGGCGGCGTCCTCGGCGAAACGCTCGGTTCCGTAGCGCAGTACCGGGTTGGCGTAGGTGAACAGCACCACCGGAAGGTCCTCGCCCGCAGCGCGGATCGAGCGTACGCACTCGAGAACGCCGGACAGCGTGGCTCCGGCGGCGATCGCGCGCTCCGCAGCCCGCTGATTGGTGGGCCCGTCCGCGATCGGGTCTGAGAACGGCACCCCGAGCTCGAGAATGTCGACACCGCCCTTGCGGAGAGCGCGCGCGACCTCGACGGTGCGCTCGAGGCTCGGATCGCCGGCCGTCACGTATGCCACGAAGGCGGCCCGCCGGCTCTTGCGGGCCGAGGCGAAGGCGTCTGAGATCCGGCTCATGGCCGCCTCCCTTCGCGCTCCAGGACCTCGTCGAGGTCCTTGTCCCCCCTCCCCGAGAGGTTGACCACGATGTGGGCGTCCCCCGGCATCGCGGGAGCCACCTTGACCACGTAGGCGAGCGCGTGGGCCGTCTCGAGCGCGGGCAGGATCCCCTCGGTCTCGCACAGGAAGTGGAACGCACCAAGCGCGTCGCGGTCGTCGACCCGAGCGTAGCCGACGCGGCCTGTGTCGTGCCAGTTGGCGTGCTCCGGTCCGACCGCCGGGTAGTCGAGTCCGGCCGAAACCGAGTGGGTCGTCGCCACCTGGCCATCGCGGTCCTGCAGCACCCAGGTGTAGGTGCCATGGAGCACGCCCGGCATCGCGCCGCCGCTGAAGCGGGCCGCGTGCTCGCCGAGATCGCTACCGCGTCCGCCCGCCTCGACCCCGACCAGCCGGACCCTCTCGTGGGGCACGAACGCCGAGAAGATGCCCGCCGCATTCGAGCCGCCGCCCACACAGGCCACCACCAGGTCGGGCAAGGTTCGGGTCGCGCGACGGAACTGGGCGAAAGCCTCGCGTCCGATGACCGCTTGAAAGTCACGGACCATCATCGGGTAGGGGTGCGGGCCGAGGACCGAGCCGAGGACGTAGTGGGTGGTGCGGACGTTGGTGACCCAGTCGCGTAGCGCCTCGTTGATCGCGTCCTTGAGAGTGCGCGAACCCGAGTCCACCGCGACAACTTCGGCGCCGAGCAGGCGCATGCGGCTGACGTTGGGCGCCTGGCGCCGCATGTCCTCCTCGCCCATGTAGACCCTGCACTCCAGCCCGAGTAGGGCGGCCGCGGTCGCGGCTGCGACCCCGTGCTGGCCGGCACCGGTCTCGGCGATGACCCGATTCTTGCCCATTTTGCGGGCAAGCAGCGCCTGTCCGACGGCGTTGTTGATCTTGTGGGCGCCTGTGTGGCAGAGGTCCTCGCGCTTTTGCCAAACCTGCGCTCCGCCGAGCTCGGCCGAGAGTCGGCGGGCGGGGTACAGCGGCGTCGGGCGGCCGACGAAGGTCGTGAGCAGGTCGTCGAGGCGCGCCTGAAATGCCTTGTCGGTGCGCGCCGCACGGTACGCCGCCCCGAGCTCGCCCAGCGGCGTCATGAGTGTCTCGGGTACAAAGCGGCCGCCGTAGGCGCCGAAGTACCCGCTGCGATCGGGTGAGATCTTCATGCTCCCTCCGCGAACGGGCTCCGATTCTACCCTCACATTCCCCCACCGGGGGCGGGTGCCTGTGAATGTGAGCTCTTCAAGAGCTCACGATTCTCCCGTTTCGGGCCACCCGTCACGCGCCGCGCGCTGCCGCGACGAACGCCGACATCCTGACGGGATCCTTCACGCCCGGCGAGGCCTCGACCCCCGAGGCGACATCGACCAGTGCCGGGCGGAGCCTGCGGATCATCGCTCCGACGGTCGCCGGCGTGAGCCCGCCCGCGACGCCAAACTCGACATCGGCCGGCGGCGACCCCCACGCGTCCCACTCGCCGGCCACTCCCGACCCGGCGCCCGGGTCAACCAGCGGCAGGCACACCCGGGCGAGCGCGGCGACCCGCGTCCAGTCGACACCCGCCGCGGTGACCGCCACGCGGCGCAGGACTCGCGGCCCGAGCCGATCCAGCCACACGTCGGGCTCGTCGCCATGGAGCTGGACCCGGTCCAGGCCGAGCAGGTCGCGCACCCTCTCAATCTCGGCAAGGGCGGCACCGCGAAAGACCCCGACCCGCTCGGCGCCAGCGAGGTCGCGGACCCAGCCTGCCCGCGCGGGGTCAAGCGCCCGCGGCGTTCCGGGGACAAAGATGAAGCCGACCAGGTCGGCACCGGCGACGATCGCCGCCTCGGCGTCCTCCCGCCGCGTCAACCCGCAGATCTTGACCAGGACCCTCACGAGCCGAGGACCCGTGGCGCCAGCGCGAAGTGCCCGTGAGTCAACCACAAAGACACAAAGACACAAAGCCCACACTCCCCCACCATCTCTGGGCTTTGGAGTCGAAGGTGAAGCCACTGCACTTTGTTTCCGGGCCTTCCCCGACTTGACTGGTCTCGGCCGGGCGACATCGAAAGCACCGCTAGAGACTGCCGGGCGACGCCACTCTCGGGCCAGCCGATCGGTCCGAAGCTCTCAGATCGTCTGTGTGTCTTCGTGTCTTCGTGGTTCATCGCGCGCTCACCAGGGCGCGGACGGCGGCTTCGGGGTCGGGTGCGCGGACCAGGTGCTCGCCGACCAGGAAGGCGTGCCAGCCGGCGGCGGCGAGGCGGGCGACGTCCTGGGGGCCGCGTACTCCGCTCTCGGCGACCCGGACCCGTTCGTTCGGGATCACCCGCGCGAGCTCGGCGACCCGCTCGAGATCGACCCGGAAGCTCGCCAGGTCGCGGGCGTTGACCCCGATGATCTCGGCGCCGGAGGCGATCGCCGGTGCCGGGTCCTCATCCGCGAAGAGCTCGAGCAGAACGTCCAGTGCAAGGCGGCGGGCCACTTCCAGCAGCCGCGCGAGGGTCGGCGGGTCGAGCAGGCGCTGGACCAGCAGCACGGCGTCGGCGCCGAGCACGGCGGTCTCGTAAAGCTGACGCTCGGTGAAGATGAAGTCCTTGCGCAGCACCGGGAGCGGGACCGCTGCGCGGACCGGGCCGATCCAGCCCGGGCCGCCGGCGAAGAAGTCCGGCTCCGTCACGACCGAGATCGCCGCCGCACCGCCCGCGGCGTAGGCCCGCGCGAGCGCGACCGGGTCGAAGGGCTCGCGCAGCACCCCGGCCGAGGGCGAGGCGTGCTTGCACTCGGCGATGATCGCCGGGCAGCGGGACCGCAGCGCCGCTGTCAGGCTGCGCCGCCCTTCGGCGAGCCGGTGCACCACCGCGTCGGCGGCGCGCTGCTCCAGGTCCGGCATGGCCGGGGCCGCGTCGAGGCGGGCGCGCACCGCGAGCACAATCCGGTCGAGGATTGACTCAGGAGCCATCGGCGAGCTCCGTCGAGCGCCATGCCAGGGCCTCCAAGCGGGCTGCAGCCGCGCCCGAAGCCAGCACCTCGCGGGCTCTCGCCAGTCCGGACGCGAGGTCGGCCTCGCGGCCCGCCACGATCAGGGCGGCGGCGGCGTTGAGTGCGACCGCGTCGGCCGCCGCCGACCGCTCCCGCCCCGACAGCACCGCCCGCATCCGGTCCAGGTTGGTCGCGACGTCGCCGCCGCGCAGCTCGGCGGGGTCGGACGGAGTCAGGCCGAGCGCCACAGGGTCGACCGTCCACTCGCCGGTGACGCGCCCGTCCCGCACCTCGACCACCCGGGTCGGCGCGAAGACACTGAGCTCGTCGAGTCCGTCCGTGGAGTGCACGACCAGGGCGCGGGTCGCACCGAGATCCGCAAGGGCGGCGGCGAGGAGGTCCTGGACCTCCTCGCCCCACACTCCGACGACCTGACGCGCCACTCCTGCGGGGTTGGTGAGCGGACCGAGCAGGTTGAAGGTCGTTCGCACGCCGAGGGCACGGCGGACCGGCATCACCTCGCGCATCGCCGGGTGCAGGCGGGGAGCGAACAGGAAGGCGATACCGACCTCCCGGTGGAGGACCGCCAACGATTCCGGGGACAGCTCGAGGCGGACGCCCGCGGCCTCGAGCACGTCGGCCGAGCCGCAGCGCGACGACACCGAGCGGTTGCCGTGCTTGGCCACGGGAACCCCGGCGGCGGCCGCGACCAGGGCCGCAGCGGTGGAGATGTTGACCGTGTCGGCGCCGTCGCCTCCGGTCCCGCAGGTGTCGATCGCGGAGGCGGGGTCCGCGATCGGCACAGCGATCGCCCGGGCACGCATCGCCCGCGCGGCGGCCGCGACCTCGGCGCCGGTCTCCCCCTTCATGCGCAGGGCGACCAGGAACCCGGCGGCCACGGCGGGCTCGAGCAGCCCGTCCATGACCGCGCCGAACAGTTCCTCGACCTCGGCGCCGGGCAGCGACTCGCCGGCCATCAGCCGCCGCAGCAGGGCCCTGAGATCGAGCTCGCCCATCACGCCACTCCCCGGGCCAGGAGCCCCCGGCCCGCCTCGGAAAGCGGGAGCCCGGCCAGCTCGAGGAACCGCGCCAGCAGGTGCAGCCCGTGTCGTGTCAGGTAGCTCTCCGGGTGGAACTGGACCCCGTGGTGGGGCCGCTCTCGGTGGCGAAGCCCCATCACCAGTCTATCGTCGGTCCAGGCGGTCACCTCGAGCACTTCGGGCAGGCTCGCCCGGTCGGCGACCAGGGAGTGGTAGCGGGTCGCCTCGAAGGGATCGGGCAGGTCGGCGAAGAGGCCGACGCCGCGGTGATGGATGACCGAGGTCTTGCCGTGCACGGGCTCCGGTGCGCGCACCACGCGGCCGCCGTGCACCGCCGCCAGCGCCTGGTGGCCGAGGCAGATGCCGAGCACCGGCAGCTCAGCGGCGGCGGCGATGAGGGCCATCGAGAGTCCGGCGGACTCGGGCGTCCCCGGCCCTGGAGAGATGACGATCGCCCGCGGTTCGAGCGCGAGCAGCGCGTCGAGCGACTCGGCGTCGTTGCGCACCACCCGGATCTCGGATGCGCCGACGATGTGGAGCTCCTGCACCAGGTTGTAGGTGAAGGAGTCGTAGTTGTCGATCATGAGGATCACGGCGTCACCTCGTCGGACGCCGCCCCGGCGGCGGTCTCAGCCATCGACACGGCCTGGATGAGCGCGCGTGCCTTCGACCGGCACTCCTCGAGCTCGGCTTCAGGCCGCGAGTCGTAGACGATGCCGGCGCCCGCCTGGACCAGCATCACGCCGCCACGCTCAACCAGGGTGCGAATCGCGATGCACGAGTCGAGGTCGCCGGTGACCGTGCGGTAGGCGATCGCCCCCCCATAGACGCCGCGCCGGACCTCCTCGAGGTCGTCGATGATCTCCATCGCCCGGACCTTCGGCGCCCCGGTCAGCGTCCCTGCGGGGAAGCACGCCAGCAGGGCGTCCCAGGCGTCGCAGTCGGGACGCAGACGGCCCTCGACCTCGCTCACCAGGTGCATGACGTGGCTGTAGCGCTCGACGTCCATCTCGCGGACCACCCGGACCGTGCCCGGGGCGGCGACACGCCCGATGTCGTTGCGCCCGAGGTCGACCAGCATCACGTGCTCGGCGCGCTCCTTGGGGTCGGCGAGCAGCTCCGCCGCGAGCGCGGCGTCCTCCGCGGGGTCGGTGCCGCGGTGGCGCGTCCCGGCAATCGGGCATGTGGCCACGATATCGCCGCGCAGTCGGACCAGCATCTCCGGGCTCGAACCGAGCACCCGCGCCTGGCCGGTGTCGAACAGGAACATGTAGGGCGAAGGGTTGGTCAGCCGCAGCATGCGGTAGACCTCGGCGGCGGTGCACCGCGGCATCCGCCGCCACCGCCGCGACA
>CAZQYU010000039.1:0-2364 GCA_964597585.1 uncultured Thermoanaerobaculia bacterium
CCGGCCTTCGACAGGACGCGGAAGGCGAGGTTCGGGTCGACCGTCTTCCAGTCCCACCGTTCGAGGGCGTCGATCACGCCGTCGATCGGGATCGAGCAGCGCACGATCGCGTCATCGGCGTCGACGGCGATGTCGAGGTCGTCGCCGTGCTTGGTCACCGTGACCTTGGCGTCCGGCGCATCGACCTTGACCAGGGTCGCGTCGGGGGCATCGTGGAGCGCGTGCAAGGCCTGCATCACCTGGGGTCGCGCCCTCTGCAGGTCGTCCGGGATGGTGGCGTCTTCGAACGCCTCGGCCGGGATGAAGGCGGTCGCCGCCCGGGCCGCGAAAAGCGGGAACGGCACGACGACCCGGACGTCGTCCGAGGGCACTTTGACGTCGACTACGACCCAGTCGGACAGCACGACCGAGGCGAGGAGCCCGGCCACGGTCGCGAGCAAGATTGCGCCGACAGTGGAGATCCCGCGCTGGTTCATGGTCGCCTCCGGTCGTCACTCGATCCAGATGCGGACGTTGGCCTCGTTCGAGGTCACCCGGACGATCTCGCCGTCCGGTAGCCCATCGAGGCCGGCGAGGAGCGTCTTGACGTCGATCTCGTTGTGCTCGTCGAACGCGAGCGCGTCGATCAACGTCGCCGGCAGGGTGACGTCGACCACCGCCTGCTCGTCCTCCTTCTGGGTGACGTGGATGCGCAGCATCCCGGCGGCCTTCTGCACTTTCACGTCGGCGTCGTTGGAGGTCACCGTGACGTAGTCGCCGTCCGGCGAGTCCTTCAACGCCTTCATCAGCTGCGGCCAATCGATGTCGGCGTCGTGATCAAGGTCGATCTGGATCTTGCCGCCGTGGAAGTTCTCGACGTTGACGCCGTCGAGCACCGCCATGACGAGCCCGAACGGCAGATGGAGCTCGACGTTGGCTCCCTCCTTGGTATCGGTCACATGGACATTGAGCCACCGGGTGGCGTCGCCGGCCAAGGCCGGGACGGCCGCCATCAGCGCCAGGGTGAGCAGTGTCGTGAAAACTCGCTTCGGCCTCATACCCCACCTCCGTACGGTCTCACCCCCTCAAACGGGTGATGGTGACGAAAGGTTCTGGAAGGTGAGGAGGTGAGGAGGAGTCGGGGCGAAGCTGGTCTCCGCCCGATTCCGATGCGCGCAGCGCATCATAGCAATGCTGAGGGCATCGGCGCACTTCGCGGTCCCGGAGTGCCTCCGCGTTCCACGCCGATGTCCTCAGGATTTCTCAGGATTCGTCCGGCATCAGGAGCCACAGCAGGAGGTAGACGAGGATGCCGGGAAACGCCGCCGAGAGGATCGAGACGAGAACGTAGAGGATGCGGACCAGGGTGGGCCGCCAGCCGAGCCACCTCGCGATGCCTCCGCACACACCGGCGATGATCCGGTCTTCGGAGGAGCGGTGCAGAGGGTTGCGAACGGCGTCCATGGCACACCTCCAACATGGTGGGGTCCGCCACCAGTATGAGGTACGGAGCGCGAGCGGGCGAGTTTCTCGGGAGCCCGCTCCCAGGCAGTCGTAGAATGGTCGCTGCATCCGTCGCGACGGGCGCGGTACTTGCCGCGCCGAGGCGTCCGGCAAAGGGAGGAACCGACATGCCGAAGCTCACCTATCTCGGACACTCCGCCGTACTTCTCGAGGGTGGGGGTGGTCGCATCATCATCGATCCGTTCCTCACCGGGAACCCGGTGGCGGCGATGGCGGCGTCCGACGTCAAGGTCGATCACGTGCTCCTGACCCACGGCCATGGCGATCACATCGGCGACGGTATCGAGATCGCCAAGGCCAACGACGCGACCATCGTCGCGCCGTTCGAGCTTGCCAACTACTGCGAGGCTCGGGGAGCGAAGGTCCACCCGATGCACATCGGCGGCGCCCACCAGTTTCCGTTCGGACGGGTCAAGCTGACCATCGCTCACCACGGATCGTGCGCTCCCGACGGGACCTACACCGGAAACCCGTGCGGGTTTCTGATCACGATGGACGATCGGACCTTCTACCACCCGGGTGACACGGGACTGTTCCTCGACATGAAGCTGATCGGCGAGCTCAACGCCATCGACGTCGCGATACTGCCGATCGGAGACAATTTCACGATGGGCATCGACGACGCGGTCAAGGCCACGGAGTTCCTCCAGCCGAAGCTCGTCATCCCGATGCACTACAAGACCTTCGAGGTCATCGACACCGATCCGAACGAGTTCGTGTCGCGGGTCCGCCAGCTCGGCGAGCAGGCGCGGGTGCTGGACTTCGGCGAGTCGCTCGAGTTCTAGAAGCGCGTCCTGCGGAGCGCCGTGTCAAACGCCCGGGGCCGGCGGGTGAAACGGCGCTCAGCAGTCCGCGCTGTTA
>CAZQYU010000039.1:2374-17563 GCA_964597585.1 uncultured Thermoanaerobaculia bacterium
TGTGGGTCTCTTTTTTTTGTTGGGGGTGGGGGGGCGCGCGGTTAAACCCCCCGGGTTCGGGGGTTCGAGAGCGCGCTCTGCAGGACGCGCTGATATGGATTCGCTGCGCGGACCTTGACTGCCGAGACTCTCCAGTCCGAGGCGCTGCGCGGGGCCGGGGCAGAGAGGGAGCTACGCACCGGGCCGGAGGGTGCGTGTGCCATCGTCCTCACTGGCGCGACTTGCGCCTGCCGGGTGATACTGGGCGCGTGAGCGCGACCACCCGAAGCACAGACGAGGCCGTCGATCCGATCGGGCAGTGGCTGCTCAAGCTCGAGGTCACGCGGAAGCTCCGGCGCTTCTACGACGGCGACCACCCCGCCACCGAGCCCGCCTGGCGTCAGCTCGAGAAGCTCACGTCAGCGCTGCCGGGACGAGCGATCCTGGTCCAGGTCACCCCGAAGGGCTTCCGCGTCGGCGGGCATGAGCTGCGCGGTCATGCGGCGCGCACCGAGCGGCTCGCCACTGAGCTCTTCCACCTCGGGGTGGTCGCGCTGACCATTCGTCCCCCGGTCGATGGGGCGACGCTCCGGCGCTTCGTCGAGCTGATGTCCGGACTCAAGGACCAGGTCGACGAGTCCGAGCGCGCTCGCATCTTCACCGAGGCGGAGTCACTCGAGGGCATCGAGCTGGTCCCACTCGATGTGAACTGGTTCGTGTTTTCCGACGGGTTGGGAGTGGCCGGCAGCGCACAGCAACGCCTGTGGGAGATGCTGGTCAACCGCCTCACCGGGGGTGTGCTCGGGTCGTCCGACGACATGGGCAGGCCGACGCCGGAGGGTATGGCGGCGATGGCGGAGTCCGCCGGTGATCCCTCGGGCTTCGTGAAGCTCCTGGTCGACCACCTCCTTGAGTTGCTGGACGAGACCGAGGAGAGCGGAGCCCTGCTCGACGGCATGGCGCTCCTGGCCTCGGTCGAGGAGATGGTGCGGACGCTCCAGGCCGACAACCGCCACCTCGCGGTGCGGCTGATGATCCAGCATGCTCAGCCGCTCGGATCGTTGCGCGCCCGGCTGCCCGAGATCCTCTCCCCGGTACTGTTCGTCGACGGCGTCGAAGCGTTGGTCGACGATGGTGTCGAGATCCCACTGGCGGTGAGGACGCTGCTCGAGAAGCTGGCGGCGACCGACGTGTCGGGTACCGACCCGTGGCGCCGACGCGGCGACGAGATCTCGGAAGACCTCACGCTCCGCAGCCGCACGCTGTTACACAGGCTGGGCTTCGCATTTCCGGGGGAGGCGCCAGTGCCGGTGCTGTCCTACGTGGACAGGCCTTCGCTGCGCCGCTTCCTCGCCGAGACCACCAGCGACCCGGCGATCCTCGAGGCGATGGAACCCAACGCCCAGCGTCGCCATCTCGAGCAGATCCTGCGGGTCGCCTACCAGCTCTTTCCTGAGACCGTCCTCGCCACCGCCGTTGGAGGTCGTCTGGTCGACCGGTTCTACGAGCACCTCGAGCTCGGCGAGTTCTCGGAGGCCGGAGAGATTGCGTGCGATCTCCTCGCGAGCAGCGACAGGGTGCTGCGCGAGCGGATCACCGGCACCCACGGACTCGGAGCAATGCTCGACGCTGTCAGCATCTGGGGCAAGGAGCACTGGCCCGATGTGGCGCGTATCGTGGTGCTGCTGGGCGAAGATCTCGTTCCTGCCCTGATCGCGAAGCTGCGCCTCGAGGACAACCTCTCGCGGCGGCGACGTCTGCTCGAGATGGCGGTGACGATCGGGGCGCCGGCCGTGCCTCGAATCCGACCGATGCTCGACGACGAGCGATGGTTCGTGGTCCGCAACGGCATCCTCTTGCTGCGGCGGATTGGCGATCCGTCGTTGGCGGAACGAGTGCCCGAGTTTCTGGTCCACAGCGACGCCCGAGTCGTGGCCGAGGCCGTCAAGACGCTCGCTATCGCCCGCGACCCGCGTTGGATCCAAGGCGTGCGCGAGCTCGTCGGCCGCGATGATCCCGTGGCGTGGCGGGAGCTGGTCTCTCTCGGCCGCAAGATGCGCCACCCCGAGATCGGGCGCCTCCTCGCCGAGTCCCTCGATGCGCGTCGCGGCGGCCAGCTCAGGGACGCAGAGACTCTGGAGCTGATCGACCTGCTCGGGATGTTCCCGATTTCCGAGGCCGCAGACGCCCTGTTCCGCGTCGCCTCGCTGTCGCAGTGGCGGCACGCCTTCCGCCTCACAACGGTGTGGGAGACGGTGGCCCGCTCCGCAGCCCGCATGCCCGGCCCGCAGGCCGACGAAATCCTGCGCCAGATCGCTCAGCAACGCGACCCGGCGGCAAAGACCGCGCTCGCGCTGCTGGCGGGCCGCACGGAAGGTTCAACGTGAGCTCGGCGACGAATAGTTGGGAGGCGACCGTCCTCGCGCTGCTCACCGACCTCGCGGTAGGCGTCGTGACGACGCGGTTGTACTCGGGCGAACATCCGCGCGCTGCACGTGCCCGTAGCCGCCTGATCGAGCGTCTCCACGAGCTGGTGGCGGACGCCCGTGGACCGCGGGAGGGGGGCAGTGCCGTGGGCGAGCTCTCGCTGGTGGTGCTCCAGGAGGAGCTCTTCATCGAAGGGCGCCCGTTCACGCGCGCCGGAGAGCAGGTCGGTGCACTGCTGCGCCGCCTCCACGTCCACGGGGTCGAGCGTGTGTCCTTCACCGGCGGAGTCACCGAGGACGAGGTCGGGCTCTTCCTCGAGGCGCTCGCCGCGTCTCCAGGGGCCGTGTTTCCGACACTCGCGCACATCCGGGTTGGGCGCCTGGTCGGCGACCGTGCGGCCGACAGCGGCGGCGTCGAACGCAGTGAGCTCCCCGACGTGGCCTTTCGCGACCGCGTTCAGGTCATTCGCGACGCCTTCGCGGCGGTCGAGGCGGGAGGGCTGCTTCCGGTGGCATCGCTGGATGACGTGATCGCACACCTCGACCTTCAGCTGCAGCGTATCGAGAACCCGCTCGAGCTGCTCTCGCCGCTGACCGACGACGCCGAGTGGCTGGCGGTCCACGCTCACAATGTGGGTGTTCTGACGCTGGTCCTGGCCGTACCCTTGGGCCTGGAGGAGAGCGATCGACGGGATCTGGGTCTCGCGGGGCTGCTGCACGATATTGGCAAGGTCGGCATGGCCCCGGAGGTGGTTCAGCGGGACCTCGAGCTCAGCGGCAACGAGTGGGAGCTGCAGCTCGACCACCCCCGGCTCGGGCTCGAGCGCCTGCTGGCAGTGCCTCAGCTCCCGCCCGTCGCGCCGATCGTCGCCTTTGAGCATCACCTCACCTGGCAGGGAGGGGGATGGCCGCGCCTGCCCGAGAAAAGACGACCCCACCCGGCGGCGGCGATGGTGGCGGTGGCCGAGGTCTTCGACATTCTGCACACGGTGCGCGGGCCGCGTGGGAACGCGACTCGTGAGGCGGTTTCAGCGACCCTGGAAGGCGGCTCCGGTACCCAGTTCGACCCGTTCGTGGCGCAGGCGATGCAAGTGATCTGGGAGCTTGCGGCCGAGGGGGGGAGCCCCGAGCCGGATGGCGGCAGCCCCTGGTGAGCCCTGCCGTCGACGCGCAGCGACACGTCGAGCTCGATCTCGTGGATCCCAGCCTGCATTTCTCACCAGCTCCCCACTGTGGGCACCGCGATGCCGGCCATCGCGGGCTCTCTCGCAGCTCGTCGCCTGCGACGTGTCTCTGGACACGCCTCGGCGGCTCGTCACTCGAGGCTCCACGCTGGCGGGCATCTCGGCACCCTCGCAACTGACCTCGTGAGAAGTGCAGGCCAGTGAGAGTGGCGACCATGGCGCGTTCCATGCCACGAGCTTGGCGAGAAGGTGCGAGGCTCCCGAGAGGGTCTGGTGAAGAGGGTGTAAAGATCTCACCCTCAGTGGCTTGCCTGCTCTCGTGGGGTGACCGGCAGTGTCCCGCTTGCGCTGTTTCCTCAAGCAACTTCGCCGGTCGGCTGCACGCGGTCGCGACATCGGCCGAATGGGTGCGCGCGGGCTGGCTCGCGGGATACCATGGGACGAGGTACAGGGGTTTCGAGCCGACCGGGAGGTCTTCGGATGCAGGAGTTCGTCATCGCGATGCTGGGTGGCGCAGTGGGCGGCGTCGTGGTCGGTGCCGCGGTCGTGGTCACCCTCGGGCGGCTACTTCGCGTGCGTGCGGCGGAGCTCTCCGACGGGGTCGGGAGCTCGGTACGCAGAGCGGTCGAGGAGGGCGCGGCGCAGGTGGCGCCTCGGCTCCGGGACGAAGTTTCGGCGGGCGTGAGGGAGGCCGCGGAAGACGTCCTGCCCAAGCTCAGAGAGGAGGTCCGAAGCGGTGTGATCGAGGGCGCTGACGAGGTCGTGCCGCGCCTGCGCGAGGAAATGAGGCAGGGGCTCGAGTCCGCCGTCGACGATGTCCTGGGCGAGCGGCTCGCGCGGGCCGGCCGCGGCGCACTGAAGACCGGCTCGTCGGTGGTCGAGGCGGGCCTCGACCTCCTGCTCGGCCGCGACGACCGCGAGAGGGACTGAACCACCAAGACACCAAGAGGGCGTTCGAGTAGCGAGGTATGAATCCGTCGCAAGGCGACGGTTCACGGATGGTGCGATGAGCGGAATCTCCCGGGCAAGCTCTCGAGACGCCGCCGCGAACACCGAGTTGGGTGGCACTCCCCCCTGCGAGATGCTGCCTGCCATTCTCAAGGGCCCAAGCGAGCGCTGGCTTCTGGCACCTGGAGCCTCTGAGTCAAGCAGGTGTGGACATGGCTCGAGCGTGCTCACCAAGATGGAATGCTGCTCGCGCCTTGGTGTCTTGGTGGTGATTGTGCGTCGGATCAGAGCTGGAACGGGTCGTCGTCTGTGTCGGCGGCGAACGGCTCCTCTTCGGTCATGGTGGCGCGGTAGCGGCGGACGGAGCGCGCCTCGCGGATCTTGACCAGCCCCCGACGGAGCAGGTTGTGGAGGATTGCCCGGTTCTGAAGACCGCTGCCGGGTAGCTGACTGAGGACTTCCTGAACGCTGTAGAAACCGTTGATCCTGGACAGGACGAAGCCCTCTGCCGGTGCACAGTCGAGGTTCATGAGCTCGGAGAGTCCCGCGGTGGGCTCGAGAATGACCCTGTCGGTCAGCGTGCTCGAGTTGAGCCGATCGTCGATACGCTCCTCGGTCGCCGCGACGAAGGCGTTGGCGTCCGGGTTGTCCGGGTACTTGTCGCGGATCACCGCGACCATCTGCAGGGCGTCGAAGAGACGGTCGCGCTCGACCCGATCCTCGATGTCGTAGACAGCCTCATGCCATGGTGCGTGGCTGTGGCCGGGGGTGGAGCGGATTTCGTCGGAGGGCAGCTGGAGGCGCAGCTGCTCTCTCTGGAGGCAGTGGAAGACAAAGCCGAGTACGTCGAACTCCGGGACTCGGACGGTCAGAGCAATCTCCTCGATGCTGAGCGTGCCGTCGATTGCCTCGAGAATTGCCTGCTCGACCTGGTTGAGTCCGCCGGCGTCCGGGGCGTCCACCACCACCGGAACGTAGTTCGAGCTCGGGATAAGTGTCGTGAAGCGAACCCGCTCGTCCCGCTGCCGGTGACCCTCGAGCAGAAACTGGTGGACTGGCAGCTGCAGCTCGAGGAAGTCCCGCTCCGGCAGCTCTCCCTCGAGAAAGCGGAAGTTGCCCTCGTCCCACAGCATTAGGTCGTAGATGGTCTCCTCGGTCTTGACCCGGAGCAGGTGCTCGATCTCCGGGCGCCCGATGTGACCCATCTGGACGACCAGCTCGCCGAGCATGACCTTGAAGTGGTCCTGCATCTCGATCAGGTACTGGAGCTCCTCCTCGGTGAGATAGCCCCACCCGACGAGGTAGTAGCCCAGCATCTCGCGTGGGTTGTCGGAAGCCACCGCCACGACCGAGCCGCGTCGAAAGTAGATCCGAGTGGTGTAGCGCGGGCCGTCGATCACGAGCGTGCCAGTCTTGAAGCTGTTGGAAAGCCACTGCACCAAGTCCGCGAATGGCATGGTGCGGAGATTTCCGGCGACCGACACGTGAGACCCTCCCCGAGAGCGTGCGGCCCACCACCCCCGAAGGCGTCGGCGAGCACTCCTTACTCTAGCCTGCACGTCGCACCACGTCACGTCGCAGGCAGGTCGGGGCCGTCCACTTGCCGGTTGCGCGTCGGTGGGCGGCCGTGTAGCGTGCAACGGTGTCCTCGCTCCTCGAAGGCCGTCTTGATCTCGCGGCCACCTGCGCACGCGGCCTCGAAGAGGTGTTGGCCGGAGAGCTCGCCGCGATCGGTGCGGACAAGGTGGCGATCGGCCGCGGCGCCGTGCAGTTCCGTGGCTCGCTTGCCGACCTGTGCGCCGCCAGCCTCGAGCTGCGCACCGCCATGCGGATCGTGCTGCGCCTCGTTTCAGGTCCTGCAGCGGGACGCGACGCTCTCTACCGCCTGACCTCGGCGATCGCGTGGGAAGAGCTCGTGGCGCGCGGACAGACGATCGCCGTCGAAGCGGTCGGTCGCGCGGCGGCGTTTCCCAACCGGGCGTTCGCGGCCCTGCTCGTCAAGGATGCCGTCGTCGACCGGATCCGTCGGCGCACGGGCGCGCGGCCCGACGTCGACCGGCGAGCCCCGGACATCGCGATCCACGTCCACCTTGGGGACGACGCGGTCTCGCTGGGTCTCGATGCCTCGGGGGAGCCGCTCTCCCATCGCGGCTACCGGACCGGCGGAGGTGGTCCCGCGCCGCTCGCCGAGTCGCTTGCAGCCGGCATTCTCGAGCTGATCGGCTACGACGGTGAGGTGCCGCTCGTGGATCCGATGTGCGGTTCCGGCACGCTCGCCGTCGAAGCCGCGCTGATCGCCACCAAAACGGCTCCGGGCCTTGCACGCTCGTTCGCCTTCGAACGGTGGCCGGGCGTCGATCCCGGCCCTCTCCGAAGGCTCCGCGAGCGGGCGCTCGCGGCGCGGCGCGTGGCGCCTTCGCAGATCGTCGCCACGGATGTGGACCCGCGTGCCGTTGAGGCCACCCGCCGCCACGCGCGTGCGGCCGGGGTCGGCGAAGCGATTCGGGTGGAGCGTGGGAATGTCGGTGATCTCGACCTGGCGCCGGGCTGGCTGATCGTCGCCAACCCACCCTACGGGAAGCGGCTCGGCGAGGTCGAATCGCTGCGCGACGTGTATGCAGGGCTCGGAGACGCGCTCAAGCACGGCGCGGCGGGATGCACCGCATGGCTGCTGGTCGGCGAGCCCGAGCTCGCGCGGTCGATCGGGCTCAGGACGTCGCGCCGGATCGTGCTCTTCAACGGCCCGATCGAGTGCCGGCTGCTCCGCTTCGACCTGTTTGAAGGACCTGCTCGGCGCCCTACGGGCGCATAGCCCAGAGGGCCGCGGTTTGCGACCCGACTCCGCGATGATCGTCCCGGGGCTAGCCCATTTCGTCGATCAGTGCCTCGGCGAGTGCGAGCCCGCTCACCACGGCGTGCTCCACAGTGCTCCCCCGCCCCCAGTCGCCGCAGGCGCCGATACGGCGCTCCGGATCGAGGAGGTAGTCGGTGCCAAGCGGGGCGAGCACCGCCGCATAGCGCCAGCGGTGGGCGACGGCATGGCTGGGCTCCGGCAAGGTGCGCCCGACTGCAGAGTTCGCCGAGCGAACCAGGACCCTGGCCACGGTCCCTGGATCGTCCTCGAGGTGCTCGGTCGACCACGTGGTGGACGCCTGCAGCACCCAGGACTCGCCGCCGCCGCGGCCGGGCTTGGTGCCGTCATGGACCATGAGAGCGAGCGGCGCGGCCGGAATGTAGGCCGCCTCGAAGGGAAGCTCGAGGGCGCGGTCCCATGCGGCCATGACCGTCCAGGTCGGCGCCATGCGGACGTCCGTCAGCTTGGCGGCGAGCTCGGGTGCGGGGGCCAGGAGGGGGGCCGCCTGGGGAGCCGGCACCGCGACCGCGACGGCGTCGTACAGGCCGAGGTCGGCGCCGTCGGCGTCTCCCAGCCGCCATCCGCTGCCCTCTGGAACGATGCGCTTGGCGCAGCGCCCGCACTGTGTCGGGATGTCGTCCGCGAAGTAGCGGGCGAAGGCGCTCATGCCAGGGACGGCGACGAACCGCTCCTGAGTGCCGACGATCTCCGTCAGCTGGCCGCCGTTGAGCAGCCGTATCCTCCCGGTCCAGGGGGCGAGGATTCCGGCAGCGACCGCTTCCTCGACGAGCGAGCCGAAACGGTTCCCGGCGGTGTGGAAGAACGCGGCACCATGATCGAAGGCGACCGGTCCGCCGCGCAGGGTCGAGGTGCGTCCCCCGAGCCCCCGCGCTTTGTCGATCAGCGTCACGTCCTTGCCGGCGTCGGTGAGGGCTCGAGCGCACGCGGCGCCGGCCACACCCCCGCCGATCACTGCGACCCGTGGCTGTCGGGTTTGAGCTCGGCGCAGGGGAGACATCAGACCTCCGGAAGGCTGAGAATCGGACCCGCCGCGGTTGTATGAGGCACTGGCGGTTCGCCCAGGCCAACGCGGGTGCGGTCGACCTTCTTCCCGTTTGGGCTGCGCAGCCACCTCCACAGTACAATCGCAGCCCGTGGATCCACTGGCGCAACACTGTGCAACCCTACCCTCGCAGGGGCGGCGAAGCCTGCTCTGGCAGCCGGCGCTGGTCGCCGTGTTCTTGGCCTCGATCTGGATGCCGTCGGCGGGTGCGGGTGAGATCGAGGTTGAGCAGCTCCCGACGACGCTCACGGGCACATGGTCCTGCGCGCCGCGCGCCCCGGTCGATCTCGGGCCGCGGATCGCTCCGGAGAGCACGTGGCGTCCATGCCGGCTGCCGGGGCGCCTCGCCGTCACCTCCTCGGGTGACGACCTTGGCCAACTGTGGCTGCGGACGCGCCTTCATCTCTCCGACCAGGTGACCGCTGGACCGTTGGCTTTGCGTTTCAGCCGGCTGGGAGATGCCGACGAGGTCTTCTTTAACGGTGTCGAGATCGGCTCGACCGGGACCTTCCCGCCGGGCTTCTCCGCGGCGCGCCCGATCGATAGGGTCTACCCGATCCCCGAGCCGGTGCTCCGGAAGGGAGCGGCCAACGAGCTCGTGATCCACCTGTACCAGCTCGCGGGCGATGATACTGCCGCGGTCGCCGCACCCCAGCTGGGGCTGCTCGTCGACCTGGTGCGCGCGTCCGGGCGCGCAGCCCTGCTGGTGGTCGCCTTCGCCGTCTTCTTCGCCATGGTTGCGGCGCACCATCTGGTGCTGGCGATCGTGCTCCCCGAGCCGACCGGACGATCGTCGCTGCTGTTCGCCGCCTTCGCGGCCACTGCCGCTCTGTACCTTCTGTTGCACGAACCCAGGCTGCTGTCGAGTGTCGTTGGTGAAGGGATCCTGGATCGGGCCAGGCTCGCGCTGCTGCCATGTTCGGTCGCCCTGCTGGTCGGGTTCGCGTTCGTCTTCTTCGAGCGGGCGCCCGGCGCCGGCGTGCGGCTCGGCATCGCGGCTCTCGTGCTGCTCGCCGCGGTGCCCGTCGTCGCCCCGTCCTCACTCTCGGTGGTTCCCGCCCCAGCCGTCGTGCTCGTCGTGACATTGGCGTTGGCGACCGCGGTGGGCAGACTGCTGGTCGACTGCCTGCGGCGCAGGGTGCCGTATACCCGCGCGATCGGCGGTGTCCTATTGGTCTACGCCGGTGCCGGAGTTTTCGACATTCTCGCCGACCTCGGAGTCGTCGAACCGCCCCGCTTCGCGATCGATGGACTGATCTTCCCTCTCGCGTTCCTGCCGCTGTACGCCGCGATGAGCATGGTACTGGCGGACCGATATCGCCGTCACTACCGACTCGCGACCGTAGACAGCCTGACCGGCCTCCTTCGGCGAGACCACTTCCTGGCTCGCCTTGCCGAGGAGTCGGAGCGGGCAAGGCGCGCAGGAGAGTGGCTGGTCGTCGCGATGCTGGACCTGGACGGGTTCAAGGAGGTCAACGACATGTACACCCACGCGGCCGGCGACCGGGTGCTCCAGGCCAGCGCGCGCCTGATCCGGACCAACCTGCGTCCCTTCGATCTCTCCGGGAGATGGGGCGGCGACGAGCTATGCCTGGCCATGGTCATGCCCGACAACGCCGAAGGCCTGGTTGTCCTCGAACGGATCCGCCTCGGGCTGGCCGATCAACGATTCGACGCCGATGGGCGCAGTTTCGGGGTCGGTGCCAGCATCGGCGTCGTCCAGATTCAGGCGCCCGAGCCGGTCGCTCCGGATCGTATGCTTCTGGCGGCCGATCGCGCCCTCTACCGAGCCAAGGCGGCGGGCGGGAACCGCGTGGAGGCGGAGCGGTGGAGGCACCCCGGGGCCTCCACCGTGCCGGCCGGGGAGAGGTCCTGAAACGTGGTATCTTCTTGCGCGATGTCGGGGTCGGTGAGCATCGGTTTCGAAGGGGTCGCCAAGCGCTACGACGCGCGGGTCATCTTCAAAGGGGTCTCCGGTGACGCCGTCCCGGGGCGCATCCTGGTGATCACCGGTCCCAACGGCTCCGGGAAGTCGACCCTGGTCCGCATCCTGTGCGGCCTCGCGCGCCCGACCGTCGGCCGGATCGAGTGGCGGCTGGGCCGGGAGCCTCCGATGGCTCGCGACGAGTGGCGCCGACACCTCGGCGTGGTGGCGCCGGCGATGTCGGTCTACGAGGAACTGACCGCGATGGAGAACCTGCAGTTCTTCGCGCGGGTACGCGGGCTCGGTCCGATGGAGCCGCGCTGCCGGGAGTGCCTGGAGCAGGTCGGTCTCGATCCCGATCGCCAGACACAGGTGATGGGCTTCTCCACCGGCATGGTCCAACGCCTCAAGATCGCCCAGGCGATGCTCCACGACCCGCCGGTGCTGATGTTCGACGAGCCGGGCTCGAACCTCGATCCGACCGGTCAGGACTGGCTCGAGGGGTTCACGCGGTCGGCCGCCGACGACGGTCGCACGATCGTCCTGGCGACCAACGACCGCTGCGAGATGACCTGGGGCGACGACCGTGTCGAACTGGCTGGCTGAGCTCACCGCGGTCTTCGTCAAGGACCTGCGGGCGGAGTTCCGCACAAAGGTCTCCCTCAACGCCGTCGGCCTCTTCGCCCTGACCACTTTGGCGGCGGTGTCGTACACGATCGGGCCCTACCGGATCGCCGAGGCTGACCGGCCGTTCCTGCTCGGCGCGCTGCTGTGGATCGTGATCTTCTTCGCCTCGATGGCCGGCCTCGACCGCTCCTTCGTCAAGGAGGAGGAGACCCACACCGCGGCGCTGTTGCGCCTTGCGGCACACCCCCTGGTGGTGTGGGCGGGAAAATTGCTCTTCAATCTCGTCCTGCTGATCGTCTTGATGGCGATTCTCGTGCCACTGTACTGCGTGCTGATGGGGTACCGAGTCGAGAGCCCGTGGTGGTTCCTGGCCGTACTGGCGACCGGCGGCTACACACTGGCGGTGACGACGACGATGGTCGCCGCGATCATCGCCCGTGCCATGAGCCGCGGCGCCCTGTTCTCGGTGCTTTCCCTGCCGCTGCTGCTGCCGCTCCTGATCTTCGTGATCCAGGGCACCACCGCTGCGTCGCAGGGAGAGGTTGACGGCGTACTGTCCACGCTGCGCGCCGTGATCTCCCTCGGGGGCATCATGACGGTGCTTTCGGTGTTCCTGTTTCCGGTGGTGTGGAATGACTAGCGGCAGCCGTCCGTTCGCCGTTCCCGAGACGAGAGCGGATCGGCGATCGAGCGGGAGCGACGCGCGCAGGGCGGTACGAGAGAGGATCGAGGTGCCGATGCGATTGAACGACGCCCTCAAGTGGGGGCTGTTGGTGTGGATGGCGGTGGTGATCTGGGCGGCGTTCCAGTGGGCCCCGTCCGCGGTCGGATTTCAGGGCGAGTCCGCCCGGATCGTCTTCTTCCACGTGCCCACCGCGTGGGTGGCGACCCTCGCCTTCCTGGTCTCCTGCGTCGCGTCGATCCTGTATCTGTGGCGCCGGGACCCGATGAACGACGTGCGCGCCGCCTCGTCGGCCGCCCTCGGCCTGCTGTTCGCACTGCTCGCGACCGTGACCGGCTCGATCTTCGCGCGGATCATGTGGGGCTCGTACTGGAACTGGGACCCGCGCGAGACGTCGATCACCTTCCTGCTCCTGATCTACGCCGCGTACTTCGCGCTGCGCGCAGCCGTCGCCGACCCCGAGCGGCGCGCGACCCTGGCCGCGGTGTACGCGATCCTCGCATTCGTGACGGTGCCGTTCCTGGTCTTCGTCGTGCCGCGCATCTGGTGGTCCCTGCACCCCGACACGATCATCAACAAGCAGGGCACGATCAAGATGGACTCGAGAATGTTCCAGGTCCTCATGGGCTCGCTGATCGGCTTCACGGGTCTGTTCGTATGGTTATATACTATTGAGTGCCGGATCGAGCGGATCCGGCAACGTCGCCAGCAGGAGCTTCTCTGATGAACGACCTCATGGGCATCACCCTCGTCACCTTGATCATCTGGGTGGGCCTTTTTGCGTACGTGTATCGGGTGGACCGCAAGGTCCGCCGGCTGGAGGATTGATGAGTGACCCACGACGCCAGCGCAAGCTCTGGTATGCCATCGGCGGCGTGTTGATAACGGCCTTCCTCGCCTTCGGGGCGACGTCGTTCAAGTCCAACCTCACCCCCTACGTATCATTCGACGAGGCCATGCGAACCGGCAGGAAGGTCCAAATCGCCGGCTCGCTCGAGGCCGACTCCACTCGGTACGTCGAGGCGGACCAGGAGCTCAGCTTCGGTCTCGTCGACGAGGCCGGGGGGACGCTCCCCGTCGTCTACGACGGTGTCAAGCCCGGCAACTTCGAGGAGGCGACCCAGGTCGTGGCGGTCGGCAGCTGGCGTGACGGTGCTTTCCACGCCGATCAGTTGCTCGTCAAGTGCCCGTCGAAGTACCAGGGGCTCGAGGACGGCGCGAGCAAAGCCAGCTCCTACTGACGCCAACTCCGGTCTCGCTCAAAGGGGGGCGCCCGTCCTCCCGACACGGCATGAGGGGGTGCCATGTACACACCCGGCTATCTGCTGCTGTGGGCAGCTTTCCTGCTCGGTCTCCTGTCCACGATCGGTTATCTGTTGGCAATCCGCGCCCGCGAGGGCCGGGGCGAGCAGCACGGTTGGATCCCGCTCGCGCGGCAGGCCTACGTGATCATGACCGTCGCCATCGTCGCCACCAGCGCGCTGCTGATGTTCCTGCTGATCCGCCACGACTATCGACTGTTCTACGTCTATGCCTACTCAGACAACAGCCTTCCGACGTCGTACCTGATCTCGAGCTTCTGGGGGGGCCAGGAGGGCAGCTTCCTGCTCTGGATCTTCTGGGGCGTGCTGCTGGGCCTGCCGCTGATGCGTTACGCCCGCGGCTATGAAACCCGGGTGATGGTGTTCTACAACGCCACCCTCCTGTCGCTGATCGCGATCCTCCTGCGCCAGAACCCGTTCCGCTTCCATCAGGGGCTCACCGCCGGGTCGATCCCAATGGACGGGCAGGGCCTCAACCCGCTCCTGCAGAACCCATGGATGGTGATTCACCCCCCGATCATGTTCATCGGCTACGCCTCGCTGTCGGTGCCGTTCGCGTTCGCGCTCGCAGCGCTGTGGATGCGCCGCTACGACGAATGGCCGAAGGTCTCGATGCCGTGGGTACTGCTCTCCCTTGCCACCCTCGGTCTCGCGATCATGCTCGGTGGCTACTGGGCCTACGAGACCCTCGGTTGGGGCGGCTACTGGGGCTGGGACCCGGTCGAGAACGCGTCCTTCGTGCCCTGGCTCGCCACCGCGGCACTGACCCACGGCATGCTCCTGCAGCGCAGCCGGAACCGTTTCCGGCGGCTCAACCTGATACTCGCCATGAGCGCCTACCTGCTGGTGGTCTACGGCACCTTCCTCACCCGCTCCGGGGTCCTGGCGGACTTCTCGGTGCACTCGTTCGTCGATCTCGGGATCACCGGCTGGCTGGTGTTCAACATGCTGTTCTTCCTCGCGCTGTCGATCGGCATGTTGGCGTGGCGCTGGCGGGAGATCCCGGCCGAGGGGGGCACCGAACCGTTCGTGTCGCGGACCATCTTTTTCGTCGTCGGCATCCTGCTCCTCGTCCTGCTCGCGGTGGTGGTCGCGTTCGGCACCTCGGCACCGCTGATCTCGCGGCTCTGGGGTCCGCCCTCACAGGTCGGTCCGAGCTTCTACAACCGCGTCGGCTACTGGCTCGCCGTCGTCTTCGCCGTGATCCTGGGCGTGACGCCGTTCCTCGGCTGGCGGCGAGCGATGGCCGGGACCGGACGCCGACTCGTCGTCGTCGCCGCCGTCACTGCCGCCTTGCTCGGCCTCGGCATCGCACTCGGGCTCAACGGCCCGCGTGCCATCCTCTACGCGGCGACGGCGATCTTCGCCATCACCGCCAACGTCTGGGCGGCAAGCGAGAAGATCGCGACCCGGCAGTGGAAGACGGCCGGGGGCATCGTCGCCCACGTGGGTCTCGGTCTGATGCTGCTCGCCTTCCTCACCACCGGCTGGTTCGACCACGGCGAGAAGGTTCGCCTCAAAGTCGACGTGCCGCAGCAGGTGATGGGCTACACCATGACCTTCCGCGGGGTCGAGAAGCCGAACCCCGCCGCACGCGACGCGATGGTGGTCGACGTCACCGACCCGCGTGGGAAGAACTTCGTGCTGAAGCCGAAGATGTGGGTGAACCGCAAGTCGAACCAACTCGTCGCCAACCCCGACATCCACTCGTTCCTGACCTCCGACCTGTACCTCGCGCCGGTCGAGTACGACCCGGGCGAGGAGGCTCCGGTGAGCGGCCGCCTGACACTCAAGGCGGGGATCCCGGCCGACTTCAAGGACTGGAAGCTGACCTTCGACCACTTCGACATGGCGAGTCAGAACGCTGTCCCCGGAGCGCTCACCGTGGGCATGGTGGTGCGCCTCGAGCGGCCCGGGGTGGCCCCGGTCGACCTCGAACCGTCGGTGGTCTCGACGGACGGCGGCGTCCAGGCAGTCGCGGTCGACATCCCGGGCACCTCCGGCGGCAAGATCCGCGTGGCGGGGCTCAACGTCGGTTCGGAGTCGATCCAGGTTGAGCTGCTCGGCCTCGGCGGCGGCATCGCGCGCTCCCAGGTCCTCCACAAGGGCGAATCGCTGAGCTATGCCGGCATGAAGATCGCCTTCCAGGACTTCGACCTCTCGGACTTCGACCCGCAGGC
>CAZQYU010000040.1:0-17476 GCA_964597585.1 uncultured Thermoanaerobaculia bacterium
AGGACTCGATCGGTGGCACGGACTTCTTCCCAGCGTTGCGTCGTCTTCATTCCCCTCCGGGCCCACGACCTCGAACGTGCGCGAGGCACTTGGCATTCTCGGCTGAGAACGATCGACGGCGGCAACCAGCCGATGGGATCGGGTCAGAGTCCGAAGTACTGAGCCACGATTCGGATTCCGATCACGACCAGCACGAGGCCTCCCACGATCTCCATCCGCTTTCCGAAGCGCACCCCGAGGGCGGCGCCGAAGCGGATCCCGGCGAGGGACAACACCGCCGTCACGAGCCCGATGAGTGCGGCCGGCTGCCAGATCTCGACCCCGATCATCGCCAAGCTCAGCCCGATGGCGAACGCGTCGACGCTGGTCGCCAGCGACACCATGACCATAGTCAGGCCTCGCGACGGGTCGGGCGGCGCCACGGCCGGATCCGTCGACAGCCCGGAGCGGACCATTCTGACGCCGACGACGGCGAGCAGGGCGAAAGCGAGCCAGTGATCCAGGCCCGCCAGCCTGTACGCAACGCGACTGCCGGCAAACCAGCCCAGGATCGGCATCAGCGCCTGAAACAGACCGAGGTGGAAGGCCAGCCGCAGCGTCGGGCGAAGGCTCACGACGGTGCGCGACGCGCCGGCCGCCAGCGACACCGCGAACGCGTCCATGGCGAGCCCGACGGCGATCAGAAGGATGTCAACGAGAGGCATCAGTATCTGAGCCGCGATGGCCTACGGCAGCGTCCCGACATAGCCGCTCCGGGTGGTGGCCTTGTATCCGTCGATTTCGACCCGCAGCGTGCGCCACTTGCGCGTCCCGATCCCGGAGGTGGTGAACGACAGAATGAAGCGCGACGACAGCTCGTGGAGCAGCTCGTGCACCACCCCCGGCATCTCCGTGGTCGAAGGCACCCGACGGTAGTGCCCGCCGGAGTTGTCCGCAATCAGCCGCAGCACCTCCTCGTACGAGGGTCCGGAGCCTTCCTCGACGAGCGGCGGCGGCTCGACGCCGAGCGCGTAGACGGGCGTCGACAGGTCGTGGGCGATGCGGGTGACCTCGCCAGCATCGAGCCGTGAGGCGTTGTCGACTCCGTCCGTGAGCAGGATCGCTGCCCGGCGCGGGTGGGTGGCCTTCTCCATCACCTCCGGCACCCGTTGGACCATGTCATACAGCGCAGTGGTGCTCCACGGCCTGACCTCCTCGAGCACCCGCGGTAACAGGTACCAGGCCATGCCGAACGGGAAGCGCTCGAGGACCCGCTCGTCACCGAAGGTCCACAGCGCAACCTGGTCGTCGGGTCGGCGCTCTGCGAGGAATGCGCCGATGAGCTTGCGGCACGCCTCCATCTTGTGCCCCGCCATCGAGCCCGATGTGTCGAGGATGAAGCCAAGGGCGAGCGGCAGGTCGGACTCCCGCGAGATGTCCTGAATCGAGACTGGAATGCCGTCGACCCAGAGGTGAAACTTGTCTGCCGCGACCTTGTCCACGACACGGCCCTTGCCGTCGCGCACGGTCACCGGCACCACCACGGCGTCGACCGCCAGCTCGCCGCGGTATTGCCCGTGCGCCGGGAGCGCGGCGACCGCCACCAGGGCGAGCGCGAGAAGCGGGCTGCGGACGGTGCTCCTCACCGTGACTGCGCCGGCGCATCGAGGGCGTCGATGCCCGGTCCTGCCGCTGCTTCGCGGCCGCGGTCGTAGCCTGCGATACTTCGAGGGAGCGAAGCATGGGCAGGGGTGATGCAGCGGCGACCGAATGCAGGCAGAGTCTCGGTGAGGAGCACCCTCAGTTCGTCCGGTCGGCATCGCCGCGTGCGAGCGCTTCGCGGGGGTCACGACCACAGCCGGTGCGGTAGCGGTCGCCGTATCCCGGCACGGCGGCCGACGACTCGTCAAGGAAGATCCTCTCCACCCGGTGGACGGGAATGAACTGGGTGGACGGGGCGATCAAGGCCACCGATCCGGAGACCTCCTGGCGCAGCCAGTCCTCGACCGAGTTGAGGTCGAGCCCGCGCACCACCACCCCGACCGCGTCCAGACGTACCAGTAGACCCCAGATCTTCTCTTTAGGGCTGCAGCAGTGCAGGATGACCAGCTCTCCGGGCTCGATCGCGTCCATGGCTGCCAGTCTACCGCGTGCACCGACGGTGTTTGGAGCTCTCTGCCGCGCGCACGGCGATCTGTGTGTCGCGGCTCACTCGGGGGGATCCGGCGCCTGGCTCAGCTCGAGCAGCACTCCGCCGGTCGACCTGGGGTGAACGAAGCACACCAGGCAGCCGTGCGCGCCGACCTGGGGCTCGTCGCTCAGCAGCCGGTGACCGGCTACTTTCAGTCGCCGCATGGCAGAACGGATGTCATGCACGTGGAGGCTGATGTGGTGTAGGCCCGGACCCCGTTTCTCGAGGTGCCTGGCGATCGGCGACTCGGGTCCGGTCGGCTCGAGCAGCTCCAGCCGGCCCTTTCCGACGGGGAGGAAGGCGACCCGCACGCCCTGCTCCGCGACCTCCTCGGTTCCCGTCACCTCGAGCCCGAGGTCGCGGTAGAACGCGGCGCTCTCCTCGAGCGAGGCCACCGCGATGCCGATGTGATCCAGCGTCATGTCGTCCATGCCAGCCTCCTGGCAAACCGTCAAGAGTGAGGAGAGAAGAGCAAAGGGCCAGCGAGCAAGGGCATGAAATCACCACCACGGGAGGAGACAAACTCCACCCCCCACCGATCCTACATCCCTCCTCACCTCCTCACGTCCTCACGTTCTCACCTTCTCACGTCCCCGCGTCTCGCGACACAAAGAAGATCCCGGGGGGATATGGCCGCCCCGGGCCTCGGTTCGCGAAGGCTGAGGCTCCCGCCTGCTGGTAGGTCACCTCGGGATACTCTGAAAGCTCCTGGCGGAGAAGATATCCGACGTCAACTGCGTCCGCACGAGGGGACGGTACGAACTTTCTGAATCTGCCCACGTGTAGCAGGTGCGCGCGGTCACAGACTCTGGGGAAGGCCGCGACGGGGGTCGTCCGTGTAGAGCTCAGCAACTCGGCGCGCGATGTCCTGTCCGACCGGCGAGACCACCGAGGGCACGATGATCTCGATCGTGTACAAGTGATCGCCGAACGCCCGCGTCTTGGTATTGCGGACGCCCTTGCCCCGCAGGCGGAAGGTCTTCCCGGAGTCGGTTCCCGGCGGGATCTTGGCCCGGACCGGCCCGTGGACGGTTCCGATCTCGACCTCGGCCCCACGGTAGGCCTCAGGAAAGGTGACCGGGACGGTCGTCCGGATCGTGTCGCCCTCACGCCGGAAGAAGCGGTGCGGACGGACCCGGATGCGCACGTAGAGGTCCCCCGGGGGCCCGCCGAGGGCCCCGTCGGCGCCCTTGCCCGCGACCCGGACGCGCTTGCCGTCGTCGATGCCCTCTGGAACCTTGACCCTCAGCCTCTCAGATGCGATGACCACACCGGCACCGTGGCAGGCGGGGCACCCTCGCGGTCCTTCACCACCGCTTCCGCCGCAGGTGTCGCATCGTACGCGGCGCTGGATGGGGAGCGTCAGGGTGGTTCCTCGAACTGCCTCCTCGAAGCCGATCTCGACCGTCATCTCCTGGTCGGAGCCCGCCCTCGGTCGCGCCCTTCGCGCCGTTGTGCGTCCACTGAACACTTCCCCGAAAAGGTCGCCGAGGTCCGGGATGCCTGCCTCGGAGAAGCTGAAGTGCACCGGGCCGGCCTCCTGCCACTGGCCCGCGCGGCGGAACGGATCGAATCCACTCGAGGGGATCTCGTCCACCGTGCCGTAGGTGTCGTACTGTCGTCTCTTGTCGGCGTCCGAGAGGACCGCGTAGGCCTCCTGGATCTCCTTGAACCGACGCTCTGCGTCGGCGTTGCCAGGATTGACGTCCGGATGGTGCTTGCGCGCCAGACGCCTGTACGCCTTCTTGATGTCTGCCGCCTCGGCGTCTCGGCTGACGCCGAGGACCTTGTAGTAGTCCTTGGCCACGTCCACCTCCTGGGTGGGAACGGCACGCTGCCCCGGAGGCCCGTTTCCAGCACTCCGACGCCCTGCCATCCAAAATATGAGTGATCTCTTATAAAATTTCAACCCCAGCCGATGTGGTTTCGGTACCGCAACCCGGCCTGGACCCCAGTCCAAAATGCCTAGTCAAGTTTATTATCTATAACGAATTAACTCTTCTCGTTGAGTCGCGCGCCGAGATCGGACGGGGTAGAATGTCCGCCGTGGATCCGCACCTTCTCCTGCCGCTCGCGCTCGCGCCCCTGGCTGCCCCGCGACGGAAGTGGTTGATCTTCATCGTGCTCGCAGCGGCATTGGCGATGATTGCCAACATCCCCTGGCTGACGGAGCGCCTGCCCAACTTCTCCTGGATCGACCGCTCGTGGTTGGCCCTCCTGCGCCGCCCGACTGCGGTCGTGGTCATGAACGTCGCGGCCGCCCTGATGGTCCTGATCGGCTTGGTGCGCCTGGTCACTGTCCGAGATCCGACGCTCCGTCTCGCCCGTCGGCTGGAGCGACGCGGCGATGCCGCGGGCGCCGCTGCAATGTATGCCCAGGCCGGTGACAAGCGGCGCGCGTACACCCTCTACCGAAACGGGAGAGCCTGGCGCGAGGCCGCGCAGACCGCGATCGAGCTTGGCCTCGAGAAGGAGGCGGCGAGCCTCCTCCGAAAGGCCGGCGGCCACCATCTCACTGAGGCGGGAAGGCTCTACCGTCGCATCGGCGAGCCGGAGACCGCTCAGCGCTGCGACCAGGAGCTGGCCGAGTGGCTCGCCAACCGCGGTCACCTGGACGAGGCGATCGAGGCGTGGCTGCGCGCCGGTGAGCCGCTCCGCGCTGCGCGGACGGCTCACGTCGCTCTCTCCGAACGGCGGCTGCAGCCGTCCCACGCGGCGTACCACGCGGCCTGGCGCGCGGCTGCCGCGACCCGAGACCACGCGCTGCTCGCGCAGCTGTGCGAGCTCAGCGGGCAGTGGGTGAAGGCAGCCCAGGCGTGGCGGGCTGCGGGAGAGAGCTCCCGCGCCGCCGAGAACTTCCGCCGTGCCGGACATCTCGACGAGGCGGCGCGCGAAAAGACCGCGGCGGGCCGCCCACTCGAGTCGATCCGGCTCCGGATGCAGCATCTCGCTCAGATGCGGGAGCGCCTCGACGGCATGACCGGGGGAGCCGACGGGTTGGCCCCGGAGACCCGCCAGCTCCAGCTCGCCATGGCCCAGGAGTCGTCGGCCCTGGTTGTGGCCCTCGACGAACTCGGCATGGTCGAGGAAGCGGTCGAGGTTCTGTGCATCGCCGACCGGATCGAGGAGGCCATCGAACGCCGTGCCGCGAGCGGTCACCCCGAGGCTGCGGCGGAGCTCGCCCGTGAATCGCAGCGTTGGGAGCTCGCCGCGCCGCTCCTGGAACGCCTGCACCGCTGGGCTGAGGCGGCCGACATCTACGAGCTCGGTGGCGACCTCGCCGGTGCCGCGCGCTGTGCCGAGCAGGCGGGCGAAGACGAGCGTGCGCTCGCGATCTACCGCAGCATCGGTCGCACCGATGCCGCGGCCCGCTGCCTCGCTCACATCGGGAGGCTCGAGGACGGCCTCGTCGAGCTCCACCGCGAGGGACTGCTCGACCAGGCGCTCCAGCTCCTGCATGCGCACCCCGGTCCGGTGCCGGACATCCCTGACGTCGTCCTCGACATGGCGGAGCACGCCTACCGCCGCGGCGACCGCACGCAGGCGGTGGCATGCCTCCGCCGCGCAGTTCTCGGCGTCGCCCTGCGGCCCGGCCGACTGGAACCGGCGGTCGCCCTCGCACGGCTGCTGCTCGAGGGCGGCGAGGTCGACATCGCCCTCGCCCAGCTGCAGCGCGTGCTCGAGATCGACTACTCCTTCGAGCCGGCCCGCGACCTCTATCAGGAGGCGATCGCCGCGCAGACCTCGTCCACACCCGCCGACACTCTTGCGGCGCGCGGCACCGGCACGGCGCCAAGCCTGCCGAACCGTCCCGAGGAGCGCTACGCAATCCTCAACGAGCTCGGCCGTGGCGGCATGGGCGTGGTCTACCGCGCGCTCGACGCTCGACTCGAGCGCGATGTCGCGATCAAGGTTCTTCGGACCACCTCACCGGAGGAGGCGGCGCGACTCGAGCAGGAGGCCAAGGCCGCCGCGACCCTCAACCATCCCGGCATCGTCACGGTGTTCGACTTCGAGGCCGGTTTCGGCGGCTACTTCATCGTCATGGAGTATGTTCCCGGTGAGGCGCTCGATCGTCTGCTCCGCACCGACCCCCAACGCGTCGCCCGCAATCTCGGCGCGATCCTGTTCCGCCTCGCCGATGCCGTCGCGTATGCTCACCAGCACAACGTCATCCACCGCGACCTCAAGCCGGGTAACGTCCTGCTCGCCCCAGACGGTAAGGTCAAGGTGCTGGATTTCGGTATTGCGGCCCGTCTCGACCGCGAGGCCGGGATCGCGCCGGGCGTCTGCGGGACACCGTTCTACATGGCACCCGAACAGATTCGCGGCGAGGCACCGACCCCCGCTTCCGACGTCTACGCCTTCGGCGCGACTGCCTTTCATCTTTCGACGGGGCGCCCACCGTTCGCCCGCGGCAACGTCATCGAGGCGCACCTGTCGCAAGTGCCGCCCGATCCCTTGGAGATCGCACCCGGACTCGATCCGGAGCTCGCCGGCCTCATCTTGCGCTGTCTGGCCAAGGATCCGCGGGCTCGCTTTGCTTCGGCCACGGCCCTTCGCGACGCCCTGCGGCCGTTCGCCCTGCGCAACCTCAGCGGCCCAACCCATCGCATCGACCCCTCCCGGCCACCCGCGTAGCCCGTCTCCGCACGACGCGCACAGCACGTCGAAGGTTTCCGCCGGAGGGAGGCACGGGCCGCGGCCTCGAGCTCGAGATCATCTCCCCCAGGCTCCCTCCGGCGGAAGCCCCGGAAGTGACGCCGGGAGGCGCGGGTTATGATGTCGGCGGCGGGAACGGTCGCCGCCGAGGAGGGATTGCCATGCGCCTGCGCCGCCTCTGGGAGCGCCCAGAGACGAGATTCTTGATTCTCTTCCTCACGATTCTCGGCGTGAGCTTCACCGTGGTCGCCCTCAAGCCGATCAACGACGGCGTCGTTGTCCCCTACACCGCCTTCGTCGCGAAAGTGTCGGCCACTGTGCTCGCCTTGCTCGGAGAGGACATCACCGTCCGCGGCTGCGACCTGGTGTCGCCGCGGTTCGCGGTGACCATCTACAACGGTTGCAACGGCCTCATCACCAGCCTGGTGTTTATCTCGGGGGTGCTCGCCTTTCCCGCACGGGTACGCGCCAAGCTTCTCGGCGTTGTCGGCGGTCTCGTCGCGATCCAGCTCATCAATCAGGTCAGGATCGTGTCGCTGTTCTACATCGGGGTCTTTTTTCCGCGCTTCTTCAGCGAGTCGCACGTGTTCATCTGGCAGTCGATCGTCATCGTGTTCGGCGTCACTCTCTGGGTCTTGTGGGCACACCGATATGGCACGCCACTCCGCAACCGCGCCTGACGCCTACTCGACGTTTCTCCGGCGGCTTCCGCTGGCGCTCGTCGCCGGGCTGCTGCTGTGGTGGGTCATGCTGCGGCCGGCCTCGGACCACGCGGTCGCCTTCCTCGCCCAGACCCTGATCCGGGCCTTCGAGGTGCCCAAGGTGACCCGCCTGGTGGTCGAGGATCACCGCGCCGAGATCCACCGCTCCGACTTTCGCAGCGACTCCAAGATCCCGACTGTCGCACTCACCGAGATCCACTTCAACACCATCGTGCTGCTCACGCTGTTTTTCGCGCTTCCCCGGCCGTTGTCGCGGCGCCAGCTGGAGCGGCTCGTGATGGCGTTCTCGGCGCTGCTCCTGACCCAGTCGCTGAACCTCGTGTTCCACGTCAAGACGCTCTATGCCCTCGGCCTCGGAGAGTGGAGCCGCGCCCACTACGGCGTGGTTTCCCAGAACGTGTACGGCTTCCTGCAGTACTTCTTCGACCTACCGGGACGGTTCAGCTTCCCGTTCCTGTTCTGGCTGGGGTTCAACTGGGAAGTGGTTCTGAGCCTGGTGCTGCGGCGCGAGCCCACCGGCGAGTCCCAACCCAAGCCCCGCAAGGCGAAGGCGTAGAACAGACCACCAAGACACCAAGCCATCACAGGGTGAAGGGTGAAGAAAGAAGAGTCACGAGCTAAGAGACCGCGGAATCCGCGAGCCATCGCTGGGCGTGCTCAGGACAAGTTCTTGACTCTTGTCTCTTTGCCCCTTACCTGTTCAACGTCTCGCGTCTCGCGTCTTACCTCTTGCGCCTGAGTGGTTACCGTTGGCGGCGGAGGTACCGGTAATCCGGAACCTCGTACTCCTTCATCTTGGCGATGAGAGCGCCACGAGAGAGGTTGAGAATGCGCGCCGCCTTGCTCTGGTTGCCCTTCGTTCGGCGCAGAACCCGGTCGATGACCATGTGCTCGACAAACGGGATCACCTGCTTGAGATCGTCACGGGCGAGGATCGCCACCGCCGCGCCTTCCGCTTCCTCGGTGCCGCCCGGAGCCATCCTCGCGCTACCGATGGGCACGATTCCGCGGACCATCTCTCCACTCGGTGTCGCCGACACGAGCCGCCGGAGCTCGGCGACGAGCTCAGTCATCTGGCCCTCGAACGGGTGGTTGAGCAGCGAGTTCAGGGTCTCGAGCTCGATCCCCCTGATCTCCTTGTCCTGCTCCGCGCCCAGCCGGTCGAGCAGGCGAACCACGAGCAACGGGAGGTCCTCGCGTCGGTCGTCCAGTCCCGGAACAAGCATCGGGTGATCGAAGGTCCGGAACAGCGCGGTGTCGACGAAGCCCGAGTTGACGAGACCGAGGGCGTCCTCCTCGGTGGTGGCAACCCAGCGCACCCGGGGGCCGTAACCCGAGTCCCGGTCGGCGACAATGGCTGCGGCAAGCTCGCGCTGGAGTCCACCCGAGAGCTGTTCGAGGTCGCGCACGACGAGCACGCCACCACGCGCCCGCTCGATGAGACCACCGGCCTCGGCTGCGGGATCTCCGAGGAGCTCGAGGCGCTGCGACGCCTCGTCGTCATCCTCGCGCGCCTGGAATGCGTGCACGGACAGCTGACCCCGCGGATGGACCGAGGCGATCAGGTTGGCCACGAACATCCGTCCGGCGCCCTTCTTGCCGCACAGCAGCACCGGTTCGATCGACCGCGCCGTTTCCACGATGCGCTCGCGCAGCACACGAATGGCCATCGACGTCCCCGGCAGCTGCTGCTCGAGCAGCTGGCGGACCTGACCCTCCCAGGGACCGAACAGGCTGCTCGAGGTCTCCACACGCTCCCACTCGATGGCGAGCATCCTGGTCAGCTCAGCGATGATCAGCCGGTCGTCCTCCCAGTCTTCGGCGGGCACCTCGAGGACGACGTAGGTTCGAGACTCTCCCTGCCCACGTTCGATCGGATAGACCAGGATCCGACGAACGCCGAGACGGACAATGGCGAAGCGTCCGCTGCCGACCTCGGCAAAGGTATGGAGGGGGAAGCGGGGAAGCTCGGCGGTCCAGCGCGACGCCAGCGGCTCAAAGCGGCCATCGTCGCCGAGCCAGGCGATCATTGCCTGGCGCTCCGGGAAAAACTGCTCGAAGAATGTCACCAGCGGAGGAATCAGGTCGGAGCGGACGCCCCCTCCGAAGATGTCCACCATCTGACGGCGGGCAGCGGCGAGGCGGTGGGGCTCAGAGTACAGGGCGACCTCCGAACGGGTACGGCCACCGCTCACCTTGCGTTCGGACAGCGGCGTCGCCCGATCCGAGGTCTCCACCGCTTCCGCGACCGCCCCGGTCGGAGCATCGACGGTCAGCTCATCCTCCTCCATGCCCTTGAAGACGAGGGTGGCGGTCCCGATGCGCAGCCGGTCCCCGAGCCGCAAGACGCCTCGGGATCGCCGCTCGCCATTGAGGACTACGACCTGCCGATGTTGCGCAACGAAGGTGTAGACCGCGCCGTTGCGCTGAATGACGATGTGTCGCGGGGCGACGCCGGGGGCCCTCAGGACCACATCGTTCTGACTCCCCGCGCCAACTGAAATCGCCTGCTTGGACAGGTGGTAGGTCAACTCCGACCCACCGTCCCCCTCGATCGCCAGAGTAACCATGCGCCTGCCTCCTGAGGTGCCACCCGGATTCGTCGTACATCGGTAGGACGTCTTCCCCGGAGCAGCGGAAAGCGTCTCCACCTGCAGCAGGCGGAGAGGGCACCAGTGCCCTTCCCAAGCACGGTCAACGTGGTGCTTGCACTCATCGTATGTCGTGAGCGACGCTACGTCAATTTCGAGAACAGAATCGGACTCGTTAGCCCCCAAAGCGGCGGCGCGATCAACGGTTGCTCAGACTCGCAACGACCGCCCCACCCAATCTGCGTGCGATCAGGGCGAGACCGGAGATCTCGGGCAGCGGGTCACCCTCGTGGTCGACGACCAGCAACCCGCCCACGGCGTGGCCGGTACCCAGTGGGATGATCGCCGTTCCAACTGCCAGCCGCTCAAGGCCCAGGACACGTGCCAGCTGCCGCGCCGCAGCCGAGTCGGGGTCCGTTTCCGAGGTCGTCTCCCCGGAACGCACGACCCGCTCGAGCAGGCCGACGCCCCGCGGCAGCGCCGTGTAGTCGCGGTTGAGGGGAAAGCCAAACCCCGCACGGCAGCGGATGGCGGTGTCCTCGACCAGCAACACGGCACCGCGCGCGACTTCGGCGCTCGCGAGCTGAAGCAAGGAGCCGATCGCCTGCTGGGTATCCGCACCGTAGAGCAGGGCGTCGACGAGCTCGGCAACGCCGCCCGCCAGCTCACCCGGAGCGCGCACGCCGCGCCGTCTCACTTCGCGGTCGACCACCAGCGTGAGGTCCTCGGCAAAGCGGCGCATCACCTCACCGGCTTCACCCTGGGGAGGTGGCATCAGGAAGCTGACGCCCGCGGCGATCAGACGGTGCACCCAGGCTGGATCACCGAGCGGTCCCGCCCACACCACCGGGACCGGTGGCGAGACCTCGGTACCGCGGCGCACCAGCTCGAGCCAGTCTCCCTCATGCCCGACCCGAGTGACTGACAGTTGGTGGTGGATCACCAGAGCATCGAGCTCGTCCACCGGCACGTCGGCCGGCGCCGCGAGCAGGCGAACCCGCCACCCACGCCGACGCCACGACGCCTCGAGACTCCCACGCCACGCCCTTGGATCAGGGGCCACAACACCGATCTCGGCCAGCAGAAGCTCCTCGGGTGCGGTTTCCTCGAGGTCTTCGAGCAGGGCCTCGAGCGGATTGTGGGGAGGAGCATCGGGCAACACATGGATACCGCCTGCGCGGGTACCGGACCCGGTCTCGCCGGAATTTCGATCCGAGCCGCCCTCGGCTCCCGCCTGCCGGCGCTGGAACGCCGCAGCGTCAACCAGGGCGCTCAGGCCGACGGTCTCCTCGCCCGGGGAACCGAGGTCCTCTGGCACGAAGCGGAAGCTCCCGCGGGTGGCCGCAAGCACGCGTCCCGCTTCAGCGAGCGCGGCGTCGTCGAAGGCCGGCGCACGGCCACGAATCACCTCCAGCCGCAGCGTTCCGGCCGGGGTGTCGAGCTCGAGCAGACCGCTTCGGGCGGTTGCCCACAGCAGCCGCAGCAGGGTCGGCGGGGTGAGGTGCTCGAGACTACCCTGCAGCGTCCTCCTCATGAGCCCACCTCCTGTCCTGGCGGCGGCAGACGGATCGCCAACGAACGAGACTGGTTGGCCTTCAGCCGCAGCGTCTGCCGCTCCAGCAGCACGTCCGCGATCCGGATCTCGAGCACCCAGCGACCGGGCTGCAGCCCGGTGAAACGACCCGAGGGCTCAAGCACCGCGCGGCGCACATCGCCGCCCGGACCATGCAGGACAGCCGTGGCCGAGGTCCCGTCCTCGCCACCCACCAGCAGGCAGCTCAGCTCAGCGCCCTGGTTGACTCGATCGACGGGAGCCTGTGGCTCGGCCGGAGTCGCATCGACCAATCGAATCTCGGGCAGAGGGTCAACCGCGTCGGCGAAGGCCACGTGGCGCGTGGTGATCACCCATCGGCCGAGAGTTGGATCTGTGGGTACCCAGCCGGCATCCGGCAGGCGGCACTCGATCCAGCGGTGAGGCACAGCTCCAGCGTCACCGACCAGGAGCCCGCTGACCGTTCGTGCCTCAAAACCCGCACTCAGCAGCAGGGCTGCAGTCAGATTCGCGATCCCCGAGCATCGACCACACCGGCGCTCGAGCACTGACGTCGCATCCTGTGGCCCGTTGTCGCTGTCATCGAGGCGTATCGCACGTCGCACCCAGTCGATGATCTCGCCGGCAGCGGCAAACGCGCTCATCTGCGGGCGGAGTCGAACGTCGAGCCGAGCCGGCAGCACAAAACCGGACGGCACCTGGGTACCAGGCCGTCGGCCGACGGACCCCCAGGTCCCGCTCGATCCGATCGGTGCCGAGCTGGACGAGACCCGGACTTGAACCCAGCCATCGGGCGCTGCGACGGTCGACTGGACGTAGCCGTTGGCGACCACGTTCACCGGCAGTCGGTCGCCACGCACAGCGTAGACCGCCTCATCTGCCTGGACCGGCCCGACCAGGGCGACTGCCAGTGCGAGCGCGGCCAGCGACTTCATACCGCTCGTGACTTCCTCTTGAGGAACCCGTCGAGCACGCCGTTGACGAACCGTCCCGAGTCTTCCGCACCGAACTTCTTCGCAATCTCGATCGCCTCGTCGATGACCACCGCCGGCGGTGTATCCGGCCGGAACAGCAGCTCGTAGAGCCCGAGACGAAGGATGTTGCGGTCGACCGCCGCGAGCCTCTCCAGCCGCCAGTGAGACGTCTGCTGCTCGAGCTCCTCGTCAATCTCCCCAAGGTGCTCGAGGCAACCCGCCAGCAGCTCGGAGGCAAACGCCTGGACAGCAGGTGGCGCCGAGTTGAACTCCTCGAACTCTCGCTGCATGACCGCTGCAGATGACCGGGTCAGCTCGTGCTGGTAGAGCAACTGGAGCGCCAGCTCGCGGGCGCGCCGGCGGGAACCCATCAGCGCCCTCCGGCGAGCCCGTGATACAGCCGTGCCATCTCGACCGCCGCCAGCGCCGCGTCCCAGCCCTTGTTGCCCATCTTGGTGCCCGACCGCTCGACCGCCTGCTCGAGCGTGTCGGCAGTGACCACGCCGAAGGTCACGGGGACTCCGTGGGCCATCCCGGCCTGGGCGAGCCCCTTGGCGACCTCGGCCGCGATGAGGTCGAAGTGGGGGGTTCCGCCCCGCACCAGAACGCCGAGCGCGACGATCGCATCGAAGTCCCCAGAGCCGGCGAGCTTGGCCGCCACCAGCGGGAGCTCCCACGAGCCCGGCACGCGGAAGAGGGTGATCGCCTCCTCGTCGGCGCCGTGGCGGATCAGGCAGTCCAGCGCGCCCGACTCGAGGCGCGATGTCAGCGCCTCGTTGAATCGGCTCACCACCAGTGCGAACCGTAGCCCGGAAGCCTCCAGCCGTGCCTCGATGACCTGCATTCGCCTCCTCCAGACCGCCCATTGTAGCGTCTTCGCCACCGCCGGCCAACGGCGGCCGGGTCAGGCCCTGCTCCACTCCTGCTACCATCAGACCCACGATGTCGAGTCCGCGATCATTTACCCGGGCGCGGGTGGCGCTCGCGCGGATCGGCGGGGGCACGCTGCTCGCCTCGCGCACGATTGTGCGCATGGTCACCCCTCCGTTGGAGTTCACCGAGACCCTGCGCCAGATCGACCGCCTCGGGGTTGGCTCGCTCAACCTGACCAACATCACGGCCCTGTTCACCGGCATGGTGCTGGCCCTGCAGACCGGCTACACCCTGGCGACATTCGGCGCCAAGCACTACATCGGCGAGGTTGTCGCACTGTCGCTGGTGCGCGAGCTCGGACCGGTCCTGACCGCGCTCATGGTCGGCGGGCGGGTCGGCTCGGGGATCGCGGCCGAGCTCGGCACGATGACCGTCACCGAGCAGGTCGACGCACTGCGCTCGATGGGCGCGGACCCGATCCGCAAGCTGGTTGTCCCGAGGGTGTGGGCGACCTTCTTCGCGCTGCCCGCACTCACCGTCCTCGCCGACGCGATGGGCATCTTCGGCGGCATGATGATCGCGGTCCTCGAGCAGGGCTCGACGCCGACCTTCTACTTCCAGCATGTCTTCCGCCTGCTCGCCTTCGGGGACGTCGCCTCGGGTCTCGGCAAGACCTTCTTCTTCGCCTTCCTGATCGCGATCACCGGTTGCTACAACGGGCTCAACGCCGACGGGGGCGCCGACGGCGTCGGGAGGGCGACGACCAACACCGTGTACGCCTCGGCGATCGGGGTCCTGATCCTCAACTTCTTCCTGACCAAGCTGTTCATGAGCTTCTGACGATGCCTGATCCGATCATCGGCCTGCGCGACGTTCACAAGGCCTTCGGCTCCAAGGTCGTGCTCGACGGGGCCGACCTCGAGGTTGCCACTGGCGAAACAGTGGCCATCCTGGGCGCCTCGGGCAGCGGTAAGTCGGTCACCCTGAAGACCATGAACGGGCTCGTGCCACCCGATTCGGGGACTGTCGAAGTGCTGGGTGAGGACATCAGTTCCATGGACGAGCGCGAGCTCGTCCCCCTGCGCCGGCGCATCAGCTACCTCTTCCAGGGTGGTGCGCTGTTCGACTCGATGACCGTTGAGGAAAACGTCGCTTTTCCGATCCGCGAGCACCTGCGTCTGGCGGCCGACAAGGTCACCGAGCGGGTCAACCGACTGCTCGGTATGGTCCAGCTCGATGACGTCGGCGGCCTGATGCCTTCGGAGCTTTCCGGCGGCATGCGCAAGCGGGTCGCCCTTGCCAGGGCGCTCGCGCTCGAGCCCGAGATGATGCTCTACGACGAGCCGACCACCGGACTCGATCCGGTCACCGGGCGCGCCATCGCCGCGCTCATCCTCGACCTCCACCGCCGGCTCGGTGTGACCTCGGTCGTCGTCACCCACGACATCCCGCTCGTGGTGGAGGTGGCCGACCGCGTGGTCTTCCTCGAGCGCGGACGGTTTGTGTTCTCGGGGACGACCGCCGAAGCGCGGACGGAAGGTCCCGAACGGGTGCGCGAGTTCTTCAAGGCTGGAGGCGGCGATGCGTGACTCGATGCGGCGCAACCTGAGAATCGGCGCGTTCACGGTGGCCACCACATTCATCTTCGGCATCGCCATCCTCACCATTGGGAGCCGACAGCAGCTTTTCCAGCGCCACACGCGCTACCTCACGACCTTCCGCAACGTGCTCGGGCTGCAGCCCGGCGCACCGGTCAACCTCGACGGCGTCACGGTGGGGTTCGTTCAGGAGATCAAGCTGCCGATCGATCCGTCGGCGCAGCGGATCTCCGTGCAGTTCACGGTCAAGGCTGCGTACACCGAGCGCATTCGACAGGACACCACTGCCTCGATCAAGACCCTCGGTCTGCTCGGCGACAAGTACCTCGAGCTCTCGGGCGGATCACCCGACGCGCCGCGCGTGCTCGAGGGTGGCAAGGTCAAGGGCGAGGACCCGGCGGAGCTGACCCAATTCGTCGAAAGCGGCGAGGATGTGGTCGACAACATCCTCGCCATCTCCTCGTCACTGCGCGTGATTCTGCGCCGCATCGAGGCCGGCGAGGGACTGATCGGCGAACTCACGGTGGCGCCCGAGGAAGGCGAGAAGATGGTGCGCACCATGCACGACCTGTTGGAGTCTATGAGTGCCTTGGTGACCAAGGTCGAGCAAGGCCAGGGACTGCTCGGCCGGCTGGTCAACGACCAGAAGCTGGCAGACTCGCTGATCACCAACGTCCAGGACACATCGAAGGCCATGCGCGGCGTCGCCGACACGGTTTCGGCCGACCTTGCTAGAGACGACACGACCTACGCCGCACTCATGCGCGACCCCCAGGGGGCGCAGGTGATGCGCGACTCCCTGGCCGCCCTCAAGACCGCCACCGAGGCGCTCGCGGCGGCCGCCGAAGAGCTCGCGACCGGCAACGGCACGCTGCCCCGACTGATGAAGGACGAGGCCTACGCCGACAGCTTCCTCGACGACCTCCACGGTCTGGTCGCGGCGATGCGCTCGGTGGCGGACAAGATCGACCAGGGCGACGGCGCTGCCGGCGCCTTCGTCAACGACCCACAGCTCTACATCGACATCGAAAACGTCGTGCGTGGGGTCGAGCACTCGAAGATCGTCTCGTGGTTCATCCGCAACCGGCGGGAAAAGGGTGAGGAGCTCGCCACCGAGGAGGCCGAGCAGCCCACGCCCCTACCGGAAGCGTCACGCTGACCGCGCAACAGGAGGAGCGAGACGCGAAGTGCCGGAGGGTCAGAAGCTGAAGCGTGCGCCGACGCCGACATCGCACGGGTTGATGTCGACGGTCTCGGTGTCGAGCACCTGACCGTCTCCGACGACGAGGTCCACGTCGGTGGAGATGTCAATGTGCTTCTGGTCGAAGTTGAACTGCCAGGCATGCCTGATCGCGAAATACACGCCGACCACGCGCCGCTGTCGATGGGTAGCCCGCCCTTCCTGACCTGCGCACCCGGTAGGAGCTCGGGTGCCCCGGGTCCGGCGTGAGCGTGAAGCCGCCGGCGAGCGTTGCCGACCAGCCGTCGCCAGCGAGGTTCTCCGCACTGGTGTCCGCCGCAGCCGGCACGATGACATCCGTGAAGCTCGTCGTGATCAGGGCGGCGCCGGAGGAGACCTTCAGCGTGCCCCACGTGTCGTGGATCTCGAGGGTATGGTAGACGCTGCCGCGATCCTCGAACGCCTCGACCCCCCTGGGGTTGAACGAGATCTGCATGCTCTCGATCGGGAAGGTCACGTCGGACCGTCAACGAAGAGCGCGGTGTAGCGCTCGTTGCGCGCGACGATGCGCTGTTCGCGAGCGTCCTCCTCGGCCTTGATCGTCTCCCCGTCGTGACGTGCGAGCGCGCCGGCGGCCGCGCTTGGGTTCGGCTCCTGGGTCTCGACGCGGTAGGCCGCTCCCGCTGCGGACCCGAGGTCGAAGTCGTCATCGACCTGGCCGCGCCACCCCGGCTGAGCTCCCTCGAGCAGCTCGGCGTACGCCGGCGCCGACTCTAGAACAACTTTCGGCTGCCCGCCGCCCGACCCCGGATTCGGGCGCCCGATTGCCACGGACCAGCGACGGACACGACGGCTCTGCGGCCTGACCCGCTGTGGCGCTCTCGGGTTGCAGGCAACGTCCGCGCTGAGTTCCTCTGTGGTTCAGTCTGAGGACGCGTACCATGGAGATCGGGAGGCCGAGATGAGGACCCTCGATCTATTCGTGGCCGGGCAGTGGCGCATGGGCAGCGATGTGCTCGAAGTGCTTTCGCCGTTTGACGGACACGTGGTGAGCACGGTCGCGCGGGGCGGGCCCGAGGAGCTCGAGGAGGCCGCCGCAGCAGCCGAGGCCGCGGCGCCGGTGGTCGCGGCGCTGACGCCGGCCGCACGGGGCG
>CAZQYU010000041.1:0-17351 GCA_964597585.1 uncultured Thermoanaerobaculia bacterium
TCATGCGGGCCTTGTAGACCTCGGCCATCCCGCCTGTGGCGATGTGCTCCATGAGCAGGTACTGGCCGAACTGCGTGCCCTCTCCCTGCGGGGGAGCCGGAACCGAGGGGGCCGGCGGCTCGGGGCCCGCGATCGGGGGCGCCACCTTCTCCGACGGTGGGGGCTCGGGCTTGGCGGGGGGCTCGGCGGCGGGTGCTGCGGCCTTCTTGGGCTTGGCAGGCTGGACGTCAAGACCGGCCAGGGTCTGCGACAGAATCAGGTCGACATCGGTCTCGGTCGAACGACTCGGCCGTTTCTGCGGCTGCGAGGCGCTGGAATTCTCGAGATTGGCGAGGGCCGCGTCGAGCGCCCTGTCGGCGCTCGACTGGGTCCGCGCAGGCGGCGGGGTCCGGGGTTGCGCCGGCTCGACCGGCTGGGCCTCCTGCTCGCTCTCGACGTCCGACACGATGTCTCCGAAGAGCTCGTCAGAGGTCAGCGATGTCGCACCACCGGAGAGCCCGGCGCTGCGCCGCAGGGCTTCGAGCATGTCCTGGGGGATCGCCTGCGTCGTCGCCGGGCCGGGCGCCGACTGGAGCAGACGCTCCACGCGCTGGAGGAGCACTTCACCGGCGAAGGGGCGCTCGAGGATGTCCTGAGCGCCGTAGCGAGCCGCATCACCCTGAGGGTCGCTTCCTCGGTAACCGGACATCAGGATCAGGAACGGTGTCGACCGCAGCCCGGCCCGGGCACGCAGCTGGGTGATGGCGTCCTCGATCTTGAGACGGGGCAAGACCGAGGTGAGCACGACCAGGCTCGGCTCGAAGTGCGCGCAGCGCTCGACCGCGCCGTCGAGGTCCGAGCAGACCTCGAGCCGAAAGCCGGAGTCCGCGAGCGCTTTCTTGACCCGATCGATGTAACGCGGCTCGTATTCGATAAGGAGAATGTTCGCGCTCATGACACCGCCTTCCGAGAACCCCGTCGAGAAACCACGGTCTATTATCTGCGACCACCTCGTCAAGTCAACCGCGACCGACGCAACCTTCGCTCGCACCGACCCTTGCGTGACCGACGAAGCGCCTACGCGGACACGTCTTGACCGTCTCAGCAGGTATAATGCCGGCTGTCCAGTGGCGCCCGATCATCTGCGCCACCGCGGGGAGTCCTCATGTCTGGTCACAACAAATGGAGCACCATCAAGCACAAGAAGGGCAAGGCCGATGCCAAGCGCGGCAAGCTCTTCACTAAGATCATCCGCGAAATCACGGTTTCCGCGCGCGAGGGTGGCGGCGACGCCGACGCCAACCCGAGGTTGCGCGCCGCTGTCGCCGAGGCGAAGGCCGCGAACATGCCCGCCGACAACATCAAGCGCGCGATCCAGCGGGGCACCGGCGAGCTCCCCGGAGTGAACTACGAGGCGGTCACCTATGAGGGTTACGGGCCCGGCGGCGTGGCGGTGATGCTCGAGTGCTTGACCGACAACCGCAATCGCACGACTCCCGAGGTCCGCCACCTGTTCTCGCGCCACGGCGGCAACCTCGGTGAGAACGGGTGCGTGGGTTGGTTGTTCGCGCGCAAGGGCCTGCTCCTGATTCCACGCGCCGATGGTCTGGGCGAGGACGAGATGATGGAGGCCGCGCTCGAGTTCGGCGCTGAAGACCTCGATGTCAGCGACGAAGAGTACTTTCGGCTCTACACGGCGCCCGAGGATCTCCATCGGGTCAAGGACGCTCTCGAGGGGCAGGGGGTCACGGTCGAGGCGGCACAGTTCGAGATGGAGCCGTCGACCACGGTGCGGCTCGAGGGCAAACAGGCGCAGCAGATGGTCCGGCTGATGGATGCGTTCGACGATCACGACGACGTCCAGGATGTGTGGGCCAACTTCGACATCGACGACGATCTCCTGGCCGACGCGTGACCCGCGTACTGGGAATCGACCCGGGCTCGTCTGCGACCGGCTGGGCCCTTGTCATCGCGACGGGCAATCGACATCGACTGGAGAAGGCAGGTGTGATCCGGCCGCGCGGCGCGGATCGTCCGGTCCGGCTCGCCGACCTTGCCGCCCGACTCGACGAGCGGATCGTCAGTCTCAGCCCGGACGTGGCGGCTGTCGAACTCGCGTTCTCGGGCCGCAATCCCCGATCGGGCCTAGTGCTCGCCGAGGCGCGCGGAGTCATCCTCGCCACGTTGGGTCGGCACGGGCTGCCCGTGTGCGGATTGACGCCGGCCGCAGTCAAGTCCGCGGTCGTTGGAACCGGACGTGCGGAGAAGCAGCAGGTGGTCTTTATGGTTGTCCGCCTTCTCGGCCTCGCCAAGCCGCCGGCCCGTGATGCGGCCGACGCGATTGCCGTCGCACTGACTTATCTCCGCGGGGTCGGCTCGACCCGGGCCGAGCTTTCTTGACGGTTGAAAACCGAGGTGTTAGCCTACGCTCCCTTGCCTTGCGAGAGGATGAAGCAAGGGCCGGGAATGGTGGCTCGGGGGGCTCTTGTGTCGCCCCTGCAGTTCGTTCACAATAGGTGACCGGTGGGCCGGAACTCGGGCCCGATGGACAACTCTCACTGTGAGGAGGCAAGACCGTGCAGTTCGGACAACTCGTAACCTATTTCCGCCAGGGTGGACCCATGATGTGGCCGCTGCTGTTCTTCTCACTGCTCGCGCTGATCGCGATCATTGAGCGGTTCATCGTGTTTGCTCGGGCCAAGATTAACGTCAACGAGTTCCTCACCAAGATCCGCAAGGCCCTGCTCGTCAATCGCAACGTGAAGGAAGCCATCAAGGTCTGCGAGCAGTACCAGGGTCCGGTCGCCTCCGTCATGAAGGCCGGCTTGCTGCGCTACGGCCACACCCGCGAAGATATTGAGAAGACCATCGAGAACGCCGCTCTGTACGAGCTCGACCGGCTCGAGAAGCGGCTCGGCATGCTGGCCACAACGGCCAACGTCGCGCCGATGCTCGGCTTCCTCGGCACCGTGACCGGCATGATCAAGTCCTTCGCGACCCTCGCGTCGTCCGGTCTGACGAACCCGGGCGCGGTCGCCGCCGGTATCTCCGAGGCGCTGCTGACCACCGCCGCCGGCCTCATGATCGCGATTCCGGCCCAGCTCGCCTACAACTGGTACACCACCAAGATCAACCGTTTCGTGCGTGACATCGAGACCGCCACCAACATGCTGATGGAGACGTTCATCGAAATGGACAGCCAGCGGTATGGTCAGGGGAACGAGGGTCAGGCCTAGGAAGGGAGTCCGCGATGGCCATCATTCGCGGGAGAGCACGCAAGGTCGGGGCGGAGGTCTTCACCGCCTCCATGGCCGACATCGTCTTCCTGCTGATCGTATTCTTCGTGTTGACCTACAACACCGAGGTCGATCACACGCAGGTCACCCTTCCGGAGACCTGGGTCCGCACCGACATCCCGAAGAAGGCGGCCCTGATCTCAATCGATTCCCCTTCGCACGGTGAGGTGATCCGGGTCTCCACCGGCGAGGAGATGTCGCTGCCGGTCTCGACCAACGAGGAGGTCGTCACCTTCGCCTCCAACGTCGTCGCCCAGGACCCCGAGAAGGAGTTCATCATCAAGGCCGACAAGGACGTGAAGTACGAGAAGGTCGATGCCGTCCTCGATGCGCTGAAGCAGGCCAAGGTGAAGGTCATCTTCCTGCTGTCGAACCAGAAGACCGTCGACGGCTAGCGGAGGGGAAGATGAAGGGCATCAAGAAGAAGTCCGTCCAGTCCGAGATCTTCACCGGCTCCATGGCCGACATCTCGTTCCTGCTCATCATCTACTTCATGGTGACGTCGGTGTTCTCCGCCACACGCGGCCTCGACTTTCAGCTGCCCGACGAAAGCCAGACTCCGCCGGAGATCAAGCAGGAAGACGCGATCGACGTGCACGTCGCCGCGGATAAGACGCTGCGGGTTGACGGCCAGGTCATGCCCCTCGAACGGCTGCTGCCCTACATTGCCGACAAGCTCAAGCAGAACCCCGAGAAGCCTGTCATTCTCCGTACTGATCCCAACGCCACCTACGGCGACATGATCCGCGTCTTCGACGAGCTGCGTCAGGCGCCCGACAAGATCGGCATGGAGATCAAGACGATCTCGATCCCCACCCAGCGGGAAATCCAGAACATCTGGGCCCTGCTGGGGGTGCAGTAGAGAGGGGAGGCTTGCCGTGAGCGTACCCCAGAAGAGCAACGCCGCAGGATCCGGGCTGCCTCCGACGGTCATCGAGATCATCGCCCAGGAGGAGAGCCAGGACTCCAAGATCTACCGCATCTCCGTCGCCATCGCGATCGTCATCCACATCATCTTTTTCTGGATGCAGTGGCCCAGCTTTGCAGGTGCGTCCTCTGCTGCCGACCAGCAGAAGACCAAGATCTACGTGGTCAAGCAGGTCAAGTTCAAGCAACCCCCGAAGCAGGAGATGCAGCAGATTCCGAAGCCGAAGACCAAGAAGGTCCCGATTCCCGATCCGACCCCGGACGAGCCCGAGCCGATCCGCGACGAGCAGAAGGAAGAGAACATCGATTTCGTGCCCGACGAGAACCTGGTTCTCGGAGTGCCCGACGCACCGCCGGCTCCGGAGCCCGAAGGTCCGATTCGCTTCGTCGTTGGTGGCAACATCACCGAGCCCAGGAAGGTCAGCGGGCCAAACCCGCTCTATCCCGAAGCCGCCCGCAGGGCGCGGATCCAGGGGGTCGTCGTGCTTGAGTGCACGATCGGCAAGAACGGTATCGTCAACAGCGTCAAGGTCCTTCGCGGCCTGCCACTCGGTCTGACTGAAGCGGCCGTGGATGCGGTCAACAAGTGGCGTTTCGAGCCATCGACCCTGAATGGCAAACCCGTCGAGGTGCTGTACATCCTGACGGTCCGGTTCAATTTGCAGTAGGTCATGGCCCTTCAGGGATCGCTCTCCGAGCTCTCGCTGCCCGACGTCATCCAACTGGTGAGTGTGTCTGGCAAGACCGGGTCCTTCCACCTGGAGCGAGACGGGGAGGCGGGGCGAATCTACCTGAAGGCGGGTAAGATCGTTGATGCGGCGGTCGGCGGGCTCCGCGGCGAGCACGCCGTGTACGAAATGGCGATCTGGTCTTCGGGGCTGTTCTCTTTCAATCCCGGCGAGGAAAGCGACCAGGTCACCGTCCACAAGTCCAATGCCAACCTGATGATGGAAGCTGCGCGACGGCTGGACGAGTGGCGGGTGCTGTCGCGGAAGATACCCTCCCTCGACCGGGTGCCCTTCTTCCTTCCGCGAGACCGCGGTCAGGATCAGGTCACCCTCAGTCCCCACGAGTGGATCCTGGTGACGCGCATCGACGGACGGCGGACCATCGAGGAGATCGCCGGTGGTCTCCAGTGGGCAGCCTTCGACGTATCGAAGCTCCTGTTCGGGATGATCACGTCGGGACTCGTCGGCCTGCGGGGGAGAGGTGACAGCGTAGGGGCCGAAGAGGTACGGGCCGGCCCAAGCGCTGTCACCTTGCTCGGGTTGGCTGACAAGGTCCGAAGTGTCGCCCTCCAGGTCGTGGGTCCGGGGGGCGAACGCACCATCGAGAAGCAGTATGCTGGCGCGCGTACCCAGATCGAGCAGGGTGCCGGGCTGGGCGCGATCCGTTCCATGGTTCAGAAGAACAGCAAGGCCATCTCCCTCCTCAAGGGTGCCGACGTGGCCGCAATGTTTGACGAGCAGGTGCGCCCTCTGCTGGGTGACCTGCGCGACTCCCGTCCCGGCTCAAGTTCCTGAACAAGGGGGATGCGATGACACGAATCGGAAGCCGCTGGCTCGGGGTGCTCGCCCTGTTGGTGATGACGGCGGTGCCGGCCAGTGCCGAATGGACCAAAGGCACTGAGGCGTTCCGCGCCAAGGAATGGGCAACCGCAGCCAAGGAGTTCGCAGAGGTCACCCAAACCAACCCCGACTACGCCGGCGCGTACTACATGCTCGGCCTGAGTCAGTCGAACCAAGGCAAGCTCAGCCAAGCGCTGGCGAATCTGCGCAAGGCGGTCGAGCTCGACACGGCCAACTCGGCCTTCAAGGTCGCGCTGGGTCAGGCGCTGCTCCAGGCCAAGCAGTACTCCGAGGCTTACAGCACGCTCAAAGGCGTCTCCCTCGACTCGCTCGAGGCGCCGCACCGATCGAGATTCGCGCTGATCTTCGCTCAGGCAGCGACCAAGTCCAACCATGCAAGTGAGGCGATTCAGGTCCTCAACAACCAGACGCGAGCCGACCCCAGGAACCCGCGCCTGCAGCAGGCGCTCGGTGTGGCCTACGACAGCATAGACGACCAAGTCAAGGCCTACGCTGCGTTCAAGCGAGCCTATGAGCTCGGTCCCAAGGACCAGTCCAGTGGCCGCTCGGCGGCCTACGCCGCGATCGCGATGGCACGGCGTGCCAGGGGCGAGCAGGAGAAGGCTCGTCTGTATGGCGAGGCCGCGGCGATCGCGGAGAAGCTCGCATCCAGCGCTCCGAGCTTCGAGCACAACCTGCTGGCCGGTGAGGCGTGGCTGGGTGCGCAGCAGTTCTCCAAAGCGCTGCCGTGGTTTGACAAGGCTCAGAAGCAGCAGAGCCAGAACGCCCTGGTCTACTTCTATCGTGGCCAGTGCTACACGTCGCTCAACCGCTTCGAGCAGGCGATCTCAGAGCTTCAGAAGGCGCTCAGAATGGGTCCCGACAGCCGCATCCGCACCCAGATCTACAACCAGCTCGGCTACGTCTGCGACAAGAAGAAGGACTACGACTGCGCGATCTCCAACTACCAGGAGGCCGGCAACTCCTCCATGGTGGCGAAGATGCGCGAGAAGAAGGGCATGGCCGCCCAGAACCTCGAAGCGGCCAAGGAGTGCAGCGAGTTTAAGCGCAAGATCGATGCGCTCAAGGTGCAGATCTCGGAGCTTGAGAAGCTCGGAGAAAGCGACGAGGTCAAGTCCCTGCGCGAGCAGCTGCCCGGCCTCGAGGCCACCTTTCGCGACCGCTGCAGGTAGAGCCAGCGAGCCTGTTCACGTTCCGCAAGGCGCGGTGCACGGCACCGCGCCTTGCGCATTCCTAGCCTGCAGGTCTCACCATCTGGCGAAACCTGCAGGCTAGCCCTCGATCTCGGTGACCGCGTGGCGTGCGAGGGTGAAGCCGGCGGCCGCAAGGGGGAGTGCGACCGCGACGACCACCTGCCCAACCAGCAGTGCAGCGTTCGGAGCCAGCGGAGGGAGTCCGAGCGCGGCGGCGAGCCGGGTGAAGACTGTCGTCAGGCCGATCGTGCCGGCAATTGCGAGCGCACCCGCGACGCCCGCCGGAATCGCGATCGCAACCAGGAATGGCCCGCGGATCGTGGCCTCGGTTGCGCCGACCAAGCGCATGATGGTGATCTCGTCGCCGTGTCGGTAGAGTTCGAGGTGGACCCAGATCGCCACGAGCAGGCCGGTACAGGCCAGCAGAACCAAGCTGACGAGGCCAAGCAGCCATCCGGCGCGGGTTACTGCGACCTCCACGAATCGGCGCAGGGACGAGCGCGGTCCGATGGCGATCACCGCGGGGCTCCCAGCGAGGTCGTCGAGCTCTGAGGGGTCCTTTGCGCTGACCTCGACCAGCGGCGGTAGCAAGCCGCCGCTGTCACCTTTGAGCAGGTCGGAGAGGTACGGGAACCAGTGCACAAGCCGTCGCGCGAGCTCCTCCGGCGGCACCCGTCGGATCTTCCAGTCCGGGTGGCGCGTGGCGAGGTCATCGAGCCACGCCTGGCGCTGGCCCTCGTCCATGTGGGGGTGCAGCAGGATCGGTACCACCTGGGCCTCGCCGGTCGCTTCCGCAAGCGGCTTGAGCCAGCCGGTCAAGGTCACGGTGAAACCCACCAGGCACACCGGAATCGCGAGCGCTAACGCGAGCGTCACGCTGATCGGCCAGCGCTGCCGGAAGAGCAGCCAGCCCTCCGCCAGGGCGTGCCGGATCACGGCGGCCAGGACCCGTCGTACTCGATCGTCCCGCCGCCGAGTACCAGGGACCGAGCAGGGATCGATTCGAGCAGCGAGTGGTCGTGGGTCGCCACGACCACCGTCGCCCCTTGATAGTTGATGTCGCACAGGAGGCTCAGCAGCTCGGCCGCGAGGTCTGCATCGAGATTGCCAGTCGGTTCATCGGCGAGGATCAGCCGGGGCTGGTAGGCGAGCGCGCGGGCAATTGCGACCCGCTGCTGCTCGCCGCCCGAGAGTGCATCGGGATACGCCGATTGGCGGTGATGGAGCCCAAGCCGTTTGAGCACCAGGTAGGCTCGCTTGTGCGCCTCGCGCGGTGCCAGGCCATGGAAGCGCAAGACGAAGGTGATGTTCTCCATTACAGTCTTGCGCCGCAGCAGCTTGAAATCCTGGAAAATGACGCCGATCTTGCGGCGCAGTGCGGGGAGCCGGCTACGGGCCAACTGGTCCACCCGGCTTCCGGCGACCCACACCTCTCCCTCGGTCGGCTTCTCGGCAGCATAGAGGAGCCTGAGCAGCGTGCTCTTCCCAGCTCCCGACGGACCGGTCAGAAAGATGAACTCTCCCGCCTCGACGTGGAGGTCGATGTCATGCAGCACGCGCCGAGCCTCGTACTGCTTGACGAGTCCCCGCAAACGAATCACGGACGGGGTCCGGCCAATCCTTGGGTCGGCGTGACGCCGGCACTCCATCGGCAGCCGCTCGACCCCACTGTCGGGGATCGGCCGCCGAGCGCCGAGGATGAGCTGTCGCGAGCCATGTGGTTCCGCACCGCCGCTCCGAGTGGCGCGCATTGTACCATCGGCGGTGTGGGCACCCCGCTGGAGGTGACGTGGACAGCTCGTCGTGGGCCGACCAATGGCAACTGACGCCTCTCGCCGGCGAGGTCGTGAGGCGTCGCCGCAGGGGCAGGGTCGTCTTCCTCGTCGGCTGGGGACCCCCCGTCGGGGGAGGTGACCGGCCGCAGCGGCTGGTCGCGCTGCATAACGCTCTCGGGTCCGATGTCCGTGCTGTTCGGTGCTGCCGACAGATCCACGGACGGCTGCTCGCCTCGCTCGGGGAAGAGCCCGGACAGCCCCCCTCGGGAGCTGCGGAGGTGGGTGCGTGCGACGGCCTGCTCACCGACTGTCCGGGAGTCGTGCTCGTGGTCTGGACCGCCGACTGCGTACCGGTACTGATGGCCGGTGGCGGCGTGGTGGCGGCGGTCCACGCAGGCTGGCGAGGCGCCTCGGCCGGGATCGTGACGGCTGCGGTGCGCAGATTCGAGGTCGAGTACGGCGTGCCCGCGTCCGAGATGACAGCAGTCCTTGGGCCCGCCATCGGTCCTTGTCACTATCCGGTCGGGGGGGACGTGGTGGCGGCTCTTGGATCCACCGTGCCCGACACCGACGACTGGCACGACGACGGCCGGATTGACCTGCGCCGGGTCGTCGCCCACCAGCTCGAAGGCGCCGGGCTCGACTCCGCGTCGCTCGAATGCGTGGGCGGCTGCACGGCGTGCGACCCGGGACTCGCCTCATTCCGAAGGGACGGGTCCCAGGCCGGCCGTCAGTGGTCGGCGGTCCTCATCTCGGCGAGCTGATGCAGGCCCTTGAGCTGACCGCACGCCGCCGCGACGTCTCGGCCCTTGGACCAGCGCACGGTGACGGTCAGACCGGCGTCGCGAAGCTCGCGCCCGAAGGCCTCGATGGTCGCGGTCTTGGGCTCGCGCAGGCCCGGCAGCCACACCGAGTCCTCGTTGAGCGGAATCACGTTGACCTTTGACGGAATGCCGCGGAGCAGACGTGCCACTGCCCGGGCGTCCTCGGCGGCGTCGTTGAAGTCGCGGATCAGGACGTACTCGAAGGTGATCCGGCGCCCCCGTTCGAGCGGAAACCGTCGCAGCTCCGCCATCAGCTCGACCAGCGGGTAGCGCTTCGTGATCGGCATGATCTGTTCTCGGCGTGCCTGGTCGGGCGCGTTCAGCGAGACCGCGAGCTTGGGTCGCCGGGAGCGGGCGGCGAGCCAGCGGATACCGGGGAGAATCCCGGAGGTCGACACGGTGATTCGGCGGGGGCTGACGCACTCGGTCAGGACGTCCAGGGCACGTCCAAACTCGATGCGATTGAGCAGCGGCTCACCCATCCCCATGAAGACCAGGTTGATCCGGTCGGCATTCGGGCCACGCTCGCGGGCCATGACGCGGTACTGTCCAACGATCTCCGCGGCCGCCAGATTACGGCCCGCACCGAGCAACCCGGTCACGCAGAAAGTGCAGCCTACGGCGCAACCGGTCTGGGACGAAAGGCACAGTGTCAGCTTGCCGTCCTCGGGCATCGCGACCGCCTCAACGCTGGCGCCGTCGTCAAGCCGGAAGAGGTACTTGGCTGAGCCGTCCCGACTCGCCGTCAGCGCCGCCACTTCCGGTTCGGCGAGACTGAACCGGTCATCGAGGATCCGGCGGAGCTCCTTCGGGAGGTTCGACATTTCCGCGAACGTGCGCGCGCCGCGTAGGGTGACCCAGTGGGCCACTTGGCGGGCCCGGAACGGACGATCAACCAACGGTCCGACGAGACTGCCGATCTCGTCGGAAGTACGTCCGATCAGGTTGAGCTGAGCCATCAGTCCGCAACTCGCGTCCCCCCAGCGGAGTCGCTGTCAGGCTTTCGCTGCCTTGCGGCCGAGCGCGAGGAGCCGGAGGAGCGGTGCCGGGTGGGCGAGATACCGAGCGACGCCAGCAGCCGTGCGTCGCCGCTGTTGATGCGATAGCGGACCTCGTCGGTCGCGGGATCGATGTGAATGTGCATCGACGAGTCCTCGACCGCACGGCCGCCGTCCTCGCGGCACACCAGCGAGGCTTCCATGATCATCACCGCGTCCCAGCCGTGCGCCTTGAGCTCGCGCAGGCACGCGCTGACCTCGTCTGCATTGACAATCGAGGCATGGACAGCCTTACCGAGCTTCTTCAGCAGCTGCTGCAGCTTCTTGGTCCGTGATTCCACCGGATCCCTCCGAGCTTTCAAACCCGACGCCCAGACCTGATCTTCCCACCCGATCTCTGCGATACTCACGCCCGATGAACTCCTGCTCCGAGCGCCTCGAACCCCTCGCCGGCGATGCCTCGACGCGACGCTACCAGCGGCTGTGGCGGCACGACGGCTCGCACGTGATCCGGGTCGAGTATCCACCGGACGACCGCGATCGGCTCGCGCGCGACCTCCGCATCGCCGCGTGGCTCGCCGAACGCGGGCTCCGACTGCCCAGGGTACAGGAAGTCGACCTCGAGCGGGGATGCGCCCTTCTTGAGGACTTCGGTCCCGACGATGCGGAGGTGGTCCTTCGACGGCTGCCGGCCAGCGATCGCAGGGGGAAGGTGTCCGAGCTGTTGCAGCCGCTCGAGCGGCTCGCCGATCTCCACCCCGGCGAGCTCCCGCCGTGGAACGCTCCACTCGACTCGACCCGACTGCGGTGGGAGCTGGCGGGATGGGAGCTGTGGTGGGCCCTGTACCGTAGAGGCAGCGCACCCTCGCCGGACACGGACGCCTGGCTCGACAGCCTCGCCACGCGTGTCGCCGCGCACCCGCGGCGGGTGTGCCATCGCGACTTCCACGTCAACAACCTCTATCTTCTCCCTGAGCGCACGGTCGGAGTCATTGACGCCCAGGACGTCATGGTCGGCCCGGACAGCTACGACGTTGCCTCGCTTCTCGGCGAGCGCGCACTCCCGGAGCTGCTCGCATCCGAACAGCTCGCCGAGTGCGTGGACGAGTGGTCGCACCGCACCAGGGCGGAGCCGGGATGGCGGCAGCGGTTCACCGAGGCGAGCCTGCAGCGCGGGCTCAAGGTGATGGGCACGTTTGCGCGCCTCGTACTGTCCGGCCGCTCGAGGTACGAGCGCTGGCTGCCATCGCTGGCTGTCTCGGTGGGGCGCCTCGCGACCGACGACGGAGCTCCCCCCGATGCCGTCGCCCTTCTGCTAGACTGAGGTGTCGGGACGGAGGTCTAGATGTTCGGAAGCCTCGGCCTGCCAGAGTTGCTCATCATCCTCGTGATCATCGTGGTGCTGTTCGGGGTCAACAAGCTCCCCCGGCTCGGGCGGGGGCTCGGCGAAGGCATCCGGAACTTCAAGGACTCCCTGCGCGGAGATGAGGACTCCAAGGACGACCACAACGACGACAAGGCCGGCGGTCGATCCGCCGGCCCGCAGTAGTCTCTTCCTTCACTCGATCTCGGCTATTTCAGCTCGACTCTGCTCCCCACGCCCACCGGACGCCAGCCGTTGGTGATCTTGACGGTCGAGTAGTGCTCCTCGACTGTCAGCACACCGAGCTCCCCGACCACGAGCCGGGGCATCCCCTGGGCTGGGTTCTCGTGGAAGATGGTGGCGAACTGGCCGGGGTACACCCCATCGGCGGTGCCGAGGTCGATCATTGCGAGGGACTCGGAGCCGGCGTCGAGAACGTCGTCACGGGTATAGACGATGTAGCCTGTGGGCTTGCCATTGGGCTCGTCGCACCGGTCTGTGGGTTTGGGGGCGACGACGAGCGGAACGGGAACTGCCTCGAACGGCTGGAGAAGATCGCCGATGCCGATCGGGTCGCACGCGTAGGTCACCTCGCAGATGCTCGAGTGCTCCTGTGCACACAACACCCGAGCCTGGCCGAGCTGACGGTAGATGGTGCCCATCTTGGCGTTCGACACCGGGTGGTCGAGCTCTCGGTCGCGATGGAGCACGAAGAACCGATCACCGGCCTTGACGCCTTCGGCGGTGCCGCCGTTGACGTACACGATGTCACCCTCTGAGAAGTGGTCCTGGAAGTCCATCTTCTCCGCCGACATGATCGAGAACGGGAAGGCGCCCTCGTCCTGCACCAGGCGGGCAAAGCAGTAGACGTCGGCGGAGGTGCCGAGCGGGTACGGCTCGCCCTCGATGAGCTCGCTTTCGGGCCCTGTGGGCTCGGCAGGCGGCCGCGACACGCCTGTCTCTTCCCGTGTGACCTGCTGCTCCTCGACCGGAATCTCAGCCTGCTGGACGGCGATGTCGATGACGATCGGGTCGCCGGGGTAGATCCAATGCGAGTCGCGAATGTAAGGATTGCGCTCCCAGATCTGGGGCCAAAGATAGGGGTCGCCGAGGTAATGCGCGGCGAGGTCCCACAGGGTGTCGCCCTTCACGACGGTGTGGACTCGTGCACCGTCAGGGAACTCGGTTGGCGGTGTGTACGGTGTCCAGTGGTCGCCCACCAGATGGAGCGGCTTTGGCGGGGGAGACACCGCCTGGGCCGCGACCAGCACTGGCAGGCTCGCCACGATGATGGCCACTTGCATCGCACGTCTCATGGGCCTTCTCCCCGCTGTGGAACCATGCTCAAGATACTCCACGCCTCATCGACCCGTCAACCGTCGATCATTTCGACGCCTGTTTTCTCGCTTCATATGCCGCTTCGAGCGCCTTGATATGCTCTTTCATCTCCGCTGTCATCGCATCGACCCGTTGCATGTCCGCATATTCCGGGTAGTTCTCTTTGAGGTATTCGAGCCGCCAGAGCGCACCATGCCAGCGCCTATTCTTGGCGTAATACTCGGCGACAAGCATCTCGTGTTCGGCCAGTGTGCCCTGAAGCTCCACAATCCGATCGCGCGCTTCGCCGGAGTGTTTCGAGTTCGGATAGAGGGTGACGAGCTGCTGGAAGGCGGCAATCGCCTCGCGTGCGGACGACAGATCACGGTCCGGACGGATCTTGCGAACCATGTAGGTATTGCCCAGCATCAGCAGGGCGTAGTCCCGGTCCGGATCGTTGGGATAGCGGTTGGCGAAGTCCTTGTAGCGGAGGCGTGCCTCGGTGAGGCTTTGGGTGTCGCGATGGATGGCAAAGGTGTCGGCGACGCGCAGCGCCGCCTTGTGGCCGATCGGATCGTTGGGAAAGGTATCGTAGACAAACGAGAAGATCTGACGCGCCTGCTCGTACTCGCGGTCCTGGTAGAGGCTCTCACCACGGTCGTACATGGCCTGCTTGTCCATGCCCGCGAGCTGCTGAATGATCTTCTCGTCCTTCGAACTGCTGGCGCAGGCCCCGGCGGCCACCAACGCGGCGACCATCGCGAACCAGGGCAGGAATCGTCTCATCGCTGCATCTCCTCCAAGGCGGCGCGACGCAGCGCGGAGATGGCCCGGCCGCGATCTGGCGCGCCGAAGATCGCACTGCCCGCAATCAGGGTGGTGGCGCCGGCCGCCACCAGGGCGCCGGCAGTGGTCGGATCGACTCCGCCGTCGACCGCGATGTCGAGCCGGTCAGCTCCGTCCATGCGGCGCAGGCGGCGGATCTTGTCGAGTGACTCGGGAATGAAGTCCTGACCGCCGAACCCGGGGTTCACCGACATCACCAGAACGTACTCGACGAAGCCGAGGGCCTCGTCGAGCAGCCCGAGCGAGGTCGCCGGGTTGATCGCGACCCCTGGCGCCATCCCGTGCTCGCGGATGTGGGCCAGGGAACGGTGCAAGTGGGGGCAGGTCTCGACGTGGACCGCGACCCGGGCGACACCGGCGGCGGCGAGGGCGGGCACCAACGGGTCGGGCTCGGTCACCATCAGGTGGGCGTCGAGCGGCACCTGACAGTGCGGTGCGATCGCGCGCACGACCGGCGGGCCGAAGGTGAGGTTGGGGACGAAGTGTGCGTCCATGACATCGAGGTGGATCAGGTCGGCGCCGGCCTCTTGGACCTCGGCCAGCTCCGCGGCGAGGCGGGAGAAGTCGGCCGAAAGCAGCGAAGGAGCGATCCGGACCGTCACTGGCTCACCCACAGGGTGACGATGTCCGAGCGCGACAACGGGCTGCCGCTCGGCGGGTACTGGCGGAGCACGGTGCCGCCGGCGATCCCGGGATAGGGGACGCGATGCACCTGGCCCAGCCGCAGGCCGGCGCGGCGCAGGAAGCTCTCGACGGTAGCGGAGGGGAGCGTCACCAAGGACGGCATTACCCACAACTCGCGGGCGGGGGTGACGTTGACCAACAGCCTGACATCGGTGCCCGGAGCGACTTCCTCGTCGAGAGGCGGATCGGTTGCGATGACGATATCTCCCGGGCCCTGTCCGTTGACCTGGACCGTGCCCGCGAGGCGTAGCCCGAGCTGCTCGAGCCTGAGCTCGGCGCCCTGGACGGACTCGCCGGCGACTGAGGCGAGGGAGACCTTCTCGCTGCCCAGAGAGAGCCGCACCGTGATCGTCGAACCGGTCTTGACGTGGAAGCCCGGATACGGCTCCTGCGACCCGATCAGTCCTGGTTCGACGTCGGCGCTGTACACCCCGGGCTCATCGACGTCCACCGCCAGTCCGAGGTCGTGGGCGGTTCGCGCGGCCTCGTCGATTGACTTGCCGCTCAGGTCGGGTACGGTCAGGGTTCCCATGTGGAGCGTGTGGACGAGCGCGAACCAGAAGGTCACCGCGGCAACCGCACACGCCACCATAATCACCAGCACCCGACTCGCCATGCGGTCTGACTGTACCACGCTTGAAGCACCTTCCGCCGTGACCTTGGTGAGCCCCGTCACGGTCGAACCGAGCCTCGGTGGTTCTTCCAGATGGGTGCGGCGCCTCACACGAGCTTCGGGGGCAAGAACCCAGTCCGCGAGGCGAATCGGCCGCACAGGTCTCGGGGCTAGGAGCTGCCGCCGTGGATGGCCTTGTACACGCTCTCCGGCAGGATCTTGAGGATGTCGTTGAACAGCACCACGACCATGAGGAGGATCAGCAGCACGAAGCCGACCTCCAGGATCCGCTCCTTGACCTTCACCGACAGGTCGCGGCGAATCGCCGACTCGAACCCGATGATCGCCAGGTGGCCGCCGTCGAGAATCGGGATCGGCAGCAGGTTGAAGATCCCGAGCTGGAGCGAGATCAGCCCCATCAGCCAGACCAGAGAGCGGTAGCCGGAGCGTGCGGCGTCGCCGGAGATCCGGGCGATGTCGATCGGTCCCGAAACCTGCCGCAGGGTCGCCTTGCGGGTCAGCAGCTTTCCAATCACGCGGAAGGTCTCGATGGTCATGCGCCAGCTCTCGGTGATGCCGGCGCCGACCGCGGCGACGGGGCCGAGCTGCCGGATCTGGGTCGGGAAGATCAGCGGGATGCCGATCTTGCCCTCGCCGCCTTCATCGCGTGGGGTGACCTCGAGACGGATTCTGGAGCCGCCGCGCTCGACGGTGATGGTGACGGGCGTCCCGGGGTGAGGCGAGATCAGCCTGATCAGGTCATAGAACTGTGAGACCGGCTCGGCGTTGACGCTCACAATACGGTCGCCCGGTTCGATGCCCGCGAGTTGGGCGGGGGAGTTCGGGCTGACCTGGTGCACGGTCGCGTCGAGGGGCGGGAGCAGGCCCGAGTAGCCGAAGCCGTAACGGGTCACCTGCTTCGGGGTGAGGTGGACCGTCTCGGTGGCGTCGCCGCGCATGATCCGGAGCGAGACCTCGTGGCCGCCGGAGGTCAGCATCAGGGTCTCGAGGTCGCGCCAGGTGGGGGTGGCGGTCGAGTCGACTGCGACGATCCGGTCGCCGGCCCGGATGTCACTCGCGGCAGCCGGCGAGTCGGGCTCCACCCAGCCGACGACGGCGGGTCGGTCCTGGTAGGCGGGGACCGACATGCCTGCGACGAACGCCACCGCCACGAACAGAACCGCTGCGACCAGGTTGGTCGTCGGACCGGCGAGGAGGATCAGCGCCCGCTTCCACCGCGGGAGGAGATCCACGTCGGGAGCCTCGTCGCCAGCGGCAATGTCTGACTCGTCGGGTCCGAGGCCGAGGATGCGCACATAGCCGCCGAACGGGATCAGGCTCACGCGGTAGTCCGTGCCGCCGCGCCGAATGCCCCACAGGCGCCGGCCGAAGCCGACCGAAAACACCTCGACCGGGGCACCGAGCAGGCGTGCCATCAGGAAGTGGCCGAGCTCGTGGATGACCACCAGCACGCCAAGGACGAAGACGAACGCAAGAAAATCCACCAACATCGTCATCTCGAACGACCTTTGACAGAGAGGTATTTCCCCAGACGCTCGGTGGCGAGCCGCCGGGCCTCACGATCGACCGCCAGTGCCTGCTCGAGGTCGGCAAGGGGCCGGTTTCGGGCCTGCCACACGTCCAACACCGCGGCGACGGTGTCGGTGATCGCGGGGAAGGGTATTCCGCCGAGCAGGAAGCGTGCTACGGCGACCTCGTTGGCGGCATTGAGCACCGCCGGCATCTCGCCGCCGGCTTCGAGCGCACAGCGCGCGAGCCGCAGGGCGGGAAAACGCTCGGGGTCCGGGGCCTCGAAGGTGAGGGTCCCCGCCCGCACCAGGTCGAGCGGGGTCATCGGGGACGGTAGCCGCTCGGGATAGGAAAGGGCATAGAGGATCGGAAACCGCATGTCGTTGACCGACAGCTGGGCGATCAGAGTGCCGTCGA
>CAZQYU010000042.1:0-17237 GCA_964597585.1 uncultured Thermoanaerobaculia bacterium
ACCACTGGCTCGAGAACATCCAGGACTGGTGCATCTCCCGCCAGCTGTGGTGGGGCCACCGGATCCCGGCGTGGTACGACGCCGAGGGCACGGTCTACGTCGGTTTGAGCGAGGACGACGTGCGCGCCCGCCACGGCCTTCCGGACGACCTGCCGCTGGCGCAGGATCCTGACGTCCTCGACACGTGGTTCTCGTCCGGACTGTGGCCGTTCTCGACCCTCGGCTGGCCGGAGGCCACCACCGACCTCGCCGCCTTCTACCCGACGTCCGTGCTGATCACGGGCTTCGACATCCTGTTCTTCTGGGTCGCCCGGATGATCATGATGGGTTGCCACCTGGCCGGCGACATCCCGTTCCACACCGTTCACCTCACCGGCCTGGTCAGGGATGCCCAGGGTCAGAAGATGTCCAAGACCAAGGGCAACACCATCGATCCACTCGAGCTCTGCGCCACCTATGGCGCCGACGCGGTGCGCTTCACCCTCGCCGCGCTCGCATCCCCCGGACGGGACCTCCCGCTCGACCTCAATCGTATGGAGGGCTACCGGGCGTTCGCCACCAAGGTCTGGAATGCGGCGCGCTTCGTCCAGATGCAGCTCGTTGGAGACGAGATCCCTCTCGCCGAGCTCGACCTCGAGCGGCTCGCGCCGACCGAGCGCTGGATCCTCTCTCGGCTCTCGCACACCGTACGCTCGGTCACACGCGCCTGGGAGAGCTACCGCTTCGACGAGGGCACCCACCAGCTCTACCACTTCGTCTGGCACACCTACTGCGACTGGTACCTCGAGCTGACCAAGACCACCTCCCGCCTACGGGAGGTGCGGTCGGTCCTGCGCGGCGTGCTGCTCGAGGCCCTCGCGCTGCTCCACCCGGTGATGCCGTTCATCACCGAAGAAATCGCCGCCGAGCTCGGGCACAAGGGCATGCTGATCACCGCCCGATACCCCGAGCCGACACCCGGCTGGGAGGACGACAAGCTCGAGGGCGATCTCGAGACCCTGCAGGCGCTGGTCAGCGGGCTGCGCTCCTACCGTTCGCTGCTCGGGCTTGGGCAGCGCAACCCGATCGCGGTCACACTGGTCGACGCCGATGCCCATCGCGCCTCATTCCTGCGCGCCCAGGCAGTCCAGCTCGAGCGGCTCGCCGCGGTCTCCGCGATCTCGGTCGGCCCCGCCCCCGAGCACTCGGTACACGAGCTTCTCGGCGGCCTCGAGGTCGCGCTCGCCTTCCCCCCGGGCTCGATCGGCGCCGAGCAGCGTGAGCGGATCGCCAAGGAGGTCGCGAGCCTCGAGCGCGAGGGACGGGGCCACGAGGCCCGGCTTGCCAACCCCGGCTTCACTTCCAAGGCGCCGCCGGAGATCGTCGAAGGCGCACGCACGCGGCTGGCGGAGGTCCGTACCCGCCTCGAGCGGCTGCGGCGGACACTGGACGCGGTGTCCGGGTGAAGGACCTGCTGGCCCGCCTGTGGACGTCGCTCGGCGACGCCGCCGACAACCTGGTCTACCTCTCGCTCGCCGACTCCACCCATGCTGTCGCCGGGAGGCTCATCGACGAGGTCGACGACGACGAGGCGAGCCTCGGATCGAGCGTGCTGATCGCCGGCCGGCAGTCCACCGGCCGCGGCCGCGGGGACCACACATGGTCCTCGCCTCAAGGCGGCCTCTACCTGAGCTGGATCGCGACCGGAGTTGCGTCCGCCCGGCTCGCGCAGCTGCCGATGCTGGCTGCGGCCGCGGCATGGCGGGCGCTGGGCGCGGCCGGGCTCGAGGGCCACGGCGTCAAGTGGCCGAACGACATCCTCCACGGCGGCCGCAAGCTCGCCGGACTGCTGATGACCGCCCGCCACGGGGCACCGCACTGGGTGACGGTGAGCCTCGGCGTCAACCTCGCCACCGCCCCCGACCTCGGCCCAGGCGCGTCCCATCCGGCCGGAAGCCTCGCCGACGTCCTCGGGCCCCGCGAGTGGGTCGAGTGGGCGGAGCCGATCATTTCGACCTTCGTCGCCGAGCTCGCGCGAGGGATCGCCGAGCCGGCCCCCGCCTTGCGGCGGTGGCGGGACGCGCTGGTCCACCAGCCCGGAGACAGCGTCGCAGTGCGCCTCGCCTCCGGCGAGACGGTTCGCGGAAAGTACCTCGGAGTGACGGATGACGGCTACCTGCGCGTGGTGAGCGACGATGCAGAACGGGTCATCTCGGCCGGCGAGGTGTTCCCGGCCCTCGGCGACCCGACCTCGGGCTCCAGCGACACGGAAGAGGATTGACCCACACTCGTCGCCAGGCTTCCGTAGGAGCGCGTGATGCGCCGCGCTGAGCCGTTCTTTCTCGCCGCGGGTCTCATTCGTCGTCCTCCGAGGCTTCGCCCCGGACCCCTTCGAGGCCCTCGCGAATGAGCCACGGCACCATCGCGAGTGCCGCGACCGGATCGGCCCACCACCAGCCGAGGGCGGCGTTCAGCCCGAGCCCCAGGAGCAGGGTCAAGGACAGGTAGGAGCAGGCCAGAGTCTCCTTGGCTTCGGCGGCGAGGGCGCGGCTGCCCAGGCGCCGCGCGGCGCGCAGCTTGCCCCACGCCACCAGGGGCATGACCACCAGCGACGCGACGGCGAGGATGATGCCGACCAGGCTTTCGGCGGCGGCCTCGTGGCGCCACAGCCCCCATCCCGCCTCGGTCGTGACGTACAGCGCGAGCAGCAGGAAGGTGACGCCGATGACGCGGTGGACTGCGCGCTCGCTGGCCTCGACGCGCTCGTGGTCGGCGCCGCGGGCCTCGACCGACAGCCGCCACAGCAGCGCCGCCCCCGCGACCAGCTCGATGACGCTGTCAAGGCCGAAGCCCACCAGAGCGATCGAGGCCGCGACGACGCCCGACCACAGGGCAACGCCCGCCTCGATCGCGTTGTAGGCCATGGTGGCGACCACCAGGCCGAGCGCGATCCGCCGCCAGCGGGCGGGCTCGGTCCCTTCAGCCGCCGGTGGCACGCCGGAGTCGTCCCATGAACCGCTCCGCCGGCTCAAAGCCCGTGATCCGGAAGCGCTCGGCGCCCTCGTTCCAGACCACCACCGTCGGCACGCCGCGGACGCTGTACTCTCGCTGCAGGACCTGATTGGTGGCGTTGGCGCGGGTCAGGTCTACCTTGAACCGGGTGAACCCTTCGAGCAGTTCGCGGACGCCGGGGTCGGCAAAGGTGATCGCGTCGAGCTCCTTGCACGGAGCGCACCAATCGGCCGCGAAGTCGACGATCACCGGCCCGCCGGCGGCGATGGCGGCCGAGACCGCACTCGCCTCGTAGGGCGCCCAATCCAGGTGACCGGCGGCAGCCGTCTCCCCGCCGCCCTGGTGCAGCCGTACCGTCGGCGCCAAGACGACCCCCGCCGCCAGCATCACCGCCGACGCAAGGCGCATCGAGCGGTCGATCGCGGGCTGCTCGTGCCCGGTCCGGTCGATCACCAACAGGTAGAGGGCGCCGAGCACCAGCACCACCGGCATGAGCCAGCCGCCGACCGCCGCGGGCAACTGGGGCGCGGCGAAGTAGGCGGCCATCGCGATCAGGAGCACGCCGAACAAGCGCCGAACACCGACCATCCACATGCCGGACGAGGGGAGGCGGTTGACCAGGCCTGTGAAGGTCCCGAGCAGCAGGTAGGGCAGCCCGAGACCGAGGGCGAGGGTGAAGAACACGGTGAAGCCGAACACCGGGTCACCGCGCTGGCCGACCAGGGTCAGCAGCCCGATCACGAACGGCCCGATGCAGGGCGCCGCGATGAAGCCCATGATGAGGCCCATGAGCAGCGCCCCGACGACGCCGGTGCGCCCGCCCGAGGCGCGCTGCGCCCAACCCGGCACGCGCAGCTCCCACAGGCCGAACATCGACGCCGCGAGCGCCAAGAGCACGGCGACGATGACGCCGACCACCCACGGGCTCTGCAGCGCGCTGCCGAACAGCGCGCCGCCGAGCGCGGCGAGCACCCCGAGCACCGAGTAGGTCGCGGCGATCCCGATCATGTAGGCGAGGGCGAGCCAGAAGGTCCCCCCCGAACGCTCCTTGGTCTGCTGGGCGAAGAACCCGATCGTGATCGGAATGAGCGGAAACACGCACGGCGTCAGGTTGAGGGCCAGACCGCCGAGGAAGACGCCGATCAGGAGCAGGGGAAGGGACTTCGCCGCCAGCCTCCCGGCCTCCTGAGCACCGGCGGCTGTACCCTGGGCGTCGGCGGGCTGCGGCGGCGCCTGTGCCTCGCTGAAGAGGTCGGCGTTGGTCGGGTTGACGACCGTTCCTGGCGGCGCGACCGTCGTCTCGAGTGTCGTTGTGACGTCGGTCGGCGCCAGACACTGGCTCGAGTTGCAGGCCTGAGCGGTGACTCCTACCGTCAAGCGGACGGGGCCGGTTGCGCCCTCCGGCACCGTGAGCACGACCGGGATGAGTACCCGCCCCTGCCAGACCTCGATCGGCGTCTCAGAGAAGTCGAACCGCAGCTTCTCGCCGTCGGGGAAGCTCGGGACCGGATCCAGCCAGCCCTCTGGGAGCTTCCACACCATCGTGGTAGGAACCGAAAAGTCGTCGCCCGGGTCGTCGCTGTTGATGTGCCAGCCGCGCTCGACCGTCACGACCACGGCCAGCCGCGCCGACTCGCCCGCGACAAGTGGCTCGTGGTCCGCGACCAGGCGCGCCTGGAAGACGGGCTCGTCGAGGATGCCCTGGGCGACGGCGACGGTCACGCCCAGGCACAGCAGCAGGATCACGAGTACAGGTCGCCTCATCTCACCCCCACACCGATGCAGAGTAGCCGTCGCGCGGCACGCCGCACAGCCGCCCGACCGTCACGACTCGACGAGCTCCGGGGCCAGGCGGCGCACCATCATACGTGCGTCGTCGTCGAGCCTTTCCCAGCTCTTCTTGATCAACTCTGGGCGGCGGGTTACGGTGAGCTCGACCGCACGCTCCAGGCGCCAGCCGCGGACCGCCGCGTGATTGCCGGAGACCAGCACCGGGGGGACCTCGAGTCCCTCCACCACTGGTGGTCGCGTGTAGCACGGGTAATCGAGCAGACCATTGACGAAGGAGTCTGCAGCGACCGACTCCGGATCGCCGACGACCCCGGGTACCAGCCGCGCAACCGCCTCGATCAGGGCCATCGCGGCAACCTCGCCACCACCGAGAACGAAATCACCGAGCGAGATCTCGAGGGGATCCAGGATCTCGTGAACTCTCTCATCGAAGCCTTCGTAGCGCCCGCACAGCAGCACGACGCGGGAGGTGCCGGCGAGCTCCTCCACCAACGTCTGGTCGAGCACCCGTCCGCGCGGAGTGAGCAGCACGCGCAGGCCGGGCCCGGGCGGCGCCGCCTCGAGCTCGCGTACCGCGGCGAGCACCGGCGGCGCCTGCAACACCATACCGGCGCCACCCCCGTAGGGCTCGTCGTCCACCTGGCCCCATCGGTTGCCCGCCCACGCCCGCAGGTCGTGCGCCTCGACCGCCACGTCGCCCCGTGCCACAGCGCGTCCCAGCACGCCCGTCTCGCGAAAGGCATGGATCAGGGCCGGAAAGAGCGTGAGGACATCGAATCGCATGAGTCGTTCCGTCGTCGTGGCAGGTCCCGTGTCTGCCGTCAGGCGAGCTCGGCGTCGTCGTCGAGCAGACCGGGGATGGGTTCGAGAGTCACCACTCGGCTCGCGAGATCCACCGCACGCACGATTTCCGGGACGTAGGGAACCAGGAACTCGCGCTGCCCGCGGCGCACGACCAGCCGCGTCTGACCGCCGCTCGGGTCGAGCCCGGCAACGACCCCGAGCTCCTCGCCGGCTGCCGAGCGGCACTCGAGGCCGACCAAGTGGTGCTCGTAGTAGTAGCCTTCGGGCAGCTCCTCGAGCGCCTGTTCCGGCAGGAACATGAAGCGTCCCCGCCACGGCTGGACGTCCTCACGCTGGCGAAGATCCGTGACCGACAACAGCCACCGGCCCTTGTGGTAGCGCACCGCGAAGGCTTCGTGGAACTCCTCCGGGCCTGTGTCGGGCCCGAGCCCGAACCGGACTCCGGCAACGAGGCGCTCGGGGAAGTCGGTGATGATCTCGACCAGGACATCACCGTGGACGCCGTGCGGCTTGCCGACAACGCCCACGATCAGCCACTCGCGGGAGCCCTCGGGCTCCCCGGATGTCTCCATCACTCGAGGATCTCGAGAACGAAGCGCTTGTGGATCTTCATGCCGGCGGCCGAGAGCAGGGTGCGGATCGCTCGGGCCGTGCGGCCCTGGCGACCAATCACCTTGCCCAGATCCTCGGTCCGGACGCGGAGCTCCAGCACGGTGGTCTGCTCGCCCTCGACCTCGGCCACCTGGACGTCCTCGGGGCTGTCGACGAGGGCCCTGGCAATCTCTTCCAGCAGGTCTTTCATCGCGCTCACGGGAGATCCTTTCGTCGCGACCGCCGGGCGTCACGCCTGCCGTTGCACCTTCCCGATGAGGGCGCGGACGGTTTCGGAAACACCGGCACCCTTGCTCTGCCACTCGGAAACCTTGTCCATGTCGATGCGAATTTCCGGGGGGTTGGTGTTCGGGTTGTACAGGCCCACCTGGTCCAGGTAGTCGGCAGTCGGAGGCTTGCGCGAATCGGACACCACCACGCGGTAGACCGGATCGTGCTTCGCTCCGCCCCGCCGCAGTCTGATCATCAACATCTTCCCACTCCTCTCCGAGCGACCACCACGCGGTCGCTGGTCACGCTGTCGTTCATCGGATACCGAGCTGGCGCTTGAGGGCCTTCGGATCGGCCTTCCCCAGCCGCTTCATCAGCTTACGCATCTGGCCGTACTGCCGCAAGAGGCGATTGATCTCCTCGACCGAGGTTCCGGAGCCTTTTGCGACCCGCCGCTTGCGCGAACCGTTGAGGATTTGCGGGTGACGCCGCTCCTGCGGTGTCATCGAGGAGATCGCCGCCTGCATGCGTCGCAGCTGGCGCTCCTGCTCCTGGGATACCCCGCCGGCCGGCATCATCTTACCCATCCCCGGGATCAGATCCATCACCTGCTGGAGCGGTCCCATCTTGGCAAGGCTGGCGAGCTGATCGCGCAGGTCCTCGAGGTCGAACTGGCTCTTCTTCAGCCTCGCTTCGAGTCGCCGAGCCTGGCGTTCGTCGACCGCGTCCTGCGCCTTCTCGACCAGCGTCAAAACGTCGCCCATGCCCAGGATGCGGCTCGCCATACGGTCGGGGTGGAACTGCTCGAGCCCGTCGAGTTGCTCGCCGACGCCGGCGAACACGATCGGCCGTCCGACCACCTCACGGACTGAAAGCGCCGCACCGCCCCGGGCGTCGCCGTCGAGCTTGGTCAGGATCACGCCGGTGAGCTCGAGACGCTCGTGAAAGGCGCGCGCCGAGCGAACCGCATCCTGACCGGTCATCGCGTCGGCGACGAACAGCAGCTGGCGCGGCTTCAGGATCGCCTTGAGGCGCTCGAGCTGCGCCATCAGCTCGTCGTCGACGTGGAGGCGGCCGGCGGTGTCGAAGATCAGGACCTGATAGCCCTTGATCGACGCCTCCCGCAGGGCGCGCTTGGCGATCGCCTCGGGATCGTCCATGTCGCGGGTGTCGACGGTCGGAATCGATGCTTTCTCGCCCAGCACCAGGAGCTGCTCGCGCGCGGCAGGGCGTGAGGTGTCCGCCGGGACCAGGAGCGGGAACAGCCCCTTCCTGCCCTTGACCCACAGGGCGAGCTTGGCGGCGGTGGTGGTCTTGCCCGAGCCCTGGAGGCCGACCAGCATGACCACGGCAGGCCGTCCCTTGAAGTCGAGCTCCGTCGTCGTTCCGCCGAGCAGGCGAACGAGCTCCTCGTAGACGATCTTGGTCACCATCTGCGCGGGCGTGACCGAGGACAGGACCTCGTGTCCCAGTGCCCGCTCGCGGACCCGCTCGACGAAGCCCGCAGCCACCTCGACATTCACGTCGGCGGCCAGCAGCGCGAGCCTGATCTCGCGCAGCGCGGTGTCGACATGGTACTCCGTCAGGTGGCCCTCGCCGCGAAGGGTCTTGGTCACACGTGCAAGGCGTTCCTGGAGGCTCTCCAGCATAAGGCTGGAAGTCTAGGCGAGAGACCCACATCGGTCAAGGGCACTGGCCCCAGAGCACGCGTCCGCTGACGGAAGCGATCGGGAGCCTCCCTGGATCTCGAAACGCTATAATCACATGAGATGAGGGTGTCTCCCCCCGTGCTGTTGCCCCTGCGACCGCCGCCGTGCGACGATCCCGAGGTTGCCGCGATGCTGGCCGCGCTCACTGCAGCAGTCGATGCGCACTGGTGCGAGCTCGACCTTACGCTCGACGGAACGAACGCCGTACACCGCTACAGCAACGGTCGGCGAGAGGGTCCCGGGGTCTCCCTCGAGATCGTGCGCCTGGGTCGCTTCCGCGCGGGTCTCACCTTCGGCACCACGTCCCCTCCGGCGGATGGCCTCGAAAGCCTCGCCTGCCAGCTCCTCGACCAACTGCTCCTCGCGCGCAGGTTGCAGGAGCAGATCGCCTTTCTGCGGAGCGCTCTCGACGCGAGCGACGTCGCGATTTTGCTCTTCGACCGCGGCGGCGCGATCGTGTACGCCAACCCATCCGCGGATCGTCTGCTCTCGCACCAAACCGAGGTTGGCCTCACGGTTGGTCGGGGAGGCGGACCGCCGCAGCCCCTGTTCAACCTGCTGTGCTCTGTGGCTGAGGGCCTCGTCGACGGCTCGCAGGACGACTCCAACTGGCAGGGAAGCCTCGCCCTGTCCGACGGTACCATGCTGCAATGCGAGCTGGTCTGCGTGCGGCCCGAGGGTGGGACTCTCACGTCACACCCGGCGGTGATCGCCCATCTGCACCGCGCGTCTCTGCTGCCCGAGCTCCAGGTCGACACCTTCGCCGGCCAGCATCGCCTCAGTCCGCGCGAGGTCGAGGTGCTCCGTTCGCTGGTCATCGGTCACACCGCGAACGAGATTGCCGAGCAGCTCGGGATCAGTCCCCACACCGTTCGCGATCACGTCAAGAGCCTCTACCGCAAGACCGGATCGAGCTCACGCAACGAGCTCCTGCGGCGGGTTGCATCCGACACCGCCACCGACCCGCTGAAGCGGTAAGGGCGCTGTCGCGGTATACTGATCGGGAAACGGAGGTCCGACGATGCGCCGGTGGGTGGTCATTCTTGCAGTTCCATTGCTCGCTGTTCTCATGATGGCGGCTGCCGAGGGCTACATCGTCGTGCTCAAGAACGGTTCGCGCATCCGCGCCCGGGAGCCGCTGAGAATCGAAGGCCGCAACGCCATGATCACCCTCGTGACCGGAACCCTCACCAGCCTCCCCGTCGACCAGGTCGACCTCGTCGCCACCGAGCGCTACAACCAGCTCGGGCTGGGCAGCGCCCTGATCATCGACGAGCTCAACAGCGAAACTCCGGTGCCGACCTCGACTCCAAAGATCTCCCTCGGGCACTACGCCTCGATCGACCTGCAGGGCAACCCCGAGCTCGGAACGGCCATCACCCCCAGCCCGACGCCGACTCCCGGCATCCGCCTCCAGACGGTCCCCTACGCCGACCAGCGGATGACGAAGGCCTTCTCCCAGCTGTTCGAGGACAAGCACTTCTACGTCTATCGCTTGAGCGCGGGCACCCAGCCAAACTACTTCTTCATCCAGGCAGTCACGGACTCCCAGCAACAGGTCTTCGAGGCGCTGAAGGTGATGACCGAGGCCTACTCGGTGATCGAGCAGGTTGACCCTGCGAGCGCTCCCGCCGCCCTCGAGATCGAGCTCGTGAGCTCGGGGAACAAGCCTGCGGGCACCTTCCGTCTCACGCCCGACCAGGCGAACGAGCTGGCCTCCGGGGCGGTGAGCGTGGAGAAGTTCTACATCGATCACGTCATCTTTTGAATCTGGCGACCGCGGTGGGCTTCTGCTGCGGACCGCGAGGTGGGCCCATCCGGCTCGCTTTCTCCACCCCGGCCGTCCTCAACGTAGCCCAGCTACGACTCCGGCGGCCGGGGTGTCGGCATCAAGCCGGCTGAACCCGCCTCGCGGCCCTCGCGACGAAGCCCCCCACAGTCCCCAGATTCTGCGGGAGTACGGATTCTCACCACACAGGCCATCGAGCCGTGAAGCCGGCTGCAGCCACGGCTCCGGCCGGCGTCACGGCCCAGCGTCTCTCTTTCTGTGCCTCTATGGCTCTGTGGTTCATCCACTCCGTTACCGGGGTCCCGGCGCCACGACGAGCCGGACCACGACCGGATCGTGATCGCTGGCGCGTTCGCCATCCGGGAACTCGGCGTCGACGTGGACCACGTCGATCTCGGACCCGGGCGCCAGCGAGGGGCTCACGACGACGTGGTCGATGTCCTCCCCGCTACCGCGGAACACGTAGCTGTAGCGCTCGTTCTCCGGCAGCCTCCAGGTCAGGTTGACCAGCCCGCCGCCCTCCAGTGCCCGCATCGGCGGCCTGTCCTGGCGCTCGTTGAAGTCGCCGAGGATCACGATCCGGGCCGTCGGGTCGGCGGCGAGGAGGCGGTCCGCCAGGGCGCGCACGGCGAACGCCTGCTCGCGGCGCTGGGCCTCGCTCGACCGCCGGGGCGGCTGATGCAGCCCGAGCATCGGGTCGTCACCGCCCTTCGAGCTCAGGTGGACGACGACCACGAACAGCGGCCGGCCCGCCGCCTCGAGCTCGGCCACCAGCGGCCGCCGGGCGGCGAAGAAGCCGCGCTCGGGATCCTCGGCGAAGGCGGGGTGCTCGAGGCGCGCCGGGCTCGCCGCGAGAGTGGGTCCCGGCTCGACCTCGACCGGACGAGCTCCGCCGGGGCCACGGCGGACCGCGCGCACCCTGGCCGGATCGACCAGAAGCGCCACCCGGATGTTGCCACCCGGCCGCCCTCCCTCCTGGTTGTTGTGCGGGTCGAGCGCGAGCCAGTCATAGCGGGGCCCGCCCGCCGCCACGACCGCCTCGACCAGTGCGTCGAGCGTCTTCGCCGCCGTGACCGTCCCGTCATCCGTGGGACCGGAGTCGTCCTGGATCTCCTCCAAGGCCACGACGGCCGGCGCACCGAGTTGCACGGCGATGACCCGTCCCACGTGAGGGAGCCGATCCGAGCCTGGCCATAGGTTCTCGACGTTGAAGGTGGCCATCGTGAGCCGGCCCGGGGCGGAGCCGAGCTTCGTGGACTCGGCCTCGAGCCCGCCGGGAACCAGCTTCGGGAAGGAGTCCACAACCAACCGGTAGCCGCCAAACGCGGCGTCCAGCACCCCCTCCAGGGGACCCGCGAAGTGGTCGCCGACCCGTACGGCCGGGGCACCGGGTCCGACCACCGTCAGCGCCTCGGGGTTTGGATCGTCCGCAGTGCCGAGCAGCCCGCCCCGCGCCGTCCACGGACCTGCAGCGATCCCGTCGTCCGCGACCACCACGATCTCCCCGTAGTGACTCGTGGGCCCGACCACACGGGCGCGGTCGATCCGGACCCGCATTCCCTCGAGCGCCTCGAAGGTGTCGACGGCATCCTCGCCGGGGTCGAAGACGGCGAGCCCGTCGTCCTCTGCGTTGCGGCCGGGGAGCGGCCGGCCGGCCGCGCCGAGCACCACCGCAGGCGGCAGGGGCGCGCCGTGGCCCAGGATCTCCACCCGGGCCTCGGCGAGGCGGGTCGCGGGCAGGTCGTCCGGCCGCCCCACCTCCGCGACCCGGCCCTCGACACGGACCCGGTCACCGGGGGCGACCTCGAGTGCGCCGGCCGGCGCGACGAACAGACCGTCGGAGGTGTCGGGGTCGCCGTCGCCGACCGGGTCCTGGAACCAGAAGCCCCGGTCGCCCCCGCGCGCGCGGACCTCGGTCACGACGCCTTCGACACCGGGGACCCACTCGCCGAGCAGAGGCGAGATGTGGTCGGCGCCCTGAACGTCCATGATCCGGGTCCCGCGCCGGGTCCCGATCGCGAACGCCAGCACCTGGGTCCACTGCACCTCCGGCTTGAAGTTGTTGTCACTGATGAGCACCAGCAGGCGCCGCCCGTCCGGCAGCTCCGGGCCCAGTGCCATCCCCTCGAGGTTGTCGAGGGCGATGCCGAGAGTGTTGAGGTCGAGCACCAGCCGCTTCGTCGCCGGGACCACATTGCCGGCGTCGGCGAGGTTTTCGACGCCGGCGATGTCGGTCGCGCCCTCAAGGTCGACTCGGTAGAGCTTGGCGCCGTGGCCGACACCGGCCGCGAACCAGCGCTCGAGCGCCAGCAGGCCGCCGTCGGGCAGCGCGAGCAGCTCCGACAGGCCGTTGGTCGAAAAGCCGCCGCCGGGGCGCAGCGCGACCGGCACGGGGTCGACCGGGTAGACGTACTCGGCCTCCACGCGCCCCTCGGGGAGCTCGAGCTCGAGGATCCGCGACGGGCTGCCCTGACCCGGTGCCGCCTCAGGCCCATCCTGAGCGAGCGCGTTCTCAGTTGCGGTCAACAACATGCGCCCGCCCTCGGTCAGGGTCATGCTCTCGAACGCGAGGTTGGTGCGCACGCCGCGTCCCTCGGTGGGCAGGTAGCGCTCGGGCAGCGGCAACGAGGCCAGCATCTGTCCGTCGGCGGAGACCCGCGCCAGAAAGGGCGCGACACCACGCGGCGGGTCGCCCTCGGAGCCGACGATGAGAGTGCCGTCGGCCAGGCGTACGATGCTCTCGAGATCGGCGGACCACGACGGCAGCGGCGCCCCGTCGGCGTCGTGGAGGACGGTCGCCGAGACCACGGTGACGCCGCCAGCGGCGAGACGCCCACCCTCGAGATCGATCCGCAACGTGAAGAACCGGATCGGGTCGTCAACCCCGCGGTCGTCGGAAACCGCGATCCACAGATTGCGCGCCGGGTCCCAGGCGAGCCCCGAGAGCCCGCCGACCTCGAGGTTGTCAACCTTCAACCCGGTTGGAAGGCTGGCCTCTCCGAGCAGCTCCAGATCGACCGGTACGGCCGCACCCACCGGGCGGCAGACAGTGGCCACTGCCAGGACCAGGATGGCGAGTCGGATCGACCGTCGCATCGGCACCTCCGGTTCCGCCCGGTGGCGGACCCGGAAAGCTTTGACCGGCACACGCTCCGTGTCAATGGCGCGGCGGGAGCTCGTCGAGCAGGTTCGCGAAGCCCGGGTCCACGCGGCTCAGGAACTCAGGACCGAGGGCTCGGTAGGTCACCAGGATCGGCAGGAGAAGCACGGTCCCGAGGTAGGGCAGGGCGAGCAGCACGAACCCCATGCAGCACGACATCAGGCCGCCCGCGACGATCCCGATGCCGACCACGATCGCGAGCCCGAGCAGCATCAGGCCGTAGACCACGAACGCCCACGGGTCGCGCGAGACCCACGGCAGCAGAGCATCCCAGGCGCGGCCAACCGGGAGATCGAAGCGGACCATGATCGGGACCACGAAGTTGTCGAGCAGCAGCAGCACGAAGGCGGACAGCAGGGCGAAGGTCGCCCACAGGACCGCCACCGTCACGATTCCGAGCGGGCCGTGCGCGATGTGGACGGTGAGGACGATGAGCACGATGGCGATACCCAGCGCCGCCGCAACGAAGGCGACGCGGAAGGCGAACAGCGAGTCACCGAGACGGCCGAGGCGACGCCAGGGCTCCCTGACCTCGGCCCTGCCGCGCGCGACATTGTCGAGGAAGATCACCTTGCCGCGAGAGCTCAGCCAGAGCAGAAGCACGACCAGGACGAGCGCGAGCACGACACCGGCGATCACCAGGGGCCCCCACCGGGTCTCGGCCCACAGCCGGTGCCACTCGCGCTCAAGGATGCGCAGCACCCCGCTGAAGTCGCGGCTCGAGCCGACGTGAGGGAGATCACGGACGGGAAACGAGCCGCCGCCACCGCCGCCGCCCGCCAGTCGGGCGAGCCATGCCGTGAAGCCGAGCACCAGCCACGTGCCGAGGTCGAAAGGTTCGAGCAGCATGCGGCGCGCCCGCCTCCAGGCGCAGCCGAGGGTCTCGCCGTAGGCAACGGCCATCTGAACCTCCTTGTGGCAGCTTGCCGATACCTGAAACGCACGTGGGGCCCGTTCGGTTCGGGCCGCAGCCGCCTCAGCTCACCTCGCCGTGTCCCTCGAGCGCCGACGCGAGCAGCTCCGCCATGTGCAGCGCACGCGCCCCGGCCAGCTGCCCCACCTGATGACGGCAGCTGGTCCCGGAGGCGACCAGGAGGGCGCCCGCCGGCAGCGCGTCGATTCTCTCGAGCAGCGGACGGGCGACGGCGCGGGACAGCCGGTCCTTCGCGCGCACCATCCCGAACGCCCCGGCCATGCCGCAGCAGCCGGTGTCGAGCAGGCGCGCACGGCTCCCCGGGACCTTCCCCACCAGCTCGACCATCGCGCCCAGGTCCGCGAGGGCCTTGGCGTGGCAGTGGGCATGGATCGCCACATCGAACCCCGAGGCGGCGAACGACAGCGCGTCCGGGCGCCGTTCGAGCTCGGTCGCGAGGAAGGTCTCGAGCAGCACCGTCCGCTCTGCCACCGCGTCTGCGCCCGCGAGACCGAGCTGACGGTAGTCGTCGACGAACATCGACCAGCAGGACGGCTCGAGGAAGACGATCGGCGTATCGCCGCCGGCGAGCAGCGCAAGGTTGTGCTCGCCGAGACGGCGCGCCTCGTCGAGCAGACCGCGGCTGGCGGCGGGCCGTCCACAGCACGCACGGCCTTCGGCGAGCCGGACCGCGAACCCCGCTGCCTCGAGCAACGCGACCGCGGCCCTGCCGATCCCGGGCTCGTGGTAGCGCACCCAGGTGTCGTCCCACAGGATGACCTGGTGACGCTCGGCGCCCGCCGGCGCGGGCTCACGGCGCGCAAACCAGCGGTCGAAGCGCTCGCTGGCAAATGGCGGCAGCGGACGGTCGGCGTTGAGGCCGAGCATGAGTTCCAGCAACCAGCGCACGGGCCGCGAGGCGAGCATCGCGTTCGCCAGGGGCGCGGTCCGCGTCCCGATCCGCCCGAGCAGGTCCGCCGCGGCGAGCACCCGGTCGAGCAGCGGGACGCCGTCGAGCCGGTGGCGGGCATGGACCAGGTCGGCCTTGAGCTGGGCGAGGTCGACGTTGGACGGACACTCGGCTTTGCACGCCTTGCACGAAAGGCAGCTCTCCAGCACCTCCTCGAGCCCGGCCGCGAGCACCCCCCGGCCGACCGGGTCGTCGAGCCGGCCCTCGAGGGCGGCGCGGATCGTGTTCGCCCGCCCGCGCGTCGACATCGCCTCGTCCCCAGTGGCGATGAAGGTCGGACACATGGTCGGCGCGTCCTTGCGGCAGGAGCCGCAGCCGTTGCACTGCTCCAGGTTGGCGACGAAGGCGCCATCGCGGTCGACGAAGTGCATCTGTGGATGAAACGGCAGCCGGATCTCGGTCCCTGCGCCCTGCCGGAGGTCGGCGTCGATCCGGAACCGCCCGTCGTCGATGATCTTGCCCGGGTTGAGCACGCCGCGAGGGTCGAACAGCCGCTTGACCTCCGCGGTCAGCTCGACCAGCTCCGGCCCGAGGTGCTCGGCGAGGTACGCCGTCCGGGTGATGCCGACTCCGTGCTCGGCCGCCAGGGAGCCGCCGAAGCGCCGCGTGAGCTCGGACACGCCGTCGGCAATACGGCGCAGGGCTGCGACGTCCTCTGCGGTGTGAAGGTCGAGGGTGGGGCGGACGTGGAGCTCACCCGACGCGGCGTGGCCGTAGAACGAGGCCTCGAGGCCGAGCGGTTCGAGCAGCGCCTTGAGGCCCGCCACGTAGGCCGGGAGCTGCTCCGGGCGCACGCACACGTCCTCGATGCCGGTGGTCGGCTTGGCCGGTCCGCGGCGGCTGGTGAGCAGCGAGAGGCCGGCGCGGCGCAGCGACCACACCAACTCCTGCTCATTCGGGTCCGTGATCAGCAGTGTGTCGAGCCCGAGCTTGCGCCGCGCGACTTCGGCGAGACCGTCCTCCACGTGGTCAAACAGCTCGACCACCAGCATCGCCTCGCAGGGGCGCTCGTCGAGGTCAAGGAGAGCGCGGGCGCGGGCGAAGGCGAGCCGGCCCCGGGTCTGGTCGAAGAGCAGGCGGTCGATGTGCTCGATCGCCGCCGCCCCGAGATCGAGCAGCTTGACCGTGGCCGCCATCGCCTCCTCGACCGAGGCGAAGAAGATCACCGCCAACCCCCGCCACGTCGGCCGCGGCACCACCCGCAGCTCGGCGGCGGTGATCGCCGCCAGCGTGCCCTCGCTGCCGGCAACGAGACGACTGAGGTCGCCGGTCGCCCCCAGATAGCGCTCGAAACCGTACCCCGGCCGGCGCTTGACCAGCCCGGGCGGGAGCCGCTCGGCGATCGCGTCGGCGCGCGCCGTCACCAGGGCATTGGCGCGCTCCCGGATCGTCGGCAGCCCGTCGAGCTCTGCGCCGACCTCGGATACCGTGCCGTCGCCGAGGACGACCTCCAGCGAGACCACGTGGTCGACGGTCGTGCCGTAGACCGGGGCGTGGGCGCCGGACGAGTTGTTGGCGATCATCCCGCCCAGGGTCGCCCGCGACGAGGTTGCGACGTCGGGCCCGAACCACAGCCCGTGCGGTTTGAGGAACGCATTGAGCTGGTCGAGCACCACCCCCGCCCCGACTCGTACCGTTCGCCGCTCGAGGTCGAGGTTGGCGATCCAGCGGGTGCGGCGGGCAAGGTCGAGCACCAGCCCGTCGCCGAGCGCACCACCGGCGAGCCCCGTCCCTGCGCCACGAGGCGTGACGGCAAGGCCCGCCCCGGCAGCCGCGGACAGCACGCTCGCGGTCTCCGCAGCATCACGAGGGAAGGCCACCGCCGCCGGAACCACCTGGTGAATCGACGCATCGGTGGCGTAGAGGTTGCGAGTGAGGTCGTCCCGGCGCACCTCGCACCCGGTGGCCTCGAGCATCTGGAACCAGCGTGAACCGCTCGCCGTCACGGGGCCATTGTACGGGGCCCGTGTGGGCCCAGCTGCCGGGCCTCTCGACAGCCACACCGGGGCACGCTGTGGCGGCCCATTGTGTCAGCTCTGTCCGTCCGAAAGTCTGCTCGAACGGTGTACTTGAACGATTCTCGGCTCATGGGGTTGCATTTCGCCACAGTCAGCTTATACTAGGTATCAGTCAGTATTCGAGTCCACATGCCCTGCCCGGCTGAACCATGATGGTCTATGAGGGAGGAAGTCCGATGCGAAGGAGTGCTCTCGCGTTTGTGCTGTGCTGTTGTGCTGCCGGCTGGGTGACGGCGGCGCCCGGCGACTTGGTCCAGAACGTCAACCTGC
>CAZQYU010000043.1:0-14598 GCA_964597585.1 uncultured Thermoanaerobaculia bacterium
GATCTGGAGCACGTCCACCCTGCGGCGCTGGGTTGCGGGCAGCGTCCGCGCTGAGCCTCTGTGGTTCAAGTCCGGCCGGCGGCTCGTGCGAAGGTCCACGCCATCTCGCGGGCGATCTCGGCGCAGCTCGCGTCGTAGGCCGCGCTCTCCTGCGGGGTCCCGTCTGCGGCCTTTGGGTCCTCGTACGGGAGCGAGATCCGGGCTGCCGCCCCCGGAACGACCGGGCACGCGGCGTCCGCCTCCGAGCAGGTCATCACCGCGGCGAAGCCGCTGCGGGGCAAGCTCGGGTGGTCGAGGGTCTTCGAGAACGTCTCGATCGGTGGCGCGCTCGGGTCGAACACGATACGGAAGTGAGGGTTGGGCGCGCCGTCCGCAACCGCGATCGTGCAGCCCGCCCGGCGCAGCGCCGCGACCGCGTTCGGGTGGAAAGCGGTCGCCTCGGTACCCGCGGAGAAGACCTCGACGCCGTCGAGGCCGAAGCGGGCGGCGGCGGCCGCGGCCCAGACCATCGCCAGCTGCGAGCGGCGCGAGTTGTGGGTGCAGACGAAGACGAGGCGCGCCGTATCGCGGCGTTCGCGGCGGTCGTGGACGAACGCCGCGAGACGCTCGAGCAGCGCCCGGCGTGCCGGGGTGATGAGCTCGGCCTCGTCTGCGCGCGCCGCCAGATACGCGGCGGCGCCGGACGCCGGCACGCCGCTCATGCCGCGGCCGCGGCGCCGCCGAACCACCGCCGACGAAGGAAGAACGCGACGTTGACCAGCGCGATCAGGACCGGGACCTCGACCAGGGGACCGATGACGGCGGCGAAGGCGGCGCCGGAGTCGATGCCGAAGGTGGCGATGGCGACCGCGATGGCGAGCTCGAAGTTGTTCGAGGCGGCGGTGAAGCTCAGGGTCGCCGAGCGGGCGTAGCCGGCGCCGATCTTCCACGACATGTAGAACGAGGCCAGGAACATGATGACGAAGTAGATCAGCAGCGGGATCGCGATCCGCACCACGTCCAGCGGGAGCTCGACGATGTACTCGCCTTTGAGGGAAAACATGACCACGATCGTGAACAGCAGCGCGACCAGGGTGATCGGGCTGATCATGGGGATGAACCGGGAGTGATACCAGCTCTTGCCCTTGAGCGCGATCAGGGTGAAGCGGGTGAGGACGCCGGCGGCGAAGGGGATGCCGAGGTAGATGGCGACACTCTCGGCGATCTGGCCGATGGAGACGTGGACCTCGGCGCCGGTGAGGCCGAACAGTGGCGGCAGCACGGTGATGAACACGTAGGCGTACACCGAGAAGAACAACACCTGGAAGATCGAGTTGAAGGCGACCAGGCCGGCGCAGTACTCGGTGTCGCCCTGAGCGAGCTCGTTCCACACGATCACCATGGCGATGCAGCGCGCGAGGCCGATCATGATCAGGCCGACCATGTACTCGGGCTTGTCGGCCAGGAACGCGATCGCGAGCAGGAACATCAGGATCGGTCCCACCACCCAGTTCTGGACCAGGGACAGGCCGAGCACCTTCCAGTCCCGGAACACCCGCCCGAGCTCCTCGTAACGGACCTTGGCCAGCGGCGGGTACATCATCAGGATGAGCCCGATCGCGATCGGGATGTTGGTCGTCCCGACCGAGAACCGGTTCCAGAAGCCGGCCACCGACGGCCACAGGGAGCCCCAGCCGACGCCGATGCCCATCGCGAGGAAGATCCACAGGGTCAGGTAGCGGTCGAGCAGGGAGAGCTTCCTGGCAACGCCTTGGTGTGCGTTCACTCGCATCCTCCTGGTCCGTGTCGGTCGTGCTGGGCAACCGTGGTCGCGTTCGCCCTGGCCTTGGCTGCCTCGTAGCCCAGCCGGCACAGGTCCTCGACCGGGAGGCGGCGCAGCTCCTCCACCCGGCGGGCGTCGCCTGCGATCTCGGGATCGTCCGACAGCGCCGCGAGAGCCGTCGCGATCCACGGGGCCGTGGCCGGGTCTTCAGAGAGCGCGACGTAGAGCCAGCGCCCGTCCTTGCGCTCGCTGACCAGCCCCGCCCGCCTCAGCTCGCGCAGGTGGGTGGAAACCGTGGACTGGGCGAGGCCGAGCACCTCGGTGATCTGGCAGACGCAGAGCTCACCCGAGCGCAGCATGGCCAGGGTCCGCAGCCGCGCCGGATGGCCGAGTGCGCGGGTGATCGTCACGGCGGTGGCAACGCTCCGCTGATTCATATCGTCAGATCGCGATATATCGCTTTCAACTGCGCCTGTCAACCACGGCGGACCGCTTGACAGCCGTCAGCATTTGGCTATATTGCCAAATGATGGCGGAACGACGTCGACTCGAGGGCGAGACCAGGGTCCATATGGAAGCTCGGGCGCGGGTGATGAAGGGTCTTGCCCATCCCACCCGTCTGTTCATCGTCGACGAGCTCTCGCGCGGCGAGCGCTGCGTGTGCGAGCTGACCGAGATGATCGGCGCCGACGTGTCCACGGTCTCCAAGCACCTCGCGCTGCTCAAGCGGGCCGGGATCGTAATCGACGACCGCCGCGGCGCCCAGGTCTTCTACCGCCTGCGGGTGCCGTGCATCCTCAACTTCTTCGGCTGCGTCGAGGCGGTGCTCGAGGAGACGGGACGCGGCCGGCTGGTGCAGATCGGATGAGTGCGGCCTTTTTTTCCAGTTTATTTGGCAAAATTGCCAAGATTGGTTCACCGCGACTCCTGGGGAGCGCGAGATGATCGACTGGAAGACCGAGTGGAAGCCCCTGGCGTGGATGCTCGCCGCCTTCGCGGTCTTCTTCTGGCTGCCGGTTGGCTCGTCCCGCTTCGACGGCGCCGTCACCGAGGCCCTCGCCCTGACCCGCTGGTACGCACGCGAGCACGTCCTGCTGTGCCTGGTGCCGGCCTTCTTCATCGCCGGCGCCATTGCCAGCTTCGTCAGCCAGGCCGCGGTCATGAAGTACCTCGGTCCGAGGGCTCCCAAGCTGGTCGCCTATGGTGTCGCCGCGGTCAGCGGCACGATCCTCGCGGTGTGCTCGTGCACGGTGCTGCCCCTGTTTGCCGGCATCCACACTATGGGTGCAGGGCTCGGACCGGCGACCGCGTTCCTCTACTCCGGCCCGGCGATCAACGTGCTCGCGGTCGTGCTCACCGCGAGCGTGCTGGGGCTCAAGCTCGGGGCTGCGAGGGCGGTCGGCGCGGTGCTGTTCGCGGTGGTCGTGGGGGCGCTCATGGCCGTGATCTTCGCCCGCTCGGAGCGGGAGCGGGTCGCCGCGGCGATGGCGCTGCCCGAGCCCGAAGGGGTCCGGCCGCTCGGCCAGACCGCCGTCTTCTTCGCCGCCCAGGTCGCGATCCTGGTGTTCGCCAACTGGGCCCGTCCCGACGACCCGACAGGGCTCTGGTTCGCGATCTGGCGCGCCAAGTGGTGGCTGACCACGGCCGGCGCTGTCGGCTTGGGTGCGGTCCTGGTGCGCTGGTTCGCGCTGCCGTGGTGGAAAGCGGCGGCCGTCGCCGTGCCGACCGCCGCGCTCGCCCTCGCGTGGCCGCAGCACCCCGGGCTCGCGTTCACCGCCGGCGTGCTCGGGCTCTCGGTCGTGACGGCGACCTCCGGGGGTGAGCTCGGCGAGTGGTTCGCCTCGAGCTGGGGCTACGCCAAGCAGATCCTGCCCCTGCTGCTCGGCGGCGTGCTGGTCGCCGGGCTGCTGCTCGGGCGGCCCGGCCACGAGGGGCTCATCCCCTCGGCGTGGGTGGCGACGGCGGTCGGCGGTAACGGCCTCGGCGCGACCCTGTTCGCCTCGGTCGCGGGCGCCCTGATGTACTTCGCGACCCTGACCGAGGTGCCGATCCTGCAGGGCCTCATCGGGGCGGGCATGGGACCCGGTCCGGCGCTCGCGCTGCTGCTCGCCGGTCCCGCCCTGTCGCTGCCCAACATGATCGTCATCGCCAGCGTCATCGGCTGGCGGAAGACCTCGGTCTACGTCGGCCTGGTGGTGGCGATGGCCACCATCACCGGCATCATCTACGGGACTTTCATCGCATAGGAGGTTCGTCATGAAGAAAATTGTCATCCTCGGCCCCGGGTGCCCGCGCTGCGAGAACCTCGCGCGGCTCACGCGGCAGGCGGCGGACCAGGTCGGAATCGACTACGAGCTCGAGAAGCTGACCGACATCAAGCAGTTCTTGAAGTACGGATTGATGATGACCCCGGGCCTGGTGGTCGACGGCCAGCTCAAGGTCCAGGGCAGGGTTCCGTCCATTGACGAGCTCAAGTCGATGCTGAGTTAGGGGGACGAGATGAAACACCGGTCCGCACTGTCGTCGCTTGTCGTCCTCGCCGTAGCTCTCGCTCTGTATCCCTGCTCCAGCAGTGCCGATGAGCCCGGAGCGACCGTCGAAGCAGGTGCGCCCGTCCCGGCCAACGGAATCGTCGTCTTCTACTTTCACGGCAACGTCCGGTGTTCGACCTGCCGCACCCTCGAGGCCTACGCCGAGGAGGCCGTCAGCCGGGGCTTCGTGGACGAGCTCGCCACCGGCCGCCTCGCGTGGCGGGTGGTGAATGTCGACCAGCCCGAGAACCGGCACTTCGTCAGGGACTTCGAGCTGGTCACCAAGTCCGTGGTGCTGGTCGAGTATCGCGACGGTCAGGTGACACGATACGAGAACCTCAAGCTCGTCTGGCAGCTGGTCCGCGACAAGGACGGGTTTCTCACCTACGTTCGTGACGCCACCCGCGAGTTCCTCGGGTCGACCTGATGGACGACGCCTGGCTGGCCGCGGGATCCGCCGCATGGCTGGGCGTGCTGACCTCGATCAGCCCGTGCCCGCTGGCCACCAATATCGCGGCGGTCTCGTACGTCGGGCGGCAGGTCGGCAGCGCCCGGGCGGTGCTGCTGTCCGGCGCCCTGTACACCGCCGGGCGGACCGTGGCCTACGTGGCGCTCGGATCGGCTTCGGTGTGGTCGCTGATGTCCATGGTACGGGTCTCGAGCTTTCTGCAGGGCGGGTTCCACCGCGCCCTCGGGCCCCTCCTGATCGCTGTCGGCCTGCTGCTGCTCGGCGTCTTCAAGCTCAATCTGCCGGGCCTCCGCGTGAGCGAAGGGTTCAGGCAACGCATCGATCGCTGGGGGCTGTGGGGCGCCGCCCCGCTCGGCATCGTCTTCGCCCTGTCGTTCTGTCCGGTGTCGGCGGGTCTATTCTTCGGCAGCCTGGTGCCCCTGGCGGCTGACCGCGGGTCGCCGCTACTGCTGCCGACCCTCTACGGCATCGGTACCGCGCTTCCGGTCGCGGCGTTCGCGGTGCTGCTCGCAGCGGGGGTCGGCTGGCTGGGCAGGGCGTTGGACCGCGTCCAGTCCTTCGAGATCTGGGCCCGCCGGGTCACTGCGGCGGTCTTCATCGGCGTCGGTGTCTACGAAACCCTGCGCTCGACGCTGTTCCTGATCTGAGCCTGGAGGGATGCGATGGAGTTCCGGGATTCCTCCGTGACCCCGGTCCTCGTCGGCCTTCACCGCGGGGACATCGTCGGCTTGGCCGACGCCAGCAGTGCCGCCAAGAGCTCCGGGTCGGCCGACCGTGAAGGGAGGGGAGACTGGAGCACCCTCACGGCCCCGGTTCAGAACAAACGGCGGCTGCGGGGATGCGCTCGTAGAGAAGGAAGTTGAGCAGATTGTCCCTGAAGGTCCAGTTCTTGACGAGCTTCATGTGCTCCTCGCAGATGAAGCCAGCGAGGGCGTAGGGCAGGTCGGTATGCGCCTGGCTCAAGGCGCTCGCGGGGACCTCGGCGAGCAGGCTCGACTTGGTCACGTCGCCGTCGCCCGGACCGTGGAAGAGGCCGGCGAGGTTCACCCCCGCCACCGGGTGCCGCACCTCCTCGGGCTTCCGGCGCACCACCCAGCGGCCTCCCTCCGGCTCCACCACCAGCCCGCGGAGCGTCGGCGTGCAGTCGCCGCCCAGCAGAAGCGTCTGCACGGAGGATGGCACCGGCCCGGCCTCAAGGGCCAGGTGAAAGGCCTTGGCCTCGCGAAGCAGCACCCCGAAATGCCCTTGCAGCGCCCGGAGGTAGGTCTCGGCCTGCGCCTCGCTTTGGCCGGGGTGCAGAGCGAGGTAGCGCCGGAGGATGCCGGGGCGTGACCGCGGGTCGAAGATGCCCCACTGTTCGTGCTCCCACGTCTTCACATCGTAGATGTCCAGGGGGACGGGCCGGCCCGATGGCGTAAAGAGGACGGTCTCGGAGGGGGAGGGCATGAGCTCCATCAAAGAGGGCATGGTGGCGAGCAGCTCCGCAGGAATGCGCGCCAAGCCCACCCGGGTCCCGTCGATGAGCGCCAGGAGGCTGGCGACCGCTCCCATGTTCGGCGTTCCCAGCATGACCAGCTTGCGGACGTGCGCCGCGCCCGCCTCGGTCGGGACCGCCGCCTTCTCACCCAGAATGTCTTCTCCGCCGTAGAGGATGTAGTAGCGCGCGATGAGCCCGCCCAGGGAGTGGGACACGATGTCCACTTTGACCGAGGGGTCGTGGCGACGTCGCGCGATGGCAGTGATGAAGGCCGACAACCGCCGGGCATTCTCTACACAGCTCAGGCGCCAGTCGTAGGCGAAGGGGAAGAAGGGAGCCTCGGGCACAGGCCCTGGCCCCTTCACCATGGTGTACCCGCCGTCCTCGGTGAGTGTCCGGACGATGTCGCCGTAGATCTCCACCCCGGCGATCTTCTTGATCGAGCTCACGGCGACCAGGCTCGTCTTCTCGCCCGGCTTGATGGGCAATGCGAGGCGCATGTCGACTGTGGTCGAGAGCAGGCCGCGCACGCGCCCCCAGATCACCTTCCCCGTCTCCGGGTCCACGATCTCCGAGCCCATGAGGCCATGGATGCCCACCAGCGGCGGCCTTGCCTCCTTATGGCTTGCCCGGTCGTGGTAGAGCAGCGCCAGGTCTGGCTGGAGGTGGACGCAGCCTGCCGCCGCGAGGAGGAGCAGCCACAGACCGGCGAAGGGCGGCACGAACTGGCCGAGTTTGAGCGACCAAGCGCGGACGGCAGAGATCACGACGTACGCGTCCTGAAGGAAGACCCGGTTGTCGGTGACGCTGCCCCGGTTGGTCTTGCAGATGAGCTGGAGATGGTAGTGAACTCCTTCCGGGAAACCTCCGTCGAGCATGGATCACATCGCCACCAGGAGCACGGCCACAAGCAGAAGGATAGCGCCGAAGACGTACCGAACAGCACTCGACTTCATCTTCTTCGCCATGAGGCGCGATCCCGCCTGACTGCCCAGCAGCACCGCCACCGCACAGAGCAGCCACAGAAGCAGGTCGGGGCGGGCCTGCGTGGCGAGGTGAGACAGAAATCCGGAGAGCCCCGACCCCGTGACGATGACGGCCGAGCTTGCCGCGGCCACTTTGGCCGGCAAGCCCGCCATGATGAGAAGGGGCACGACGAAGCTGCCGCCGCCCCGCCCGATGAGACCCGTGAGGAAACCGAGAACGCCGCCGGCCACGAGACCCAGGACGACGCGTCGCCGACCCCTCAAGAGGCCTTCCTTGGGCTTCCAGCCGGACAGCGTCAGGATGGCGGCGAGGGTCGTGAAGGCAGCAAAGATGAGGATGACCGGTCTCGTGGGCAGCGACACGTTGGCCCATGTGCCTACGGGAGGCATGGCGAGCATGCCGACTGCGAACGGGAGGGCAACCTTCCAGTCCACCAACCGGTTTCGGATGTACGTGACTGCCGCCGAAGTCGAGGCCACGACGTTGAGCAGGAGGCCGAGAGGGATGGCCTCCGTCTTGAAGTCCATTCCCAGCCAGAAGAGGATGGGAATGTAGAGCTGGCTTCCGCCCATCCCCAGCATGGAGAACACGAAGGAGATGAGGAGGAAGATCAACGGCGCCAGAAACAGAATCATGGTTTCTCCCACTGCGAGCCTGGCCGTGCAAAGCAGCGAACAAGAAGAGCCGGCTCATCCGGCAACTCCTTGCAGGCCCCGGCACGGGAGGAAACGGCGGCGCCGGACCGGTTCGAGGTTCGCGCTGCCGCGATCGGCGCCGCCGGCTCCCCCTCCGGCCTACCTGCCGTACCCCGAGCACGGGATGCAGACCGGCTTCCCGTCCCTGGTCCGCACGTAGCGCTCGAAGACGACCTCCCCGCAGATCGAGCACACCGCCTTGTTGAACGAGCCCTTTGCTGGCTGGTACTGAAAGTCGGGGCGGTCGGTGACCGCGAAGACCGCCTCATCGGGCTGGGCCACCGTCCAGTCGATGACCTCCTGGGTGATGGCCGGCGGGATCTGGGAGGGCTCGATTCCCTGCTTGCGGAGCGCGAAGAACTCGAACCGCCCGAAGTGCTCGAGAAATGACGCCTTGAGGGCGTAGCGCACGGGAGTCTTCCCCGGGTACCAGAAGCTGGCCGCCAGCTTCCCCCAGTTGGTCTTCTCCATCAGACCCTTGGCGAACGTGGCGCCGGTGGCGATCTGAACGCCGTCCCCGAGGCACATCTGGGGATGGCCCTCGCCGATCTCGAGGAAGGTATGCAGAGCGTGGTCCTTCTCGCGCTCGATGCCGAGCCTCTCGAGGGCCAGCAGGCCCATGCGATAGCCCAGGGGCATGAACGGGCACGTGTGGCCGTGGAAGGTGAAGGCCCATTCGGGTGGCGTGAAACGAGTCGTGTCATCGCTCATCGGCTTTTCCTTTGCATGCTCGGCGCCGCATGTCGGCGTTCGCTCGAGGGTCGAATCCAGGCGGGTCGGCTGACCCCGTCCAATGAAACGCTCCGTGTGGTCACTGGTTTCCTTCTCCCTTCAACCTCGCGGCTGCAGGCGGAGCGTATGCCCAACAGCCGCCTAGTTGCTCCGTGTCTCCTCCATCACCGGCTGGACCTGACGACCCGCGGTGAGCCAGATCTTGGCGTTCTCGAACATGTCGTAGAACACCGGCACGTAGATCAGCGTGAGGAACGTCGACACCATCAGGCCGCCGATCGCGACCACGGCCAGCGGCGAGAGGCGCTCGAGGCCGATCGCCCACTGCAGCGCGATCGGCAGCATCCCGACCGAAGTACCGACGGCGGTCATCAGGATGGGCCGAGTGCGCACGCGGACCGACTCGGTCAATGCGTCGTGCAGACTTTCGCCCCGTCCCCGCGCCTCCTCGATGAAGTCAATCAGCAGGATCGAGTTCTTGACCACGATTCCGGCGAGCAGAATCATGCCCATGAACGCGGGCATGCACTGATGCTTGCCAACCAGCAGCATCGACCATGTCGCGCCGATCATGCCCAGAGGGATCGCCACCATGATGGTGAGCGGGTGCAGGAACGACTTGAACGCCGGGATCAGTGAGAAGTAGAGCAGGACGAGCCCGAGCACGAGCGCCGCCATCAGGGCCGAGAACGCCTCGTCCATGGTCGTGCGCTCACCCTCCTCGGTGATCGTGTAACCGGCGGGAAGCTCCAACCCGGCAAGCGCCTTGTCCACGTTGGCGTTGATGTGGGTGACGGCCTGGACGTCGCGGTAGCCGAGCAGGTCGACCGTCGGCGTGATGTCCTGGTGGGTGTAGAGCGTCGGCACGGTCGCGGTCTCGATCCGCCCCAGGCTGGCGAGGGGCACGGTCCCGCGCGGGGTGAGGATGGGGAGGGTCTCGAGGCGGGTCGGGCTGTCGCGGCGGGTCGCCTCGGCCTGGACCCAGACCGCGAAGGAGTCCTGGTTGGGTACGCGGAACCGAGTGGCCGGGAACCCGCGCACCTGGCCGCCCACCTGCGCCGCGACCGCCGCGGCGTTGACGCCGTAGATCGCCAGGCGCTCGGGGTCGGGGAGGAACCGGTACTCGACCCGGTCGAGCGTCCAGGTGGGCACCACCGAGGTGATCCCGCCGACGGTCATGAGCCGGTGCTGTACGTCCTTCCGCAGGCCGTCGAGCACGACGGGGTCGGGACCGGAGATCATGAGGTCCACGGTCGAGCGGATTGTCGACAGCGGTGTCGCGCCGTAGTCGAACACTGCCGGGAAGCGGATGCCCGGGATCTTCTGGAGCTGGGCGAGGACCTTTCCCTCGATCGCCCACAGCGTCTCCTTACGCTTGAAGCGGTTCACCATGTGGACCGTCACGAACGCCTGCTGCGGGTTGCGCCCGGACCCGAACGAGAGCACGCCCGGTTCGGACCCCAGAGTGGCCGAGGTCATGGTAACGCCCGGCTGCTTCCAGATCGCCTTCTCCGCGGCGGCGAGCAGCGCTTCGGTGCGATCGAGGGGGGTGTTGGGGTAGCTCTCGAAGGTGACGCGGAAGATCCCGGTGTCCATTGGCGGCATCAGGTCGCGGCCGATCAGTGGGATCACGACCCGACCCGAGAAGACCAGGAGCATGACCGCAGGCATGATGAAGAGCGGCTTGTGTCGCAGCGCCACGGCCAAGGTCTTGACGAAGAACTCCTGGATCGGGTGGAGCACCTTGCCCTGGACGACGCGGTCGAGGGCGAGCTCCCAGCGGAAACGCTCCACCTTGCCGCCGAGGCGGAGGATGAACGGTGCCAGGATCGGCAGAATCGTGACCGAGACGAGGTACGAGGCGATCAGCGCGATCGACAGGGTCAGGCTCAGCGGCCGCAGTACGGTCTGCACGAACCCGCCGATCCAGATGATCGGCACCAGCACCACGACCGTGGCGTAGGTGCCGGAGAGGATCGCGAGCATGACCTCCTGGGTCCCGCCGACGACGGCGTCCTCGAGCTTCTGCCCGAGCTTCTGATAGTGACGCTCGATGTTCTCGAGCACCACGATGGCGTCGTCGAGCAGCATGCCCACCCCGAGGATGACGCCGGTCAGCGTCACCATGTCGAACTCGAAACCGAACAGCCACATGAAGGCGAAGGTGATGAGATAGGTGAAGGGGATCGAGATCCCCGCCAGCAGCATCCCCCTGGAGTCGGCGAGGAAGAGGAAGATGACGATCACGGTCATGATGATGGCGTCGCGCAGGGCGTCGACCATGTTCGACACGCTGGTGGAGATCAGCTCGCCCTGGGTGTCGGCGACGGTGAACTCGAGCCCCGGATACTGCTGCTCCAGCTTCGGCAGATGGCCGAGCACGGACTGGATCGTCGGCAGCGCGTAGCCGGAGAGGGCGCGTTGGATGTTGATGCCGATCGCCGGCTTGCCGTTGCCGTGGAACGCCGACAGGCGTTCCTGGATGCCGACGTGGACGTCGGCGACGTCCCTGAGGTAGACCGGCGGTCCGGGTGAGGCGCTGACGACGACGCTGCTCACCTCCTCCGGCCGGACGAACTCCCCCTGGCTCTTGAGCAGGACCTGGCTGCCTTGGGACAGCACCAGGCCCTCCGGAGTGTTGCGGTTCCAGGTGTTGAGCGCCTCGACGACCTGGCCAGGGCTGAGGTGGAACGCCTGCAGCCGGTTCGGGTCGAGATCGACCTGCACCACGCTCTGGTAGCCGCCGAAGACCTCCACGTTCTCGACGTTCGGCAAACGCAGCAACGATTCCTTGATCGGGTTCTCGGCCAGCCGTCGGACCTGGGCGAGGTCCAGGTGCGAGCCTTCCTTGGGCGTCACCGCCAGGGTCAGCACCGCAGGCGTCGCGGAGGACACCTTGTACACCTGGAACGGCCGGATGTCGGGCGGCAGCTGGGGGCGGATCGTGTTGAGCGAGTTGGACACGTCGGTGGCCGCCGAGTCCAGACCCTTGCGGTACTCGAACTCCGCCGTCACCACCGAGACCTCGTCGTTGGCGCTGGAGGTCACGCGGCGAACCAGCTCGACTGTCTTGAGCTCCTTCTCGATCACGCGGCTCACGTCACTCGCCACGTCGCCGGCCGAGGCGCCGGGCCACACCGTGACCACGGCGATCTGCGGCCGCTCGCTGTCGGGGAAGAGGTTGACCGGCATTCTGAAGAACCCGACGGCCCCCACCACGGCGAGCAACAGCACCAGGGACAGCAACAGGTGGGGCTTCTTCACGTAGGCGCCGACGAAGCTCATGACGCGCCTCCTCCGCTCGCGGCCACCGGCGTGCCCGCCGTGAGCGCCATCAGCTCGCTCGGCAGGCCCACGACGACGATGTCGCCCACCTTCAGATCGCCCTCCTCTGCCTGCACTGCGGCGCCGTCGCCGCCGTGGCGCAGAACCGTGACCGGTACGGGCCTCGCCGCGCCGGCCTCGACCTTCACCACCAGAGTGCGCTCAAGACCGACGAGCAGCGCTTCGTTGGGCACGACGAGCCCGTGGACCGCGCTGGCTGTGTAGCGAGCGCCCACCGTGGCGCCGGCCGGCAGGCCGAACGGCGCATTGGGCAGGGCCGTCTCCACCGAGCCAAGGTGGGCGGCGTCGAGCGCCGGGTAGATGCGGCTGATCCGTCCCACCACGGTGGCGCCGCCGCTCGTGAAGGTCGCGTCGTCGCCGACGTGAAGCTCGGCCACCTGGTCCTGAGCCAGCTTCGAGAGGAGCTTGACCGGGCCGGGGATCTGGATCGAGTACAGCGGTTTGCCAGGGAAGGCGAGGTCGCCGGGCTCGGCGAGGCGGGCGACGACCACGCCCGCGTAGGGCGCGGACACCGAGGCATGGGAGCGCACGACCTTGGCGGATTGCAGCGCCTTCTCGGCGGCGACCCGTGCGGCCTGGGCCCCGGCGAGCTGCGCCTTGGAGATGTCGAACGCCTGTTGGGCGATGGCGCCGCCGTCGAGCAGCGCCTTGTCCCGGGCGAAGATCGCCTGCTGCTTGCCGTACTCCTCTGCGGCCGCGGCCAGCCGTGCCTGCGCGGTGTCGACGGCGTCGTCGAGGGTGCGAGGGTCGACCAACGCCATCACCTGACCTGCGCTGACGTGGTCACCCTCTCGCCGGCGCATCTCGAGGATGGTCCCGTGAACCTGGGCGGCCACTGTCGCCGCGGTCTCCGCCTCGACGAGCGCCACGGTCTCGAGACCGTGACTCACCGCTCCGTCCCGCACAACCGCTGTGCGGACCGGCGTCGGCGGGCTCGCAGGCGGCGTGAGGTGGGCGAGCGCCCGCTTCTTGTGGATGAGCGTCATCGCGAGAACGGCCACGACGACGAGGGCGAGTGCGACGACGAGGAGTCTTCTACTCATGTTGGCCTCCCTGGGCCGTGACGAACTCGAGGTAGTCGACGGCGTTTTGCAGGCCGTAGAGGCCCTGCCAGTAGCTGGTTTCACCCTGCATCTCCTGGGCCCGGGCGGCGAGATAGTCCTCCATCTTGCCGGTGCCCTGCTCGAGCTTGAGGTGCTCGACGCGTGCGACCTCGGAACCCAGCGCTTCCTGCGCTTTGCCGGCAGCGAGCTGGGCGCGCGCGGCCTCGATACGGCCACGGGCGTCCGCCACCTGGGTCGAGACCTCAAGCTCCTTCGCCCGCTCCCGCTCCCGCGCGGCCTGCAGCTTGAGCCGCGCCTTCTCGAGGGCGTGGGCCCTGGTCTGCCCGTCGAAGAGGGGCAGCTTGAACACCAGGGACACTTCATGGGTGTCGAGCGCGTGGTCGAGCGACGGGGCGTCGTTGCGCAGCCAGCTGCCCTCGAGCGCCAGATGGGGACCGAACGCCTTCCTGGCGAGCGCCTCCCTGCGCTCGGCGACCAGGGTCGTCTGCCGCACCGCCGAGAGGTCGAGCCGTTCGGCGAGCGCGGTCTGCACGACCTCCTTTGCCGGCGACGAGATGACCGGCTCTTGCGGCAGGTCCGCAAGCTCGTAACCGTGCTCCGGCGGCTCTTCACCGAGGAAGGCGGCCAGCATGGCCTCGGCCGTGCGTTCCTGGGCCGTCAGTGCGCCGACCTGCGCTTCGGCCCCACGCAGGGCAAACGTGATCTTGGCGGCGTCGACCGGTGCGAGCGCGCCGACCTTCACCTTCAGCCGGGCATCTGCCTCGTCCCTGGCGAGCGCATCATGGTAGGCCTCGGCCGCCGCCAGGGCGTGGCCGGCGAGCAGGACGGAGCGATAGGCCGAACGGACACGGGTGCGGAGCTCCTCGCGGCTGAACTGTGCCATCCGCTCGGCGGCGGACTGGGCCAGGGCCGCGATGCGGTCTCCCTCCCGCAGGCTCCCGGCGGCGAGCAGAGGGATCTGGAACGCGACACCGTAGTGCACCTGGTTGCTGTCCCAGGGAAGCTGGGAAAAACCCGCCGCGGGGTCTTTGAACAGCTCGATCGACATCGGCCGGACCAGCCGCGGTGACTCGAAGGTGCTGTAGTTGCCCACGAGGTCCAGCTCACCGAAGTGGCGTCCCCTCGCCTCGGCGCTGCGCTGCGCGGCCGCGAGCGCCTCGAGCTTGGCGGCCTGCACTCTGGGGTTGGCGCTGGCAGCCCTCGCTTCGGCGTCAGCCAGGGTCAGTCGCTGTGCGCCGTGGGCGGCGGAGGCGACCGCCAGCACTCCGGCGAGCATGAGATGTGCTGTTCTCATCGTTGTCCTCCCGAGACACACGATGGGGTCTCGGGACGTCTCCCGCCTTGTCGCGCGACAAGTCCTCCCGCTGAACGCCGGCCGCAGCAGAAGTCTGGTGAATAGTGCGGGCTAGTCGTTGCCGTCGGCGGCCGCGCGGAGCAGGGGCACGTTCGGAATGTGGTACACCCGTGGGCCGGTGCGCTCGAGGAGGCCGCGCCGACGGAGCCTGGCAAGTGCCCGCGAGAGGTTTTCCGGGGTGA
>CAZQYU010000043.1:14698-16887 GCA_964597585.1 uncultured Thermoanaerobaculia bacterium
AGGAGGCCGCGCCGACGGAGCCTGGCAAGTGCCCGCGAGAGGTTTTCCGGGGTGATGTGAAGGAGCTGGGCGAGCTCCGTCTGGGTGTACGGCAGCGCCACCTCGGTCAATCCCTTGGACGAGTCCCCGGGCGCCGCCAGGCTCAACATCGCGTGGGCGGTTCGCGCCACCGCCCCCTGCCGCCCCAGCATCTCGACCTGGTCGAGGCATCCCCGCAGGCGTCGCGCAAGGTGGGTCAGGAGGGCGAGGCAGAACCGCGGATCGCCCTGGGTGAAACGCAGGAAATCCGGCCGGTGCAGCACGAGCAGCGTCGACGACGTGAGTGCTGACACGGACACCGGGTAAGAGCCGCCGTCGAGCAGCGGGAGGAAGCCGAAGAACTCGCCGGGATTCAGGGTGAACACGGTGATGTCGCGCCCTGGCGGCGTATGACGGAACGCCTTCAACAGCCCATGAGCGACCACGAAGAAGCGGCCACCCTCGTCCCCCTCGAGGAACACGACCGCTCCCTTCGCCACCCGCCGACGCACGAACAGGCGGCCCACGCCCGCAAGATGCTCCGCATCCAGCTCGCCGAATGGAGTCGCCCGCAACAACTCGTTGAGGTCCCCGTGGTCGGTCACTCTCGGCTCCTTGGGCTCGGCGGGGGCCGAAGTCACGTCGTGTCGCTTCTGATCGTAGCCTTGCACGACACACGATGTCACTTCTCCGCGCGACGTGTTCAAGGTCCCGCACTATCTCGATGAGCGCAGCTCACTACAAGGACGATCGGCGGAAAGCCCACCGGGCGCCACGCCCGATGGGCTTTCCGCCGAGCCGTCCTCGCGGTACCATCGCGCGGTGAGCCGCGTTGGTCGTTGTGCCATCGTCACCCTCGCCGCCCTGCTGGCGGCTGCCGGCGGCTGCCGCTCGGGTCCGCCCGCTCCGGTCCAGGCCCGGCGGGTGGTGATGGTCTCCTACGACGGCGTCGGCGGCGACCTCGGCTGGGGCTGGATCGCCTCCGGCGTGGCGACAGACCCGAACGGGCTCGTCCCCCTCTCCACCTCCGGCCTCGCGGTGCGCCGCCTGCGCATGGTGACCCCGACCCTGACCGCGGTGAACCACGCGACCCTCGCCACTGGGGCGTGGCCCTCGGCGACCGGGATCATCTCGAACCTCTTCCGGCCGGCCGGTGGGGCGATCCTCGACCGGATGTCCGGCTTCGAAGCACCGATCGAGGCGGACACGCTCTGGCTTGCGGCTCGCCGTGCCGGTGTGCCGACCGCGACCGTGCTGTGGCCCAACGTGGACGGCAGCACGCCCGAGCGCTCGGCAGACGTCGGCGTCGCGTGGCCGACGCGCCCGCTCGCCACCAGTGAGGTGGTCGCCCTCGACCCGAGGAAAGCCGAACCCGCCGCCGACCTGCCCTCGGCCGACGGCCTGCCCGCGATCGAGTGGCGGCTCCCGGTCGAGGTCTACGGCAGCTCGGGCGGTCCGCTGGTGATCGAGGTTGCCGCATTCGACGAGGCCGACGACGGCGTCGCGCGCTACGACGGGGTGGCCCTGCGGGGCCCGGGGCCCGGCGACTGGCAGCTCACCGGCGAGCTCGGCTGGCTGCCCCTTGACGCCGAGAGGCCCGCCTTCTCCGAGGCGCAGCCGCAGCACTGGCGGTCGTGGGCCAAGGTCCTGCGTCTCGACCGCGGCTCGGGCGCGGTCAGGTTGTACCGGGGTGCGTTCTGGCGCCTGCTCGCCTGGCCCGACGGCCTCGCCAACCGGCTCGAAGCCGAGCTCGGGCCGTGGCCCGGGGCGCCCGACGACCACGAGCTCGCCGCGTGGTGGCTCGATGTCCTCCGGGGCATCGACCTCGACACCTACCTCGAGCAGGCAGAGCGCCTCGACCGTTGGATCGACGGCGCGATCGAGGTCATCGTGCGTACCGAGCCGACCCGCCTCCTGATGGGCTATCACCCGACCCCGGACGAGTACCAGCACTCGAGCCTGATCGTGGAGCGCGACCAGTGGGCGTGGAGCCCCGGCAAGGCGCTCGCCGCCGCCGAGGGCCTCAAGCGGATCGGCCGCTCGGTGGACCGCTCGGTGGGCGACATGACGCGGCTCATCGACCCGACCCGCGACGCCTTCGTGATGGTCTCCGACCACGGACACCTGCCGATCCACGACGAGGTCTTCGTCAACACCGTGCTCGCCGCCGC
>CAZQYU010000044.1:0-16819 GCA_964597585.1 uncultured Thermoanaerobaculia bacterium
CACCCGATGATCTACTTCCCGGTCGCCGACGTCCGGGTGTCGCTGTGGGTGGTCATGATCTGCGGGCTCGCCACCGGGTATCTCGCCGGGACCATCGGCGTCGGCGGCTTCATCGGAGTGCCTGCGATGATCTACGTCTTTGGCGTGTCGGCCCAGGTCGCCGCCGGTAGTGAGCTCTACCTGGCGATGTTCATGGGCGCGTTCGGCGCGCTCAACTACGCCCTGGAAGGCATGGTGGACCTGCGCCTGACCATGCTGCTCTTCATCGGCTCCCTGGTCGGGATCCACATCGGAGCCTACGGCACGAAGGTGGTCAAGGAGGTCGTGATCCGCCTCGCAACGGCGGTCATCATTTTGCTCTGCGTGATCTCGCGTCTGGTCGCGACCCCGGTGTACCTGCGCAAGCTGGGGTTCATCCGTTTCGACCCCGGCTATGACACGCTGTTCCAGGCCGTCAGCAAGGGTCTGCTCTACGCGAGTGGCATTGGCGGCACGGCGATCATTCTCTACTTTGTCTTCCGGGCCTTCTTCGAGAGGCGGAAGATCCGCGAGAGCCTCGCGGTGGGTCGGGTCGAGCAGGCCGCGGTGTGAGGACTCTCAAGCCGGGCCTGCGGGTTCCGATGGCCGTTCGCCCAAGCGACCGGCGGTGCGGTCATCGGCTGGGGGCGTGATCGAGGCAGGTCCGCGTGGAGCGGCGGACGGCGACGCAGCGGGACGGGCGATTCGCGGCGTCGGCGTGAGGTGTGGGGAGGCAGGCCATGGGCAGCAAGCTCGACATCCTGGTGCTCGATGACGAGCCGATCGTCGGCAAGCGGTTGAAGCCCGCGCTGGAGAAGGAGGGGCATCGTATCGAGGTCTTCGAGGACGCCAGGGCTGCGCTGGCCCGGCTCGCGGAGCACGAGTTCGACATCGTGGTGACCGACGTGAGGATGGACGATGTCGACGGCATCCAGGTGCTCGAGGCGGTGCAGACAATGTCCCAGCGGACCCGCGTCATCCTCATCACCGGGTACGCCACCGTCGAGCTGGCTCATGAGGCACTCGCCAAGGGCGCCTTTGACTTCATTGCCAAACCATTCAAGCCGCAAGACCTCAGAGCCGTGATCGAGAAGGCTGCGAGCTCTCTCCAACCGCGATCATCCGGGGGTTGAGGTGACCGACACGGCGCAGGGGTCGAGCGCCGACAGCCGGGAGCAGGCGCCGCCGACGCTTGCCGGGGTGCTGACTTCCGAAGACGCGATGGGGTGGTCGGCGCAGGAGAACGATCGCACCGACGCGTCTGACGTCGCACTGCTTCGGCGCCCCACGGTGACCGTCCGCGCCCGGCTGACCGTGGCGCTGGGTCTCATCTTCTCCCTGTGCGTGATCATCACCCTGTGGTCGATGTACGCGCTCTCCGATGTCGAGGACCGGATCCATTTCCTCGAGGTTGCGGACAGCTACGGAAGCGAGGTCCAGGAGGCGCGACGGTACGAGAAGAACTTCCTGCTCTACGGGACCAATCTCGAGGATGCGATCCAGCACCTCGACAACGCCATGACCCTGCTGGACGAGGGCGAGGATCGTGTCCGCAAGGTCGTCGGCGAGAACGGGCTCGCGACGATGCGGCACCTCGCCAATGACTATCGCTCAGAGCTCGAGCAGCTCGGTGAGGTCCGCGACGACGCGGTCAAGAAGGGCGTCGAGGCGGAGCTGCGTCGTAGCGGCGCCCAGATGGTGTCGATGGCGCTGGAGTTTCGCGCCAAGGAACGGGAGGCCATCCACCGGATGCTCACCCTGGCACGACGGATGCCTTTCGTCTTTCTCGCTGCGGTGCTGGTGCTCAGCGTCTTCATCGGCGTGTTCTTCGCCCATCAGCTCATCACCGTACTACGGCGGTTCACCGACTACACCGGCCGGATCGGAGCCGGCGACTTCACGCCGATCATGCCGGCTCGCAGGTACCGCGACGAGTTCTCCGAGCTCGCGCTGGCCCTCAACCGGATGGTGCGCGAGCTCGAGTACCGCCAGCGGATCCTGGTGGAGTCGCACAAGCTACGGGCGATTGGAACCCTGGTCGCCGGCGTTGCCCACGAGCTCAACAACCCTCTCAACAACGTCATGCTCACCGCGGCGATGATCGAGGAGGATTTTGCCACCCTCGAGGATGGCGAGACGCTGGAGATGGTCCGCGACATCCTGTCCGAGACCGAGCGTTCGCGGAAGATCGTACGCAACCTGCTCGACTTCGCCCGCGAGAGCGAGACCCGGATCGAGCCCCTGGACCTCGGCCGGATCGTGGCCGAGGCGGTGCAGCTGATTGCGAACCAAGTGCGCATGGCCCGGGTCCGTCTCGACGTCGAGGTCCCGGACTCCCTCCCTCCGATCCACGGCGACCGTCAGATGCTGACCCAGGTGTTCGTGAACCTGATCATCAATGCGCTCGACGCGGTTCCCGAGCACGGCAGGATCTCGATCTCGATCCATCCCGATCTCGAGGAGGGTTACCTCTCAGTCGATGTCCGCGACAACGGCCCCGGGATCCCGGAGCACGTCCTGCCGCGACTGTTCGAGCCGTTCTTCACCACCAAGCCCAAGGGCCGCGGAACGGGCCTCGGCCTGTCGGTTTCGCAGGGAATTGTGCGCAAGCTGGGCGGCTTCCTGCGAGTCAAGAGTGCACCTGGCGAGGGCTCGACATTCTCCGTGGTGCTGCCGGTGACAGCCGTGCCCTCCGCCGTCTCCGCCTCGGGCCCCGTCGGGCCGCAAGGGCCATCCGACGAGACGCCAGCTGGAGGCTGAGGCGCCTGCTGCGACTGGTCTTCATCACATTGCGGGCCAGACCACCTCATGTCGCACCCCGAAGTATCACCGGGCGGTCGCGGCACCCGCGGCCCGAACTCGGGCCGCCTCCTCGGTGATGGCGTCGAGGTCAGCGCGGAGGTCGCTCCAGCCCTGCTGGCGGCCGTAGTCCGGATCCTGGTGGAAGATCCCGAGCACGAGCCGGACCCGATCGACCAACACCATCCGCCAGAGTCGCGTCTCGATCGAGGCGGCCGGCTCGACCAGGTCGAGCTCGTCGATCGAGTGCGGGAGCTCCTTCGCCGCAGCGATCAGTCGGTCGGCAAGGAGTCCATCCACCAGTCGCACCGCCTCTGCGGTCAGCCGGTCCGCTTCCCGCACGTCCTGCTGCCAGGCGGTCATCTGAGCCGCGGCGAAGGACCGGGTGTGGCAACCGCCGCACGTGGACAGAAGATCCGGAAAGGCCCGCGCCAGCGGAGCGGGCGGGGCGGCATCGGTCGTGCGCGGCTCCGAGTTTGGGGTGTAGGCGGCGAGAGGGTCGAGCCCGAAGTGGCGGCGGATGGCGGTCTCATCGGCACGCCAACCGGGGTCGTCTCCCGCGAACCCGAGCATGGTGGGGCCGTCCACCGAGGGTACCTGGTGGCGACCGCGGGCCATGTGGCAGGTGGCACAGACGGGGACCCTCGGGGGGTGCTCGACCGACGGTTCACGACCGCCGTAGAGCGCCTCGATCGGGTGTGACCAGTCCCAGTGCCCGCCCTCGATGGTATAGAGCGACCCGTGCCGAGAGAGCGAGAACATCTCCCACTCCGGGTGGTTGGCGCCCTGGTGGCACGGGCGGCAGGACTCCGGCCTTCGAGCCTCGGCGGGAGCGAAAGCGTGGCGCGTGTGGCAGTAGTCGCAGCGCCCACCGCTCGCGCCGATCCGGTGGCAGAGCTCGCAGCCACGGGTCGCTGAGGTGGTGAGGGCGGGGATCTCCTCCCGCACCCGAAGAAGGGCCGTCCATGCACGAGCATGTCGTCCCGAGGCGAACTGCTCGGCCTGCTCGGGATGGCAGCGTCCACAGGCCGGCGCCGCAACCTCCCGGTGAACGCCGGGTGCGGGGCACAGCGATGCCAGGTCGTCGGCTCCCGGCGCGAGGTGGCAGTCGGCGCACGCAACGCCGACAGCGGCGTGGCGAGACGTTCTCCAGGTCTCCATCGAGGTGGCCGCGATCCGCTCCCGGCGGTGACAGTCGACGCAGACCTTTGAGGCTTCCGGAACCGCCGCTACGAGCTGGGCTGCAGCAAGCACCACAATCGTCGCTATGGCCATTTCGGCGCTCCTGTCCGGCGGTGTCGACGTACCACCTGCATCACGATGCCTTCGCCACCGGCGCGACCGAAAGCACGATCTTCCCGAAATGTCCTCGCTCGCTCATCAGCCGGTGGGCCGCCTCCGCCTCGCCGAGCGGGTACACGGCTCCGACGTGCGGCGCAATCTCGCCTTGGGCGAGGGCGGCGCCGAAGCGATCGAGGAATGCGGACACGATCTGCGCCTTCGCCTCCGCCGAACGCGACCGCAAGGTCGAGCCGATGACGGCGAGCCGTCGGGCCAGCAGCGTCCGCAGCGAGATCGTGGCTTCCCAGCCGCCCATTGATCCGATCAGGACCAGCCTGCCGTCGGTCGCCAGCACCGACAGATTGCGCTCGAGGTAGGCCGCACCGATGCAGTCGAGGACGACCTCGACGCCGCGTCCGCCGGTCGCCTCGAGTGTCCGGGCCTGCCAATCGTCCACGGTGTGGTCGAAAGCAGTGTCCGCGCCGAGCTCCAGGCAGCGCCGGCAGCGCTCGCGCGAGCCGGCGGTGACCAGGATCCGCACGCCGCTCGAGCGGCACAGAGCGATCGCCGCCGTGCCGACCCCGCCCGAGCCCCCGTGGACGAGCACTGCCTGCCCGGTCTTGAGGCCGCCCAGCACGAAGAGGTTGAGGAACGCGGTCAGGAACACTTCCGGCACCGCGCCCGCGGCCAGGTCGTCGAGAACCGCGGGAACCGGCATTGCGCAGCCGGCGGGGACGACGACCTGTTCCGCGTAGCCGCCGCCTGCAAGCAGCGCCATCGCCCGGTTGCCCGGGCGCCAGTCGGTCACGTCGCGACCGGTCTCGAGCACGCGGCCGGCACACTCGAGGCCGAGAAGATCGGAGGTGCCGGGAGGCGGGGGGTAGAGTCCGCGCCGCTGGAGGAGGTCGGCCCGGTTCACACCGGCGGCGGCCACGGCGATGCGCACGTCGCCGGGTCCGAGTGTTGGCTCGGGCACTTCAGCGAGCCGCAGTGACGAGTTCTCGCCGGGACTGTCGACCACGATCGCGCGCATCAGGCTGGGCCGGGTGGTGCGGCGAGCGTGGTAGCGAACGGCGTCATTCGCGATCTCCTCCGCTCGTCGGAGTGTACCGCAGGGCGTCGTCGGCGCGCGATGCGTCGCCGCGTTGATTGCACAACGGTCTGCCTCCCGTGTGGTACGATTTTGGCGTCAGGACAGCAACGAGCGCGACGCGGTCTTCCGCCCGGGAGGCCGCAGTCCCACGCCACGGGGGCAGTATGAAAGCACACGACGGGGCGGTCGGTCGACGCGTCCAGGTGCTGGATCAGGCGAGCCTCGCACGCACGATCTCACGCATGGCGGCCGAGATCGTGGAGCGGGACGGCGACGAGCTGATGCTGGTGGGCATTCACACCCGGGGGGTTCCGCTTTCGATCCGTCTCGCGACGGAGATCTCGCAGGCAACCGGCCGCTCGGTACAGGTCGGGCGCCTCGACATCAGCCTCTACCGGGACGATGTCGGACCATGGCGGCCCGCCCACCGGCAGCCGGTGCTCAAGGAGACTGTCCTTCCGAGCTCGATCGAGAACGCCACGGTGTACCTCGTGGATGACGTGCTCTTCACCGGCCGCACCATCCGAGCAGCGCTCGATACGCTCAACGACTGGGGCCGTCCGCGCGGGGTGCGCCTGGCGGTCCTGATCGACCGCGGCCACCGTGAGCTGCCGATCGCGCCCGACGTGGTCGGCAAGGTGGTGCCGACCTCGCGTGACGAGGATGTCCAGGTCCGCCTCGAGGAGGTGGACGGCGAGGACAGCGTATGGATCGGAAGGGAGGCGGACGATGCCCGTTGAGGCGGCGACATCGCTGGCCCGCAAGGACCTGGTCGGAATCGCTCCCCTCACGCCGGAGGAGATTCAGCTCGTCCTCGACACCGCCGAGGAGCTGCTCGAGGTTGCGCGACGGCCGATCAAGAAGGTCCCGGCGCTGCGTGGGCGAGCGGTGATCAACCTGTTCATGGAGCCGTCAACGCGGACCCGGTTCTCCTTCGAGGTCGCCGAGAAACGACTCTCCGCCGACACCCTCAACTTCTCTGCGTCGACCTCGTCGGTGACCAAGGGCGAGACCTTGGTCGACACCGCGCGCAACCTGATGGCGATGGCGCCCGACTTCATCGTCATCCGACACCCGAACTCAGGCGCGCCCCACCGCCTCGCCGAGATCGTTCCGGCGTCGATCATCAACGCTGGCGACGGGATCAACGAGCACCCGACCCAGGCGCTGCTCGATGGGTTCACCATGCGTCGCCACTTCGGGTACCTCGAGGGGCTCACCGTCGTCATCGCCGGAGACATTCGCCACTCCCGGGTGGCACGCTCCAACGCCTTCCTGCTCACGCGCATGGGCGCGGACGTTCGCTTCGCAGCGCCGGCCTCGCTGCTGCCGCTCGACGTCGAGAAGCTGGGAGTGTCGACCCATGTACGGCTGGAGCCGGCACTCGAGGGTGCGGACGTCGTCATGATGCTGCGCATCCAGCGCGAGCGCTCGAAGGAATCGAGCTTTCCGTCCCAGCGCGAGTACTTCGACTTCTTCGCTCTCACTCAGGAGCGGCTCGCATTGGCTCGGCCCGGTGCGCTGGTCATGCACCCCGGCCCGATGAACCGCGGCGTCGAGATCGACTCTGCGGTGGCGGACGGGCCCCAATCGGTGATCCTGGAGCAGGTCACCAACGGTGTCGCGGTCCGGATGGCGATTCTCTACCTTCTCGCGGGAGGACACGGTGAGCCGGCTTCTCATTCGTAACGGGCGCGTCGTCGATCCGAGCCAAGGCTTGGACCAGGGCATGGACGTCCTTCTCGAGGACGGGCATGTAGCGGCAGTCGCAGAGCGGCTCGACGCCCCGGCCCGTACCGAGGAGCTCGATGCTGCCGGCCTGGTCGTCGCGCCGGGCTTCATCGACCTCCATGTTCACTTGCGCGAGCCGGGCTCCGAGCACGTCGAGACGATCGCGACCGGGGCCGCGGCGGCGGTCGCCGGCGGATTCACCTCAGTGTGCTGCACGGGCGACACGGTTCCGGTCAACGACGGTCCGACGGTGACCCGATTCATCCGCGAGCGTGCCGCTGCCGCGGCCCTGGCGAGGGTGTACCCGATCGGGGCGCTCTCGGTGGGTCGCAACGGCGAGGGCATGGCCGAGATCGGCGAAATGGTCCGAGAAGGTGCCGTCGCGGTCTCCGACAGCCCGAGATCGGTCGCCGACGCCGGTCTCATGCGTCGTGTGCTCGAGTACTGCCGCAGCTTTGACATTCCGGTGGTCGTCCACGAGGAGGAGGGTTCCCTCAGTGGGCGCGGAGTAATGCACGAAGGTGAGCTCTCCACCCGTATCGGACTGCACGGCATGCCCGCAGCGGCCGAAGAGGTGATGGTCGCCCGCGACCTGCTGCTCGCGGAGCTGACCGCCGGGCGTTTGCACCTGGCGCACCTGTCGAGTGCGGGAAGCCTCGGTCTGGTGCGGATGGCCCGCCGGCGGGGCATCGACGTGTCGTGCGAGGTGGCGATCCACAATCTCGTGCTCAGCGACGCCGACGTTGCGTCCTCGACCTACCACCCGAACTGGAAGACCAACCCCCCGTTGCGCTCCCAGGCCGACCGCGAGGCGCTGCTCGAGGCCGTGTACGACGGCACCGTCGATGCGCTGGTGAGCGATCACTCACCATGCCACAGCGATGAGAAGGATCTCGACTTCAACGATGCCCCGAGCGGGGTCGTCGGTCTCGAAACAACGGTCGCCGTTGCGCTCGACCGTCTGGTGCACCAGCGCGTGATCGGGATCAGCCAGCTCGTGCGGTTGCTTTCGACCCGCCCCGCGGAGATCTTCCGCCTTCCAGGGGGCACCCTCAAGCCGGGCAGTCCGGCGGACGTCACCCTGCTCGACCTGCGCGCGAGGATCACGGTCGACCCGACGGCGTTTCGCTCGCGCTCGCGCAACACCCCATTCGCCGGACAGGCCTTCAAGGGGGCTCCGGCGGCGACGATCGTCGGGGGGCGTGTCGTCTGGCGTCGCAACGGAAGTGTGCCGGCCACCGGAGGAGCCCGGGCGGCGAGCCCCTCGCGCGCTGGCGCGAAACCGGGAGCACGGAGCTCGCGGCGCTCTGGCTGAAACCGTCGACGCGCCACAGCCGGGGCAGGTCCCGAGGAGAGCGTGCCGCAGAGTCCACTGGGACCGGCCGCAGCGGAGGTGGTCCTCCGAGGGATCCGCGACAGGCTCTCCCTACGATGAGCTGCGCGCCTGGTGCGATGTCAGTGAGCTCGCCAAACGGTGTCGAGACGCGGGCCGGCTCCGCATACGGTGAGCGGTCTCAGAGCTCGAAGTAGAATGCCCTTGGAGGTGAACCTATGGACGCCGTGACCCACCGCGACCGTCGTGCTGCCCTGCGTGCCGCCGTCCCTTCCGGCGCGATCCTGATTCCGGGCTCCGAGCTTGTGCCGCGAAACTACCGCGACAACACCTACCCATTCCGGCAGGACTCACACTTTCTGTACTATGTCGGCGTCAATCAGGAAGGGCTCGCGGCGCTGCTGCTGCCGGACGGCGGGGAGGTACTCTACGGTCAGCCTCCACATCCCGATGACCTGGTGTGGTTCGGACCGCACCCCTCACTCGAGGATCATGCTCTCGCGGCGGGCATCGGCCGCACCGCCGCCATCGGGGACCTCGCTGGCGCCCTCGCTGAGCTCATCCGGAGCGGCGTCCAGATCCACTACCTGCCGCCTTACCGTGAGGACCGGACCCTCCAGCTCTCGCGGCTCCTCGATGCGGCTCCCGACGCAGTCCTCGCGGGTGTGTCGAACGAGCTGGTCCACGCGGTGGCGGCACAGCGGTCGATCAAGACGGCCGCCGAGATCTCAGAGATCGAGGAAGCGATCGGCGTCAGCCGCGAGATGTACGCGGCGGCGATGGCCGCCATCGCACCCGGACGGAGCGAGGCGGAGATCGCCGGAACACTGATGGGACCGGCGCTGCGGCGCGGCCGGCAGCCCTCCTTCAACCCGATCGTCAGCGTGCACGGCGAAGTGCTGCACAACACCAGCTATGCCAATACTCTTCGAACGGGTGAGCTGCTGCTGATCGATAGCGGAACCGAGTCGCCCAACTTCTACGCGTCGGACATCACTCGTACGTTTCCGGTCAGCGGACGCTTTTCCACCCGCCAGCGCGAGGTCTACGAGGTCGTGCTCGCCGCCCAGATGGCGACCATCGAAGCAGCCTCGCCCACCCGCGCCAACCGCGAGCTCCACATGGTGGCGGCGCGCACCACCGCGGCCGGTCTCAAGGACCTCGGCCTGATGCAGGGAGACGTCGACGAGGCCGTCGCGGCCGGCGCCCACGCCCTGTTCTTCCCCCACGGGATTGGCCACATGATGGGTCTCGACGTGCACGACCTCGAGGACCTGGGAGACGTGGTTGGTTACCCCGAGGGCGAACCACGCTCGACCCAGTTCGGGCTCAACTTCCTGCGCCTGGCGCGGCGCCTCGAGCCCGGCTTCGTGATCACGGTCGAGCCCGGTGTGTATTTCGTTCCCGCGCTGATCGAGCGCTGGCGTGGGGAAGGCCGCCACCGCGACTTCATCCGCTACGACCGCGTTGCGGAGTTCGTCGGCTTCGGCGGCATCCGGATCGAGGACGACGTGCTGATCACGGACTTGGGCCACCGGGTGCTCGGACCGCCGATCCCGAAGCGGGTCGACGAGGTGGAGGCGGCGCTCGGCGGGTGAGCTTGACCCGAAACGCAGCTGGCTGCTAGAAACGAGCAACGTGTCATCTCGTCGGATTTTCCGGATACGCGCCTTGGTCGTTGGGTTCAGTGCGTGTCTGTTCGCTCTCTTCGCTCCCGTCTCGGCAGCTCGGCTCGACGCCGGCTGGGGCCGGGTCCTGACGCCTGCGTCCGGTCACCGGCTGGTCGCCGGTGGTTTCACCCACGTGCGGTGGTCGGCCCTGCCTCCGGGGACGAAGGAGTTCGAGCTCCTGCTGTCGGTCGACGGCGGGCACAGCTACCTTCTGCGACTGACGCCGCAGCTGGATCCGTCGCTCGGTGTCTACGCATGGCGGGTGCCGAACCTCCCGGCACCTCTCGCGAGGCTGAGGCTACGTGTGGGCATCGACGGGCGCGAGGTCGAGTGCCCGCCCGGCGAGCCTTTCACGATCGTCCCGATCGACACCGAGCCCAGAGCGCTGGTCGAACATCGAGCCGGCGAGTGGTGGCCCGCTCCGAGCTCGCTGCCCGTCACCACCGCGGTGATCGTCCCACGACCCGGTCTCGAGGCGCCCGGCCTCCAGTCTCGCCACAGGGCGCACGTCGGCCCCCCGCGACGCAGCGCCCTGTCGGCGTCGTCGTTCCACCTTCCGAGTGTCGAGGTCGTCGGCGGAGCAAGGTTGTTGCTCGTGGACCACCCGCCCGTCGACCGGAATCCGACATTCTTCCCCCTGCGACCGTAGGAACCGAGTCTCCGCAAGATCGCCGGCTTGAGCCCACGCGTCGGCTCGCGCGCGGGCAGAGGTGCCGTCAACAGGGCGGTCGGCCACAGACTCGAGCTCGCTCGGAAGGAGAGGGAAGATGAGGAGATGTCATGGATTGCCGGCGTTGGCGCTGGCGATGCTGCTTTCGACACCCGTATGGAGCTTCGAGGGTCGACTGCTGCGGCCTGATGGAACGCCGCTGCGGGGCGCGCAGGTCCAGGTGCTGGGTCAGCGGGAGTCGGCGGTGGTGGATCGCGACGGACGATTCACCTTGGTGGAGACTCCACCGCCGCCGTTCGAGCTCCTGATCACCCGTGCGGACGGTGTCGTGATCGCGCCGATCCGGGTCGACAGCGTGCCGGCCGAGGGTTCGTTGGATCTCACGGTGACCGCCAACATGTCGGGCAGCGTGACGGTGCTCGGCGCTGCACCTGACCTCGAGCTTCCGCCGGCGGCCGCGTTTACCCTTTCGGGCTCGGGCGACCTCGAGCAGCGGATGCCGCGCCAGCTCGGCGACGTCCTTGCGACGGTGCCGGGGACCGAGTCGGTCGGGAACGGGCCGGCGGCGGTGCCGGCGATCCGCGGCATGACCGGCTCTCGGACCCTGATCCTGCTCGACGAAGGGCGGGTCACGGCCGAACGTCGCGCCGGGGCGTCCGGGACATTTCTGGTTCCGGCTACCGTTGAGGAGGTCGAGATCGTCCGCGGGCCCGGTTCGGTGGCGTACGGATCCGACACCTTTGGCGGGCTGATCAGGTCGCGCACCCGGATCCACGCCCCCGGTGACGATCCACGTCTGAGGTGGAGCCTGACCGGAGGAACCGACGACTCGCTGCGAGAGGCCGAAGCCGAGTACGGATTCGATGCGCTCGGTGGTGGGATCTCGATCGGGGGGCACTGGCGGGACAGTGAGGACTACTCGAGCCCGGACGGCGTCGTGCCGTACTCCGGCGGGAGGTGGTCGGGCGGGCGTCTGGGCTACCAGAGAGAGCTCGGCGCCGGCATGCTGCGTGTGCTGTGGCGGACGGACCTCGCGCGCGATGTCGGGAAACCCGCGACCGACTCGGCAACCAAGCCGACCTGGTACCCGGAGGAGAACTCTCACCGGCTGAGTGCGCGATATGAGCAGAACGGCCCCGGAGACTGGTCGCGGCTGGCGGTGAGCCTGAGCTGGGATGAGTACCAGCTCCTCACGACGAAAGATACGGTCTCGAACGGAGTGGCGAGCTCGCGGACTGTCGCGGACGTCTTCGCCCATGACTGGGGTCTCCGGTTCGAGGCCGAACGGACCTTCGGTTCACGGGGACGTCTGGTGGTCGGTGTCGACTCCAACGGCAGGTACGGGCTGTACGCGACCAACGAGAATCTCGCCCTACTGCCTGGGGGCGGCGTGGGGGGACGTGAGCTCGAGGTCTCGATCGAGGACGCGAGCCGGACCGACATCGGCCTGTTCGGTGCGGCCTCGGTGGTGATCGGGCGGGTCGGGCTGGCGGCGGGTCTGCGTGCCGATCGCGTCGAGTCGAACAACGCCGGCGGCTATTTCGGGGATGACAGCCGTTCGGAGACCTCGATCTCGGGCTTCGCGTCGGCGACGGTGCCGCTCGCCGAGCGGTTCGAGCTGTCGGCACAGGTCGCCCGCGGCTTTCGCGACGCGCTGCTGTCGGACCGCTACTACCGCGGTCTCACCGGTCGGGGCTTCATCACAGGCAACCCGGACCTCGACCCCGAAACCAGCCGCCAGCTCGATGTCGCGCTGCGCTATTCGTTCGGATCGGTGACAGTCGCCGGCTACGGCTATCTGTACCGGATCCGCGACCTCATCGAGCGCTATCGCGAGAGCGGCGCCTACTACTTCCGCAACCGGGGGGAGTCCGAGATCAAGGGCCTCGAGCTGGAGGCACTCGCTGCGCTGGGCAACGGCCTGCTCGGGCAGGTCGCGATCCAGTGGGCGCGAGGGGAGATCAAGGACGACCGATCGGACGCCAACGATGTGCCCAGCGACGGCGTGATTCTCACTCTCCGCCGCGATCCGTCGCTGAGCTGGTGGTGGCTGTCGCGCATTGCCGTCTACGCGCGGGACAACCATCCGGGTCCGAGCGAGCAGACGGTCCCGGGCTACGTCACGGCCGATGCCGGGTTCGGCTACCAGCTCAGGGAGGGCCTCGAGATCCAGCTCCTCGGTCGCAACCTTCTCGATCGCAGATTTCTCGACTCGTCGGACGAGAAGGCGGTCCTGGCGCCGGGGCGCACGGTGGAGCTCACGTTGCGCGGCGTGTTCTGAGACTATCGCGGGCGGTCGGCCGGCGGCCGACCGCCCGCGTGCATCATCGGCTCCGTGCCGGGCGTCCGCGGAATCGTCCCGGTCCGGAAGGCGCGACGGGGCGGCGCCTGGACAGTGAGGAGCAAGAAGTGCTGGCGGGAGGTTCCTGTGCCTGCGAGTGGAATGCCTCAGCTCGCGCTGCGGGTGTAGAGACCGTCGAAGACGGTTGACCACGTCGTGCCGCCGTCCCGCGAGACCTCCCAGTGCTGGCGCACGGTTCCGTCCGCGCGCGGAGTCCACGTGATGCGGTGGGTGATGGCGGCACCGTCGCGAGCCTTGCCCGACCCTCGCATCACCATGGACCCTGCCTTGAGACCGCCGGAGAGCTCGAGCAGCGAGCCGCGGCTGTCGACCCAGGTTTGGTGCCAGCGCATGTCCTGCCTGGAGTAGATGTTGAAGCTATGGCCGCGGCTGCCCCCGGCGCCGGCCCAGCTTTCGTAGAGCACACAACCGTCCAGCATCGGCTCGACCCGATTGGTCCCCGCGAAGCTCCCGTCGGGCTGGGTGACCCGCCAGGATCCGACCCAGAAGTCGAACTGGCGGTACTCCGGGGCGTCACAGCCGGGAGAGCGTGGGGTGGGGGACGGAGCAACGGGGGGTGAGGGCTGCTGGGCCGCGCCCGTTAGGGCGCCTGCAACCAGGACGGTCGCCAAGGGGACGACGATGGCGATGCGCACGGCGGGCCTCCTCCTGCGGTTCGAGTGATGGCGGTCTGTCGAGAACCTGTCTCGCCTAGGAGCTACGCTGTGGGCGCGTTGGAGGTTTCAGATTCCGGCCGGCTGGAGGTGGTCCCAGTCCGCGCTGTTCACCAGGCCTCGCCCGCGGCCGGCGGTACGCTGCACGCTGCGAGATCGTCTAGAACGAGCTCCCGGGCTGCGCGAGGAACGCGAGCTCATCGGCGCTCGAGGCGCGTCCGAGGATGGCGTTGCGGTGCGGAAATCGGCCGAAACGAGCGATGACGTCGCGGTGCCGTTGCGCGTACCCGAGGTAGGCCCGGAACTCGGCCTGGAGCGCGGGCGGAACCTCTGACGCGAGTTCTGCGAAGAGCGCGACCGAGCGCTCTTGGTCAGCGAGGTCCTCGGCGTGCTCGAGTGGCAGGTAGAGGAACACCCGCTCGACCGGCGCCAGCCGGCGGTCGTGGCCGAGGAGGATCCCTTCCCGGGTCAGCTCGCGCGCCATCCCGTCGAAGGCGAAAGCCCGCGGCGTGCCGCGATGGATCATCCGCGGGATTTGGTCGAGGCAGAGCACGAGCGAGAGGCGTCCCGGTGGCGTTTCAGCCCAGTCTGCCCGCACACCGGCGGCGGCAGCCTCGAGGTCGGCCGCGAAGCGAGCGCGGACCTCGGCGTCGATGCCGGGGTCCTTGCCCCACCAAAGGTCGGACCGATCCTCGGCCGTCGTTCCGCTCGCCGCCAAGGGGCCAAACCAGTAGCGCAGGATCTCATCGGGCGTGGCCATCAGTCCGTACCTCCTGTGAGCGTTGGTGGCTCGGAAGCGCAGCAGCCGGGCCCCGATGGCCCGGCCGCCGCCGTGTCGTGATGCCGAAGGCTCAGCTGCGCGAGGACCAACGCCACAGAATGAGGGCGCCGGAGAGTGCGAGCAGGCCGACCAGGATGGCGAGGCCGCCGCGACCGGTCACCGGCACGGGGGTCGGCGGGGTCGGTGTCGCCGGGATGGCCGTGGCCGTCGGGGTCGGCGTTGGCTGGCCCGCCGGCGTCGGGGTCGGGGTCGGCTGGGCCACGATGAGCTCACCGGCAACGGTGAGGCCGTACAGGCAGGTGCTGCCGCAGGTCGCGATCGGCCCCAGAAGGACGTTGCCGGTTGCGATGTCGACCTTGTAGAAGTTGCCGCTGGTGAACGTCCCGGTCCAGAACGAGGTGCCGTCCGGGTCGAGGTTGAGCGCGAACCACCCACTGAGCTCCCCACCCGGCTGATAGGTCTGCATCGTCCCGCCTGCCGCGTTGAGGCGGAGGATGTTGGGCCCGTTGGCCAGCATTACCTCGCCGTTGGGACGGATCCGCAGCGCGAACGCCTGCCCGCCGAGGGCGGATGCAAAGGTGGCGAGCTGGGTCTTGGTGCATAGGTCGTAGCTCTCGATCGATGTTCCCTCGAAGGTATAGAGCATACCGCACTGGTCGGCACGAAGGTCGATCCAGTCCGAGGCGCCGTTGTGGGCGTACGTCTCGATGAAGGTGAAGCTGGAGTCGAACTTGCGGATCTTCCCGCCGGAAGCGTGGCCGACGTAGATGTCGCCCGCCGCGTCGAACAGGATCGATTCGGGGGAGCTGCCGCCGGTGGGGTAGGTGTTGACCACGTTGCCCATGTTGTCGAACTTGGTCACGCTGGCGGCGGAGAAGTTGGTGACGTAGAAGTTGCCGGACGAGTCGAAGGCACCACCCGTGGTGTAGCCGCCGACGCCAGTGTTGATGGTCTTGACGAAGGTGCCGTCGGACCGGTACCAGTCGACGTTGCCGTTGTTGACCGACGCGAAGACGTCGCCCTGCTGGACGGTCTGGGCCGAGGCTGGAACGGCGTTGAGGAGAGCCAAGACCCCCACCACCAGGGTCACAACACGAACAGCGCTCACGAGACTTCTTCGATACTTCATGCGAACCTCCTGATTCGTCCCGGGACGAAAACCGTATTGCGTATCACTATGACAGCATTGTCTCTTACAAGTTGCGTCCCGTCAAGAACCTGCAAGCAGCGCCGCCTGGGAGCTGAGTCAGAGTTGCGACGGCGCGACCATGTGGGCAGGATGGCAGGTCGGGACCTGCGTGCGCCGTGTCCCGCGCGCGGAGAAGCAGCAACGGTCGCAGATCTGCCGGGCGGACGCCTCGAGGTTGCCGGTGGGTGGACCGGTGTCGGGAGAGCCTCTCCGACGCGGGCCGCAGCCGGGCCTGCGAGTCGACGCGCTTGTCTGGCTGCGTCCGACCTGCGACACTGCTCGCCGTTCGCGTGCGTGCACGGGACCCGAGGAGGCGTCCAAGCTCATGCACCTCTCCGAGCCCTCTCCGATCGCCCTGAGCCGATGCCTCGAAAGCTGTCACGGGGTGTCTGCGACCAGGGGTCGCGCGCTCAGGCCCTCGGCGGTGGAGCCGCAGCCGGCTCTGTGTTCGAGTCACGCCGGCGGCGGCCGCGCGATCGTTCCGGCGATGGCGCACAGCGGTTTCGGCGACCTGTCGAAGGATGACGGGCTCGCCAGCGTACACGGCGTCTGCCGGCAGACCGTCCCGGGCGGTCCGTGAGAGGAGCCGGTGGGCGGTCGGCGGTCGAGGGCGGGGGACCGAACGTGACGGCAGGCGTCCTGCGTGCTGCCGCCACGGACCAGAGCGGGCGCTTCTTCGGTGAGGGCAGAGTCGCGGGATCCGGGGAGACCTCCGGTGACTGAGCTGCTCGGCGAGCTCCTGCGCCGTTTCTCGGAGGATCCCTTCCTCCAGGGACTGGCGATCATCCTGGCGACCTTCATCCTCGAAGATCCCACTACCATCGGCGCCGGCCTCCTCGTGGCCGAAGACCACATGGCCTTCGCCACGGCCTTCGTCGCGCTGACGGTCGGCATCTCGCTCGGCGATTTCGGGCTCTACTGGCTCGGACGCCTCGCCGGCCCCCGGGTGGCGCGGTGGGGACTGGTTTCCCCGGGTCGGCTCGAGCGTGCGCATCAGTGGTTTCGGCGCAACCTGGTCGGCGCTGTGATCCTGTCGCGGTTCGTGCCCGGGATGCGCACGCCGACCTACATTGCCGCTGGCATCGCACGAGCATCGGCACGGCGTTTCGCCGTCATCGCGGTCGCAGCCTCTCTGGTCTGGACCTACCTGCTGCTGCACCTCACGGTGGCGCTCGGCGATGCCGTCATGCCGATGCTGGGCCGCTACCGGTGGCCGGCGGCGGCGGTTGCGGTGGTGCT
>CAZQYU010000045.1:0-16688 GCA_964597585.1 uncultured Thermoanaerobaculia bacterium
ATCGGGTGAGAGAGCGCGTTGCCGGTGGGCACGCACCAGCTCCTCGTCGAGCATGACGCGCAGGTCGTCGTCGGTCAGCTCCTCGATCTTCGACACCTCGTGCGACGTGCGGAAGCCGTCGAAGAAGTGGAGGATCGGGATACGCGCCTTGAGCGTGGCGGCCTGTGCGATGCAGGCGAAGTCATGGGCCTCCTGGACCGGGCCAGCGGCGAGCATCGCCCATCCGGTCTGGCGGCACGCGTAGACGTCGGAGTGGTCACCGAAGATCGACAGCGCGTGGCTGGCGACGGTGCGGGCCGAGACGTGGAACACGGTCGACGTCAGCTCGCCGGCGATCTTGTACATGTTGGGGATCATGAGGAGCAGGCCCTGGGACGCGGTGAAGGTGGTGGTCAGCGCACCCGCCTGGAGGGAGCCGTGCACCGCTCCGGAGGCGCCGCCCTCCGACTGCATCTCGATCACGTCGGGGACCACGCCCCAGATGTTCGTCCGCCCCTGAGCCGACCACTCGTCGGCGAACTCTCCCATGTTGGACGACGGCGTGATGGGGTAGATCGCACACACCTCGTTGGTGCGGTGCGCCACCGAGGCCGTCGCCTCGTTGCCGTCGATCATGACCATGCGTCGACTCGTCATTCGTGACCTCCAAGACCTTTCAACCCTCTCGGGATGTTAGGGTTTCGCTGGGGCGGAAACATTCACGCGAGCGACTACGTGAACAGTTTCACAACGGAAAGCATACGGCCGTCCGGCTCATCTGGCAAGGCAGCCGCGCACCGGACGGTCCTTCACTCGCTCGGTTCTCCGTGCGCCTGGTCGGATGGGCGTCGCTTCCTTCCGAGCCAAACGTTGAGGAAGTTGCCGCGGGGCAGGAATCGGATCACCGGCGGTCGACGGCGGCCGATCTCGTCGAGGATCCGGTTGAGCTCGCGGTTGTTGCGGTCGTAGCGGAGTCCGCGCTCGAGGGCGTCGACAGCTTGGCGGCGATCGTTGGCCTCGAGGTAGACCCGGGACAGGTTGGCATAGTGCTCCGGCTCGCGAGGGTGAACCCGCAACGAAAGTCGGCAGTACTTGGCTCCCTCGCTGTAGCGGCGACGTATCTTCGCCAAGCACAGACCGTAGTACGACAACGCGGAGGCCGCGAAGACCTTCTCATCCTGATTGCCGGAGGAGAGGGCCGGCAGGTGGCGTTCGAGGACTCCCAGGGCGTCGCCATAGTTCTCGGTCCGCACCTGGAGAACGGCCTCCATGACTTCCTTCTCGACGTCCTCTCGCAGGCTGCCCGAGATCATGGGGTGATTATAGCCCCGCCCGGGCTCACGCGCCGAGAGACTGTTCGCGACGGAGCCATCGGTCGCGGTGAGGCCCGACCACGTCGAGGAGCTCGCGATGGACCCCGGCCGCGCCGCACAGCAGGTCGCCCGTCGCAAGCACGTCCGTGCCGCCGTCCATTCCCGTTACCACCCCGCCCCCTTCCTCGATCAGCACAGCGCCCGCCGCCAGGTCCCAGGGTGAGAGGCGGAACTCGAAGAACCCGTCGAAGATCCCGCACGCCGTGTAGGCAAGGTCGAGTGAAGCGGCGCCGGGCCGGCGCACGGCCTTGGCGCGCAGAAACACGTCGCGAAAGATGTCCAGGTAGACGTCGAGCAGGTCGTGGGCGCGAAACGGGAAGCCGGTGGCGAGCAGCGCGCCGGCGAGGCCGGCCCGTGGCGACACCCTGCACCCGCGACCGTTCCAGGTCGCACCGTGGCCGCGGATTGCGCGGAAGATGTCGCCCTTGACCGGGTCGAGGACGACACCGAGCTCGACCCGGCCCGCCCGGGCGACGCCGATCGAGACCGCGAAGTGGGCCACGCCATGCACGTAGTTGGTGGTCCCGTCGAGCGGGTCGACGATCCAGAGCGGAGCTTCCGGATCGTCGCCGCCACTCGCGCCGGCCTCCTCGGACAGGATGCGGTGATCGGGGAACCGGGCTCGGATCGCGTCGAGGATCGCCCCCTCGGCGGCGCGGTCGGCGGCCGACACGAGGTCGTTGCGCGCTTTCTCCGAGACCTGGTCGGGCGTCAGAGATCGCCACAGGCGCATGAGCTCGTCCGCACCGCTGCGGGCGATCGCCTCGACGGCGTCGAGAGACCTGTCAGGAGAAGGAAATAGCATCAACTACTCCGAGGTTGCTCGGGGCGGAAGCGAGCATGTCTGTGGTCTACAGATCCCGGGGCGTCCGACTGAGCCCGCGGTGCCAGCTGATGCTGGATGTGACCTGCCATACCCTGACGTCGGACCCCGACCTGCGGCTGTGCGAGGGTCTGCGCCTGATCGAGGCGACGCGAACGGCGATCTCCCGCCTCGCACCGGAGATGTTGGACCACTTCGACCTTCACATCCTTCCACAGCTTCGTGAGCTCCTGATGGAGCGCTTTGGCATCGACGTCGAGAGCTTCCCAAACGTCAACTGAGCCCGCCGCGAGATCAGCCGGATCCGGACACGTCGGCCCACTCTGGAAAGGTGTGGATGACGTCGGCCGGAAGGCCCGACTCGAGCTCGACCGTGACTTCGTCGTCGTCCGTGAGCGCCACCCCAGGGAGTGTTGCGGCGATCTGGGTTCCGACGCCAGGGCGGATCTTCGACAGGTCGAGGGTGACGCGTCGAGCTGCCTTCTCCACGCCGTCGGTGCCGCGGACACGCACCATCACTGTGAGGTGATTGAGCTTGTCGGCACCGTGGTTGGTTACCTGAAGGTCGACGATCAGGCTCGGCTCGCCGGCCGAGTCATACACCGTTGTCGCTCCCAGTGGAACGATCTCGTGCGCCTGTCGCAGGGTCTCGAGGCGCTGCTCCGGCGTCTTCCTGGGGCCGCACGCGAGCACGGTCGCCGCCACCATGGTCACCACGAGGATGCGGGCGACGGTTCCCTGGTTCATGCTCCACCTCCTTCTCGGCGCAGTGTACCTTCAACGGGATGTCCGAGAGGACGTCTCGGCTGCGGGAGCCGCCTTTCCGTCCGGGCAGAAGTGTGCGGTGATCCGACGGACGAACTCCCGGGTCTCGCGGTACGGGGGGACGCCCGCGGCGCGCTCAACGGTTGCTGCGCCGGCGTTGTAGGCGGCCAGCGCGAGCGTCAGGCTGCCGAATCGGTCGAGCAGTCGCCGAAGGTGGGCGGCCCCGCCGTGTAGATTCTCGACCGGGTCCCAGACGTCGTCCACACCCTGATCTTGAGCCGCTGCCGGCATCAGCTGCGTCAGCCCGCGAGCCCCCGCACGGGACACCGCGCGCGGGTCGAAGGCCGACTCCTGCTGGACCAGAACGGCGAGGAGCCACGGGTTCAGGTTTGCCGAACGTGCGGCAGCGGTGATCTCAGCGCGGAACGGGAGCTCCGTGGGAAGCGGCTCGTCGGCCCAGGCCGGCGAGCACGCCGGGAGCTCGGGTACCGGGAGGTCGCTCGCGACCTCGTCGGCGACCACCCGGTCGATACGGGTCGCGGGAACCGTGAGGGTGCCTCCGCCCGGCAAAGTGAGCACGATCGAGTCGTCTGCGAGAACGGCGTCTTCGACCTTGAGCACCCTCCCGTCGACGAACACTGCCAGCCGCGCCTCCGCCGTCGAGCCGGCCAACAGCGCGAGGGTGAGTGCTGCCCCCGGCACGAGACGGCGGAGGACTAACCACGAAGACACAAAGACACTAAGAGTCTCACTGGGCTTCAGCCGAGCTGTGGGTCTGTTCCGTGCAGCGCCCGTCGCCGCTTGCTTCGTCCGACGGTTCCGCGAGAGAGAGGTTGCAGAACCTTGTAGCGCTAGCTCGTCCGACGTCAAGGGCAGGCGGAGCCTCTGGGTGGTGACGCCACTGGGGCATCGGTCATCCCACTTGTGAACCCGACCAATGCGGATAATCCTCTTGATCCTGTACGGCGGTGGGTGGGTGGCTTTGTGTCTTCGTGTCTTCGTGGTGAAGTGCGACGGAGATGTGGCTTCGGTCGGAATGGCCTGGCTCATGCGCGGGGATGCTTCTCGTCGTACAGGCGGCGCAGGCGCTCGCGGGCGACGTGTGTGTAGATCTCGGTGGTGGTCAGGGAGGCGTGCCCGAGCATCATCTGGACTGCGCGCAGGTCGGCGCCGTTTTCCACCAGGTGGGTGGCGAAGGAATGGCGGACCACGTGCGGCGACAGGTGCGAGGTGATGCCCGCCCGTCGGCCGTGCGTACGGAGGATTTTCCAGAAGCCCTGGCGAGTCAGTGGATCGCCGCGCAGGTTGAGGAAGATCTCCGGCCGTCGGTGACGGTCGATGCCCGGTCGGCTCGATCCGAGGTAGTGCTCGATCCACTCGACGGCGCTGGTTCCGAGCGGGACCAATCGTTCCTTGCGTCCCTTCCCGAGCACCCGCACGAAGCCCGGGTCGAGCCGTACGCGGTCGAGAGTCAGCCCGACCATCTCAGAGACGCGCAGTCCGGTCGCGTAGAGCGTCTCAAGCATCGCCCGGTCCCGGAGCCCTCCCGGGGTGCTTGTGTCAGGTGCGGCCAACAGGGCCTCCACCTCGTCGGGAGAGAGAACAGTCGGTACGGTATGCCACAGGCTCGGCGCGCGCATCTGCGCCGAGGCGTCGGCCGCGACGGCGCCCTCACGGAGCAGGTAGGCGAAAAGACCGCGCAGCGCCGAGAGTGCACGGGCGGCCGAGCGCGCCGACAGCCCGTCGTCGCGCCTGCGCCCGAGGTAGGTCCGAAGATCGGCGCGGGAGACGTGTCCGAGATCGAGCCGCTCCGCGGCAAGCCACTCGATGAACTGGCGCAGGTCGCGGCCGTAGGACTCGACCGTCCGTGGTGACATGCGCCGCTCAACCACCAAGTGTGCCAGGTAGTCGGCGACGAGGTCCTCAGCGCCCATCACGCCATCCTGGTCTGCGCGCCCCACCAGTCGCCCTTCGAGGCAGCCAAGCCGCCACTCATGGAGGTGGTCCGGGTCAGCCCGTGCCACCAGCCCCTGTGACAGATCCACGACGCGCGCAGCGCGTCACAAGATTCCGGCGGGCACAGGCCCACACCAAAGCTTCGACTCCCCGACCGACCTCGAGGGCGCGTGGCCGCCGGAATCCTAGAACGACAAACTCAGCCGCTGCGCCGGCTGGTAGATGGGGTCGCCGGTCCCATTGTCGACGACCGACGCATAGGCCATCACCTCACCGCTCGAGCTGGTCACCTTGACCACGGCGAAGCCGTTGTCCACCGTCCCGGCTCCGACCGTGTCGAAGATCCGCGTCGCCTGGACCACCTCGAAGGGGGCGAGCGTCTTGGCCCACACCGCCACATGGCTGCCGGAGCCGCGGTAGAGGTCAACCTGGACGTCGACCGTCTCGCCGCTCACATTGATCAGGCCGACGTTGGAGCGGAAGCCGGAGTTCTCCTGAAGCTGCAGGAGGACACCCTCCTCACCAGGAGCCAGCGCCTGGGCGCGGGTGAATGCGGGAATGAACTGACCGTAGGTTCCCTCCGCGCCGGCGGCGTTGTAGGTTCGGCTGGCAATGCGCACGTCCGGGTGCGAGGTTGTCACGCGCAGGGCGCCATTGCCGGCGTCGAGCCCGAATACGCTGTGGATGACGTCCGGCAGCATCATCTGCTGACCCGGCTGGAGCGAGAATGCGCTGTTGAGCGGCGTGCCGTTCGCCTGGTCCCTGACCAAGTAGGCGATGTTGAAGGTGGCGACCCTCGGGGTGAAGTTCGCGAGCGCCAGATCGGTGACCCAGAATGTGTTCTCCAGCCCGGTCGCCCGCGCGGCCGCACCGACGAACGAGGTCGTGGTCTGGATCGCCTGTGCCGCGCAGTCCGACAGGTCGACCGTCGAAAAGCCCTCGCTGCCGCGCCCGACCGAGAGGAAGCTGCCGACCAAAGCGATCCCGCTGGCGCCGTCGAGGGGTAGCTCGTCGAGCAGCAGCAGGTCGGTACCGAGCGAGGCGTCGGCGAGCATCAGGCCGGCGCCGGGTGCGACCATGTAGATGCGGCTGAGCCAGGCCACGATCCGGGTTGGGGTCGCGGGCAGGGCGAGCGAAGCGAGCGGGACGACCTGGGTGCCTTCGATGTGGAGGCTGACGAGGCCGACCCCGTCGACGCCGGCATAGAGCATGGTCCCTTCCCGGGTCAGGCTGAGGACATCTCCGCCGAGGTCGAGAGGGCTGCCGACCAGCGTCGGGTGTGTGCGGTCCGAGAGGTCGACCGTGGCCAGCCCGCCGCTGCCGAGGGCGCAGTAGGCGCGCTGGTTGTTCTGGACGACCGCTCTGACCGGCGATCCGAGCTGAATGGAGCCGTCGACCGCGGGTCGGTTGTTGCTCCCGAGGGAGAGGACGAACAGGGTGCCGCCTTCGCCGCCGGCCAGGTAGCGGCCCGAGTAGCCGGCGACCGAGAGCGTGTTCTGCCCGAGGTCGAAGCTCCCCTGGTGGACCAGCGTGGCGCTCGAATCGAAGCTGTAGACGCTGAAGCCGGCGACGCCGTCGGCGACAACGAGCACGTTCGCGAAGTAGTCGAGGGTGATGTCGAGGGCCTCGCCCTGGGTCGGATGGGCGGCGCCGACGACCGGTTGTGTCGGGTCACTGATGTCGATCGGGACGATGCCGCTCGAGCCCGAGGCCACGTAGGCCGTCGATCCGCCGATGGCGGGCTGGGAGGGCGTTCCGGGCGCCGACACGGTGGCCAGCTCGGAGAGATCACAGACCTGCGCATGAGCAGCCGGGACGACGGCCAGCGCGACGACGACCAGCAGCATGACGACTTGGCGCATCTCCACCTCCGGATGAACGATGGTACCACCGCATCCCCCGTGCGGGATCGTGGCCCAGGTCACAGCAGGCTCAACGCGAAGCGGCCCGGGCGAGGGCCCGGGCCGCGGGATGGAGTCGAAGGAGCCAGAGCGCTCAGTGCGTGCCGGACTCCCGGACTTGGGGAGCCATCCGGCCCGACGGCTTGAGCAGGTCGCGAGGCTGATCCCCGGAGACGCCGCTGTCACCGTCGACCGGCTGGAGGCCGCGACGCATCCGGTCGACACGGATCGGGAAGGTCTCCATCAGGCTCTTGACGGCCGCCGCCGAGAAGACCGTGTCGGCGGTGACCAGCCCGCTCGAGGAGTCGCTACCGCAACCGCCCTGGCCGCACATGATGTCGCCCAGGTTGACCTGCGGCAGGTTGCCGCCCATCTGGTTGTTGATCAGGTCGATCAGGTTGACCGCGATGAGAGCCTGACCGATGGTCTGCGGGTGGACGCCGTCGTAGGAGAATAGCCCGCCGATCAGGAAGTCGGCAGAGAGGTCGATACCGCCGACCACCCACAGGTTGCCGGCCGCGATGTCGCCGAAGATCTGGTTGACATCGAGGACCTTGGCGCCGTAGGCCGCGGCCTCGTCCTTGATGATCTGATTGAACGCAGCGATGCGGTCGGAGATGACCGCGATCTCCTCGGCGCGCAGGACGACGCCCGGGATGACCTGGCCGCCGACGATCTGGAGGTCCTCGGGCAGCGGCTGGCCGGTGCCGCCGATCTCGGCGGGAACACCGATGCCCTGGGCGATCAGGGCCGACGCGTTGAGGGTCACCTTCGCGTCCGCCGGGAGTGGGCCGTGGGAGCCGATCAGCGGCACCTGTCCGACGCCTGGAACGTTCAGGTACGGTTCGATGGAGTTCACGAACGGGATCGCCGTGACGTCCGGGATCGTCATCACGACGATGTCGGCGCTGGTGTTCGTCACGAGCGCCCCAAGCGCGGTGTGATAGAGCTGCTCGAAGGTCGCCACCGGGGTCATGGTGACGCCCTCGACCGGGGTTCCGGCCAGCGCGGCGCCGAGGATGTCGTTGTTGCCGATCCACATCGTGATGAAGGTCGGCTGGAGCCCGATCGCCTGCTCGAGGGCGGTGTGCACGCCGTCACGCAGGATGAGGTCGTGCATCACGTTGTCCTGGTGGCCGGCGAGGAGGTTCATGATGTCGCCGGTGGTGAAGAGCATGTCGTAGAGGTCGGCGCCCGGCACGCCGAGGTCGTTGTAGGGCCGCTCGAGGTACGGGTTGAGCGGGCTCCCGGGGGCGCCCGGGATCGGCAGGATGACCGGGCTCGGCGCGATCTGGCGCAGCTCGAGCAGGTTGGGGATGCCGGGTGCGGACACCAGCGGCAGCTCGAAGCTGCCGTAGACGCCGGCCTGCCTCGCGAGCAGAGCCGGGTAGGCGCGGGTCTGGTAGTACTCGGTGAGGCCGTTCGAGGCGAAGCCGGCGGTCAGGCTGTCACCGAGGGCGACGTAGCGGCTGAAGTCGACGGCACCCGCCGGCGCGGCCGCGAGCAGTGCCGCCAGGCACAGAACGAGAAGACTCTTCTTCATGGCTGTCCTCCCTACCACCTGAGGGTCAGTGACGCGCCGAACAGGTTGGCGGTCGTGTCGTAACTTCCCTCATAGCCATCATACGAGAGCCCACCGGTCGAGCGGCTGTCGAATGTGAGGTGGAGGTAGCCGACGTCGGTCCTCATGTTGCCGTGGATCCAGCTGAAGCCGGCCGAGTAGCCGGTCCGGTCTCCGTCGCCGAGCAGCGGGGACATCGACTGGACGGGCTGCGGGGTCTCGTCGTCGAGATAGCCGGCCTGCAGGGCCCAGCTCGAGTTGACGCGGAACTCGGCGCCGAGACGGAAGGTGTTGGCGTCCTGGTAATTCTCGACCACCGTGGTGCTGAGGGCCGGGTAGTCGATGAAGTCGATCGGCAGCTCCTGGAACGACGACCAGCCCATCTCGGAGTACTGGGCCGAGAAGGTCCACTGCTCGCCCGTCCAGGCCAGGCCCAACGCCCAGTAGTCCGGGAAGCTGATCTTCGACTTCATCTTGGCGTTCTCATTGAAGGGGATCTGCGAGGCGAGAAGTGCGTCAAAGTCGGCATAGCCCGTGGCGTACTGTGTGAACGAGCCGTAGCCATCGAGGTCCATGTCGATCTGCGACCGGTAGAGGGCACCGAACGAGAAGCCGTAGGGCAGCTTCGCGAGCAGACCTGCATGCCAGCCCCAGGCGGTGTTGCCGACGCCGTCGGTGAAGAGGTGCGCGTTGCCGACGTCCGCGACCTGCTGGGTGTAGGGGTTGACGAAGCCGATGGTGCGGGTGAGGTCGATCTGGCCGATCGCGTAGTCGACGCCGAAGCCAAAGGCGAAGCTGTCGCTCAGCTTGACCGACAGGTTCGGGCTCAGGTCATACATCTTGAGGTCGACGCGTTTGGAGATGAAACGGCCGGCGAAGCCCTCGTCCCACCAGGTGCCGAGGCCGAAGGGCGTGTTCATCGAGAAGCCGAAGCTGAGCCGGTCATTGATCGGGTAGATCAGGTACGCGTGCGGGGGGTAGAACCACTGACTCTTCTGCGAGGCTTTATACCCGTCTCCGGGATAGGGCGACTCTCCGTAGAAGTCCTGGCTCGCGGTGATGAGCGTTACGCCGGTCATCACCTGGACGCCCTTGTCCTGCTGGAAGGCCATGCCCGCCGGGTTCCAGAACAGGGCGGACGGATCATCCGCGATGGCGGTAAAGGCGCCGCCCATCGCCATCGCGCGGTTGCCGTGCTCGAAGAGCGCAAACCCCGCTCCCCACCCAAGCGAGGGGAGCAGTAGGAGCGCGACCGCCGCAGTCAACACCTGCCGACGATTCAAGGCTGCCACATCGAACCTCCTTCCGAGCTGGATCAGTGATCGCCAGCGACCATGCTATCGGCGGACCCGGGGCACGTCAATAGAATTGCGGCGTCAGCGGGGCGGTTTCTCATCTTGGTCGAAATAGGGGAACGAGGGAAGGCCGGACTGTGTAGACTGTCGCGATGCCAGAAGGTGGGGTCTTCGTGTCATCGGCCACTGCCGGCAGACGGAGTGATGGATGAAGCTCGAGCTCGAGCTCGCCCTGCGGCTCGTCCGGAGGCGCACCGGCCTGCTCCGCGGCACTGCCCTGGCCGCCTTTGTCGGGGTCGCGCTGGCGACTGCGGCGCTGGTCATTACCCTTGCGCTGATGGCCGGGTACCGGCAGGCGATCGCTGTCCCGCTGGAGCGAGGTGGCGCACACCTGGTCGCCTTCGCCGGTCGGCCTCTGGCGCTCGCGGAAGGGCGCCGACGAGCGGCGGCGGTCGCCCGTGTTCGAGGCGTGCGCGGAGCGGGGCCGGTGACCTATCTTGCCGCGCTCGCCGAGGATCCGAGCGACCCGGCGCATCCCGTTCCGGTCACCCTCAAGGCGGTCGATCACCCTCCCGCCTTTTGCGGGGGAGGAAGATGGCCGGGCGGAACCGCGGTGACGGTCTTCGCCGGAGACCGGCTGGCAAGCTCGCTCGGCGTCGTTCCCGGCGACGACCTCACCCTGCGCCTGCCCCCCCGTGCCGGATCGTGGCTGCTGCCGAGCCTGCGCGTCGAGATCGACAGGACCTTCCATCTCGGTTTCGCCGAGTTCGACGATAGCTGGCTCGTGGGCCCGCTCGAGCCTTTGCTCCAGCGCCTTCCCGGCACCGGAGTGACGGCGGTCGAGGTCCGGCTCGATGACCCCCTCGCGGTCGACGCCGTCCGCCCCGCGGTCGAAGCCGCACTCCCGGACATGGTCGTGACCGACTGGCGGGAGATGAACCGGGCGCTGTTCGCAGCCCTGCGCTGGCAGACGCTGTCCCTGTTCCTGGTCCTGACTCTGGTGGTCGCCGTGGCCTCCTTCCAGGTCAGCTCGGCCATGGTCGTCCTGGCGATCTCCAAGCGACGCGCGACCGGGACGCTCCAGGCGATCGGCATGACGCCTGCGCGGGTCCGCCGCGTGCTCGTGCTCGCAGGTTCACTGCTCGGCGGTGCCGGTGTGGCCGCCGGTCTCGGCTTCGGCGTCGCCGTGAGCGCGGTGATGACCCGGTGGCGGCTGCTCCGATTCCCGGCCGACCTCTCCCGCGTGTACATGGTCGACCACATTCCTTTCGTCGTCCTACCCGTCCATCTCGCGGCCGTCGCCGCCACCGCGACCGCTCTGGTGGTGTTGGCCTCGGCATGGCCGGCGTGGAGGGCTTCGCGGCTCGATCCCACCAGGGCCCTTCGCGCCGGGTGACCCGGGTCACTGGCCGGGGAGTGGACCCTTCCTGCGTGGTAGAGTGACCTGTCGCGATGTATGAGATCCAGCTCCATCCGGCGAACATCAAGCAGAGCGTGCGGTACTACTTCGTGTCCCGGCGCGCCATGCGGTGGTTGGTCGCCGGGGGCGTCTGTCTGGGCCTCGTGGTCCTGGCGGGCTTGCTCCTGTCGCCGCTCGGCCTGCGTTCGCTGATGGTCAGCTCGCAGCTCCGCTCGCTCGTCCACCAGAACCGGCTCCAACGCGATGTACTGAACGCGCGTGAGCATGCCCTCGAGGAGCTCCAACAGCGTCTCGACGCCGCTCGGCTGCGTCAACGCCAGATGGCGCTGGTGCTCGGCGCCAGCCAAGAGGAGCATGGCCTGGGCGGGTTTCCCGACCCGCCTGACGCCGGTCTCACCTTCCCCCAGGCCGTGATCGCCTCGCGCCGCGCTGCCCGCGCACGAACCGAGTCGAAGGCGCTGCTCGCCCTTGCCGACGAGCTCGAGCGCTTCGCCCGCGCAAACCAGGAGCTGACTCGAGCGGTGCCCTCGATCAGTCCTGTGCCGGTCGGCAGCTTCGTGCTCACCTCGCCGTTCGGCGAGCGAATCTCACCCTTCACCAACGCGCGCGACTTCCACTCCGGGATCGACCTCGCGGCCCGCGAGGGCGTCCCCGTGATGGCCACGGGAGACGGCCGCGTGGTCTTCGCCGGTCGCTTCCCGCTCGGACGCAACGTGCGCTGGTGGCGCTACGGCAACGTCGTGGTGGTGTCCCACCGCGACGGGCGGTACTTCACGATCTACGCCCACCTTCAGGAGATCTCCGTGCGTCGCGGCGCCAGGGTCCAGCGTGGAGAGACCATCGGAACGGTGGGCAACACTGGCTGGAGCACCTCGTCCCACCTCCACTACGAGGTCCGGATCCGCGAGGGCGATACGTCCGAACCGGTGCCGGTGGACCCGCGGATTTACATCCTCAACTATCAGTGGACCGGGCAGGAGCGGATGCTCGCGGCAAGCAGAGCTGCTCCACCGCCCTCCTTCGACCCGCTTCCCCTGCGGGTGACACGGTAGGGATCAATCCATGGACGACGATCGCAATCACCCCACCATGATCATCCCGGCTGGTGCCGAGATTTCGGTCAACGAGCACGGCCAGCTCTCGATCCGGACGCCGGGCAACCTTGTGATCCAGAACTCGGGCGTCTACTCGGTCATCGAGTCCGGCGCCGGCTCGGTCCGGATCGATCCCGAGGTCAAAGTCGAGGCGGTGTCGGTTCAGGCCGCCGAATCCTGTTTCATCGCGGGCGAGCTCACTGCGTGGCGGGTCAAGGCGCGCAAGATCACCCTCGAGAAGGGCGCCCAGGCGAACATCATGCTGCAGGAGTCAGAGAGCATCGAGCTCGATCGGAATGCTCGTCTGGTCGGCAACTTCGCTTCCGAGAAGGAGCTCTACCTGATGCTCGGCCGGTTCAGCCGACAGCTCCGGCGCCTGCCCCAGGGGCTGACTCTTGGGGGGCTTCGGGACGACGACGCTCCGCGCCATGCGAGGACGGCGCCGCCGCCACTCAACCAAGGGGAGGACGAGCCGTTCATCGCGCCGGACGGGGAGGGCGAGCCGGCGACTGCTGTGCGCGCCGAGCGGGACGAGGTCCTGGTCCTGGTTCGGGTGGTCATCGAGCGCGAGCTCGGACGGCCGTCGCTGAACGAGCCGGGGCGCAAGGCGCTCGGCCGGCTGCTCGAGCTGATTCGGGGCGACGATCTTGAAGGGCTTGCCGAGGCCGGTCGCTTCCTGCTCTCCCAGGTGAGCGAACCTTCGGACGATCTCGAGCGCGCCGCGCAGCTGCTCGCTCGAGCACTCCCAAAGGAGTGAGGCTTCCCCGAGGGCCGGGTCGGTGCTACCCTTCGCCCGCAGAGGAGGATGGCATGGTAGAAACCGCCGATCTCAGGAAAACTCCCCTCTATGATGAGCACGTCGCAGCAGGCGGTCGAATCGTTCCATTCGCCGGGTTCGAGCTGCCGGTCCAATACACCTCCCTGGTCACGGAGCACACCGCGGTACGAACCACCGCCGGGCTGTTCGACGTGTCGCACATGGGCGAGGTTTTCATTCGCGGACCGCGGGCGCTCGAGTTCGTACAGCGGATCTCGTGCAACGATCACGGCAAGATGGCGGTCGGCCGTGCACAGTACACAGGTCTCATGTACCCCGAAGGGACCTTCGTCGATGACATGCTGGTCCACAGGCTCGCGGACCACGAGTACCTTCTCGTGGTCAATGCAGCGAACTGCGCCAAGGATGTCGCCTACCTCCTCGACCTCGCCGCCGGAGAGGACGGCGTCGAGGTCGTCGACCGCTCGGCGGAGTTTGCCCAGCTCGCCCTGCAGGGGCCTCTCGCGCAGGAGATTCTGCAGCCTCTCGCCTCGATCGACCTGGCTGCGATCCGGTACTACCGCTTCACAGGGGGCGAGGTCCTGGGTCGCCGGGCTCTGGTCGCGCGGACCGGCTACACCGGCGAGGACGGCTTCGAGCTCTACCTGACGCCCGACGATGCCCCCGCGGTGTGGCGCGCCCTGCTCGAGGCGGGGCGGCCTGTCGGTCTGATACCGGCCGGGCTCGGGGCTCGCGACACGCTCCGGCTCGAGGCGGGAATGCCGCTGTACGGCAACGACATCGATCAGACCACGACACCGCTCGAGGCGGGTCTTGGGTGGATCGTCAAGGCGGAGAAGGGAGACTTCATCGGCCGCGACGTGCTGGAGCGGCAGCTCGAGGAAGGGGTCGAGAGGCGCCTGGTCGGGTTTGAGATGGTCGACCGTGGAATTGCGCGTCACGGCTACCCGGTTGCGCTCGGCGAGGGCGCAGAACCTGTTGGGATGGTCACCTCGGGGACGCACTCGCCGACCCTCGAGCGCGCGGTGGGAATGACCTACCTCCCCGTCGAGGCCGCGGAGCCGGGGCGGGAGTTCTGGATCGAGATTCGCGGTCGGGCGGCGCGGGCGCGCGTTGTTCCGCTACCGTTTTACTCGCGTAGGAAGTCGACGTAGGTCGTGTCACGATCGCCCTCGGGAGCGACGTGTCGGGGCGGCCGTTGCAGGCGGCCGGAAAAGGGCCCACGGGCCCGTCAGCATCGAGCCCGTGGAGACCGAAGTGCCACTTCGGGGCTCCGCGGTGGGTGGGCAAGCGAAGGAGGTTGTCATGTCGGTTCCCGGTGATCTGAAGTACACCCGGTCTCACGAGTGGCTGCGCAAGGATGACGCGGAGGTCGTGGTCGGCATCACGCAGTACGCGCAGGAGCAGCTCGGCGAGGTGGTGTACGTGGAGTTGCCCGATGTCGGGCGGAACGTCGATGCGAACGAAGAGATCGGGACCCTCGAGTCGGTCAAGGCGGTGTCTGAGTTCTTCGCCCCGATCGCGGGTGAAATCGTCGCGGTCAACGAGCGACTCGCCGATGAGCCCAACCTGGTCAACGACGACCCCTTCGGCGACGGGTGGCTGGTGAGGATCTCGGCCTCCGAGGACGGTGACCTGCTCGAGCCCGAGGAGTACCAGGCCTTTCTCGAGGAGGAGAGCCACTGATGCACCCCTGGATCGGGGCCGGGCATGAGGACCGGCGGCGCATTCTGGATGAGCTCGGTCTCGGGTCCGTCGACGACCTCTTCGCGACGCTGCCGGCCGAGGTCTGCGTCGACCGGGTCGACCTGCCGGAGGCCCTCGACGAGGGCACGGTCCTGGCCGAGATGGAAGGGCTGGCGGCAGCCAACCTGGAGATGGGGGCCGGGCCGAGCTTTCTCGGCGCCGGTGTCTATCGCCACATCCAGCCGTCGGTGGTCGATGCCGTCCTGTCTCGCGCCGAGTTCTTCACCTCCTACACCCCGTACCAGCCGGAGATCAGCCAGGGCACGCTCCAGGTGGTGTACGAGTTCCAGACCCTGATCTGCCAGCTGACCGGGCTCGATGTCGCCAACGCCTCGTTGTACGACGGCGCGACGGCGATGGTCGAGGCAGTCCTCATGGCCCATCGCGTGCTGCGCGGTGCGCGCGATCGAGTGGTCCTGGCTGAGACCGTCCACCCGATCTACCGTCGTGTCCTTGCGGCCTACGCATCGTCCGCTGGGATCGAGGTCGTGACGGTGCCGGCGGGGTCTGAGGGACGGGTCGACCTCGAGCGGCTGCGCGCGGCGGCGACCGAGGCGACCTGCGCCGTCGTGGTGCAGTCGCCCGGCTTCCTCGGCGTCGTCGAGCCGCTTGCGGCGATCGCTGAGATCGCCCGCAGCGCGGGCGCGCTCTCGGTCGAGGTCGTGACCGAGGCGGTCTCGCTCGGGCTCCTGAAGGGCGGCGGCAGCTTCGGCTTCGACGTCGTGTGCGGCGAGGCGCAGTCGTTCGGTGTCGCACCCGGCTTCGGCGGACCCCACCTGGGGTTCTTCGCCTGCCAGCAGTCCCACATCCGCCAGCTCCCGGGGCGCCTGGTCGGCGAGAGCGTCGACGAGGAGGGACGGCGTGCGTTCTGCCTCACCCTGTCGACACGCGAGCAGCACATCCGCCGCGCCAAGGCGACCTCCAATATCTGCACCAACCAGGGCCTGATGGCACTCGCTGCGACGGTCTGGCTGGAGGCGATCGGAGGTACCGGGCTGGGACAGCTCGCCCGTCAGAATCTGTCCCGCGCGGAGGCCCTCAAGGCAAGGATCGCCGGCCTTGGCGGCGGGTGGCGGGTGGCCTACCCTGCGTCGCCGACCTTCAACGAGTTTCTGCTCCTGGGACCGTCCTCGGGCGAGGAGCTGGCCTCGCGGTTGGCCGCGGAAGGCGTGCTCGCCGGAGTGCCGACGCGACGCTGGGGCGGTTCCTGGCCCGACGGCCTCCTGGTGGCGGTCACCGAACGCAACTCTGCGGTCGATCTCGACGCCTTCATCGCCGCGCTCGGGAGGGTCTCATGAGGCGCCGCGCCCTGCGTGAGGAACCGCTGATCTTCGAGCGCAACCAGCTGCGCACCCTGCGCCAGGGCGTGCTGCTGCCGTCCCTTGACGTGGCCGACATCGAGCCGACAGCCGTGCTGCCGCCGGACCTCGTCCGCGACGACGTGCCGCTGTGGCCCGACCTCGGCGAGCTCGAGGTGGTCCAGCACTTCCACCGTCTCAGTCAGCTCAACTACGCGGTCGACGAGGGCCTCTACCCCCTCGGCTCGTGCACCATGAAGTACAACCCGAGGATCAACGAGCGTACCGCTCGCCTGACGGGCTTCGCCGACCTCCACCCGCTCCAGCCCGACGATCAGGTCCAGGGCGCGCTGGCGCTGATGTGGGAGCTCGAGGAGGCGCTCAAGACCCTGACCGGCATGGCCGGGGTCACCCTCCAGCCGGCCGCCGGCGCGCACGGCGAGCTCGCCGGCATCCTGATGATCCGCAGGGCGCTCGAGGAACGCGGCGAGCGCCGCGAGGTGGTGCTGGTGCCCGACTCGGCCCACGGCACCAACCCGGCCACGGCGGCCTTCGCCGGTTACCGCGCGGTGGAGATGCCGTCGGGGCCGGAGGGAACGGTCGGGCTCGACACCCTCGACCGGATGATGACCGACGAGGTCGCGGCGATCATGCTCACGGTGCCCAACACCCTGGGCGTGTTCGAGCACCGGATCGGCG
>CAZQYU010000046.1:0-16147 GCA_964597585.1 uncultured Thermoanaerobaculia bacterium
GAGTGCAGCGCATCGCCGGCCGCAGCAGAAGTCTGGTGAATAGTGCGGGCTAGGCGCCTGTGTCAGTACGACTGGGTGGCACAATCAGCGACTCGCGGAACGCGAGGTTCGCGAGCCGTCGCACGAGCTCCTCCGTCAGCCGCTCACCGAGAGCGAGCCAAGCGGCGACACCTTCCGCGTCGAGACCGTCCTCGTGGACGCCGGCGGTGACGACCGTCACCCGGCCGAGCCGCGCCGAGAGGCACTCGGCGATCGGACGCGCGATCGACTCCTCCTTGTGCGGCGGCAGCGTCAGGACCGAGACGCTCGGCGAGTACTCCCCGGGTCGTCGCCGGGACGGCACCGGGACCGCGACCACGACGCAGCCGACATGGGCGCGCTCGCCGCCTCCGACGGCGACGACGAGATCCTCGCCCGCGCATGTCGCAACCGCCGTCAGCGCCCGTCCCTTCTCTTCGACGCTCACCATCACAGTGTGCACAGCATCCCTCATCCGGAACCGAGGAGACCGTCAGCTCTTGCGTCGCACGAAGACATACCCCTCTCCTGTTTCGTCCACGGCAGCGAAGTCCCGATCCAGCTCCGCCTGTGGTAGCGTCCTCATCGCACGCCTGCGCACAACGAGCACGCAGACACCATGTCTGTCGAGGTAGCGCGCGGCGTCCTCGAAGCTCGCGAATCGGGCTGGTGCCAGGGTGTCGTCGACCATGATGCCGGTCGAGTAGCCCTGCCGCCCGAGGTAGACAAGGGCCAGGTTCGGCGGCTGCGAACCGATCACCGCGACCGGGCCCGCGCAGCGGTCGCCACACGCGTCGAGGTCGCGCCGGGCCTCCCGCAGCCACTCGTTCTGCATTCGCCACCACGGCGTGGTGCGCCGCTGGAAATTCTCGCCGACAGGCAGTGCGGCGGCGAAGGTGGCCACGAGCAGGAGGGTCATGGCGCTCCAACGCCGCCACAGGACATCAGCGCGGTCGCACCATGCCGAAACTGCGAGCGCGAGACGGACGACCAGCAAGGCCACAAGCGGGTAGAACATCGCGATCGCGTAGTAGTCATGAATGGCGAGCTGGCTTCCGAAGAGGATGAAGAGCGCCACCATGACGCCGGCCGCGACAGCTGAGGCAACCGCAAGGTCATCGGGCCGACGGCGGGAGAACATGCTGAAGACGACAAGCGCCAACCCTGCTGCAAGGACGACCAGCTGCGGCATGGAGAACAGGTCGCCGAGCCACCCGCTGCTCATCACCCTCACGACCTCTGCCATCTGATGCAGCGATGTGAACGGATGGGTGTCCGCCGTGCAAAACGTCGGGCTAAACGCACGGGCACGGTACTTCAAGACGACAACCTGCACGAGAAGCAATGCAGCGGAGAATGGCAGAGCGATCGCCGGGCCACGAGGCAGGCCGCCCAGCGTCGGCCCTTCCCGACGGTTGTGACGCTGGATCACGAGCAGTGCGGCCGGTACCAACAGATAGGGCGCGAACGACATCTTCACAAGACCGGCGAGTGTCATCACGGCGATACCCAGCACGGTCCGGCGCGAGGACGGAGGGTTCTCTCCGGACAAGAGCAACGCGAAGCCGATCAGCGTCAATCCGAGCCCGGGGCCGTCCGGCAGGGTGTTGGTCGCGTAGTAGACCAGAATCGGGGACGCAGCCACACACACCATCGGCAGGAGCCCGGCAATGAAACTCCGGGTCCGGGTCCACACAAGCACAAAAAGGGCCAGGGGCCCGAGCATGCTCAACACAAGGGTGGTCAGACGCAGGACGAAGGGCAACGATTGGCGGCCAGCGAGGTGCGCGATCCGCGCCGCCAGGAACTGCGTCAAAGGAAGCTCGACATTGACCCGACCATCGACGGGGAAACGGGTCAGCACCCTCGGGTCGAAGATGTTCCAGCTGTCGTCATCGAGAAAGCGCTGAGCCACCGCGTACCGGTCAGACTGTGCCCAATCGTGAGGACCGAATGGGAGATCCCCGGCCACAGTGGCGAAGCACGGACCGATCAGCAGCGCGAGGAACACGGCCGCTGCGAACACGGCGCATCCAGGCACGAGCCACCTCATCGGGCCGATGATACGGTGACGCCCCGCGGTGCCGAGACCCCGAGGTCAGCCCGAGCGCCGCACATAGACATAGCCCTCCCCGGCCTCGTCCACCGCAACAAAATCCCGATGAAGGTCTTTCTGCGGCAGCTTCTCCATCACGCGAGAACGCAGGACGAGCACCCTCACGCGGTGTGAATCCAGAAAACGGACGGCCTCGTCGAACGACTCGAACTGGGTTGCGCCGAGGGGGCTGGTCAGGTCCGGCCCGAGCACGTATCCCCTGCGCTCGAGGTAGACCAGCGCCAGGTTTGGGGGTATCGAACCCATCACCGCGACCGGTCCGGCGCACTCCCGGCCGCACGCGTCGAGGTCGCGCCTCGCCTCGCGCAGCCACTGATTCTGCGACCGCCACCACGCGTCGGTCCGACGGTGAAGTGCGGCCTCCAACGGGAGGGCGCTCCCCAGCGAGACGGCGATCAGCACGAGGTCGAGCCCGATCTGGCCCAGAAGCCCGGCCACCCGCTCCCGCCACTCCCACAGCGTGAGCGCGAGGCGAACCACGAGCAGACCTGTCAACGGGCCGACCATCGCGATCGCGTAGTAGTCATGAAACGCGAGCTGTCGTCCGAACAGAGCGAGAAGAGCGACCAAGACCGCCGCTGCAAGCGACGATGCGACCGAGAGGTCGTCCGCAGGACGGCCCGCGACACGACGCGCGATCACCACCGCGATCGCCGCCACGAGGATGACCAGCTGCGGGACCGAGAACAGGTCCCCGAGCCAGCGTCCGCGCATCACCCGGACGACGCCCGCGAGCTGGTGCAGCGAGGAGATCGGGACCGGACCCGCGACGCAGAAGGTCGGTGCAAACGCCACCTCGCGCACTCTCAGCGCGATGACCTGCGCGACCAGCAGCGCCGCCGAGCACCCAAGAGCGATCACCTGACTGAGCGCCAACCCGAACCAACGGACCCCTGGCGACCGCTCTCGCCGGCGCCAGATGAGCACGGCCGGAACCACCAGATACGGCGCGAAAGACATCTTGACCAAGCCGGCCAAGGTCATGACCGCGATGGCGAGCACCTGCCGTCGAGGCGATGGAGCCGAAGCTCCGGCGAGCAGCAGGGTGAACCCGGTGAGGGACAGCCCCAACGCCGCCGGGTCCGGGAGTGAGCTGGTCGCGTAGTACGTCATGACCGGCGAGCCGGCCAGAAACACCAGCGGCGCGAAGCTCGCGAAGAAGCTGCGCGTACGCGACCACACCAACACGAACAGCGCCAGCGGTCCAAGCAGGCTCAGCAGCAGCGTGATCATGCGGAGATCCGCGGCGACGTCGCCCTCTCCAGCGAGGCGTGCCGCGATCGAGGCGAGCCATGGCGCGAGCGGAAGCTCGAAGTTGACCCGCCCGTCGACCGGAAAGTCGCTCAAAACCCGCGGGTCGAGGATGTTCCAGCTCTCGTCCTCGAAGAACCGTTCGGCGACTGCGAGGCAGTCGGACTGCTTCCACTCGTGCGGGCCGAAGGGAAGCTCCCGCGCGACGGTCATGAACGAGGGCCAGATCAGCAGCGCGAGGACAGCGGCCGCTGCCGATACGGCACCCACGTGCCAGCGCCAACTCATGAAGCCCACGATACGGTCACCACCTGTCGATGGGAAGTCCACGTTCATTGCCGCGCGGAGCGAGCAGACACCGTCGGGTTGCTACAATCGCCGAAATCGGTCGCCCCGATTCTTCAAGACAGTGGAGGTAGCTCGTGGACCACAGCAGCCGGCAGAAGAGTCGCGCACGGCTGTTGTTCGCCGCCGTCCTGCTGCTCGCCTGCGCCGTCCCGGCCACGCTTGGCGGTCTCGCGATTCGCCACATTCCGATCGCCTTCGACGGCGGTTTCAACGCGCAGGTCGCGCGTACTTTGGTCGAGAAGGGCCGCTACGCGACGACTTATCGCGGCCTCAACGACTTCGACCTCAGGGTCCAGACCGGTCCCGCGGTCATCGTGCCGGTCGCCTACGCCTTTCGCGATCTCGGCGTCAACTCCACCACCGCTCAGATCCCGAACCTGATCTACCTCGTTCTGCTGTTCGCCCTCGCCGCAACCTACGCCTACCGCCACGGCGGCCCAGTCGCCGCGATGCTCGCTGTGCTGCTGCTCCTCGGCGTACCGCGCCTGTTCGTGCTCGGCCTCGGAGTTCTCGGTGAGGTGCCGGCCGTGGTCTTCTTCCTCGCCGGACTGATCTGCCTCGATCTCGTGACCGAACGTCGCTGGATCGTCGCCGCTCTCGCCGCCGGGGGTTTTTTCGGACTCGCCGTCTCGACCAAGATCATGATGGCGATGGCGGTCGCCGTCGTGGTGCCCGTCGCCGTCGCCGACCGCCTCTCGTCGCGCCGTGTCGGCTTTCGCCACTGGATCACAATGGCCGCCGGGTTCGTCCTCGCCCTGCTGCCGCTCGAGATCCTGCGTTTGAGGACGCTCGGTCCTGCGGGCTTCCTCCAGTGGTGGGACGAGCTGCTGCGGCGCTCGTTCAGCCAGGGCACCTCGGTCGGGTTCGCCGATCCGACTCTCGGCATCGACAAGTCCGTACGCCATCTCGCGGTGCTCGCACGGCACCTCTCGAGCCCAGAGTGGCTGACCTTCATCGTCCTTGCGTGCCCCTTCCTGCTGCTCGCGGCCCTTATGTTGCACGACCGCCGTGAGGCCGGCGCCCACCGCCGGCTGAGCCTGAGCGCGATCGTGCTGGCGGCGGCGGCCGCCGTCCTCGTTGGGTGGTGGCTGACCATGTCGCCGACCGGTCACACCTGGCTGCGACGGGTCCTCGCCGGCCTTATCTTGCTCGCCGAGCTGAGCTCGATCCTCATCGTCGAGGGAGGACGACAAATGGTGGCGAGCGCTCGACAGGTGCCCAAGGCTTCCGAGCGCCGGAGCGTCCGCGTCGCCGTTGAGGTCTCCGTCACGTTGCTGCTGTGTTGGTCTTGGCTGGTTGGAAACGGTGTGGCCTCGCTCGGCGCGGTGACCGAGATGACGCCGGAGCGCGAATGGTCGGACGTGATGGTGACCGCGATCAATCGTCTCCCGCGCGATGCCACGATCTACACCGAGGGCTGGTACGAGGCACCGACCCTCTCCGCGCTCACCGGAAGGAGCTTCCGTGACCTTGACCAGTTCCCTCTCTCTCAGTACCGGACGCCGCTTCACGAGACCTACTTCGTGGCCGACGACCACATGTCCCGCAACCGTCCCGACATGGTGGAGTCGCTGCTCGCACGGGCATCGACCGACCTCGTTCAGGAGGTGGGCGAGTGCTCGTTGTATCAGGTGAACCGGCTCGAGCCCTTTCCGCCGATCACGGTTCCCGCCGACATCTCCGAGCTTCCTACGGCGGTGCGTCCCGGGCAGGATGAGGATCCCTACGTCGGTGGTCTCGGGACCACGCCGAAGACGCGGAGCTACTCGCACGCCGTGTCCGGCTTCCTGCTCCGACGCGGGGCAGTTGGCTGCCTCGACCTCTCTCTGTGGATCAGCGGCTCGGCACCGCACACCAAGGTCCTCCAGGTGCGCGTCGACGGTCGCCAGCTGTTGACCACGCCGGTGCCCGAACAGGCGAAGTTCCAGACCGTCCTCAAGCTGCCCGGAGCGGTCCCCGCCTCTCCGGCGGCGTCGCTTGTTGAGCTCTGGATGTACCGCTGGGGACCGACCCGAGCCTATCAGCTTTGGTTCAACGACCTGGGTGTCTTCACGGTTGGCAAGGTCGGCTTCATTCGGTGCCCCGAGGACTCCGACACGGCATCGAGCGACGGAGGGAGCGACCTCCGAACCGAGGTGGGCCCGACTCCGTGAGAATCCTCAGCGTCGCCACCACCCACCCGAGGTTCGTGGGCGACAGCGAGCCCGCGTACGTGCTCGAGATCAACCGCGAGCTGGTGCGCCTGGGTCATCAGGTCACCACCCTCCTGCCCCACGCCGACGGCGCCGCCGCCAGTGAGCTCGTCGACGGCGTCGACATGCGCCGCTTCCGCTACTTCTTCCCTGCCTCACTCCAGCGCCTTTGCTACAACGGCGGAATCCTGCCCAACCTGCGGCGCAGCCGCTGGGCGCGCGCCAACCTGCCGTTCTTCCTTCCCGCGCAGGGCGTGGCAGTGGCACGAACCGTGCGCCAGACGGCGCCCGACCTGGTCCACTGCCACTGGCTGATCTCCAGTGGGCTGATGGGCGTCCTGTTCGGCGGCGTCCACAAGCGACCGGTCGTGGTCAGCGCGCACGGCAGCGACGTTTACATCGACAACCTCCTGTTCCAGACCGTGAACCGGTTCGTGCTTGCACGCTGCCACACCTGCACGGTGAACAGCGACGGCACCCGCAGCCGCGTCGCACGCATCCACCCGGGCATGCGCTCCGAGGTGGTGCCGATGGGGGTGCATCCCGAGGACTACGGAAAGCACCTCGCGTCGGCCGAGATCCGCGAGCGGCTCGGCGGAGGCGACCCCCAGCTGCTCTTCATCGGCCGCTTCTCCGAGCACAAGGGCATCCCCCACCTGGTGGCAGCGATGCCCGAGATCCTGCGCCAGCTTCCCCGAGCGCGCCTGGTCCTGGTCGGGTTCGGCCCCGAGGAGCCCGCGATTCGCAGGTCGATCGCGGCCTCCGGCCTCGACGGCGTCGTTCGGTTCGCGGGCCGGATCTCCCATGCCGAGGTCCCCTCATTCCTGGCGTCCGCGGACCTGGTCGTGCTCCCCTCGGTTCAGGTCGAGGGGCTCGGGGTCGTGCTCCTCGAAGCTCTGGCCAGTGGCACCCCGGTGGTGGGCTCCCGAGTCGGCGGCATCCCGGACGTCATCCGCGACGGCGAGACCGGTCTGCTCGCCCTTCCGGGCGATCCGGAGGACCTTGCACGACGGTGCCTCAGGCTGCTCGGCGACGAGGCGCTGCGTCGGCGCACCGTCGAGGCCGGTCGCCGAATGGTCGAGACGCAGTTCAGCTGGGCGAGCATCGCCGAGCGCTTCGACGGGCTCTTCCGGGCCTGCGTCGCCGATCCGACCGGCGGCGCGAGCTACGGCCGCGGTCCCGCCCGGAGGGTTCCGTGAGGGTCCTCCACCTGACCGACGACGTGACTGGGATGAGCGGCGTCAGGAGCTACCTGCTGCAGCTCGGTGACGCCCTCGCCCCGCTCGGCGTCGAGTGCGAGCTGTTCACGCCGAGACGCTCCGGCGGACCCATCCGAGACCACATCACGCGTTGGGCCGGCCGCAGCTACGCACGCGAGCTGACCGAGCGCATCCACAGCGACCGTCCGGACGTCGTCCACGCCCACAACCTGTGGATGCGGCTGTCCCCGCTGCCGCTGCGAGCCGCCCGGGAGGCCGGCGTACCGGTCGCGATGACGGTCCACGACTACCACCTGGTGTGCCCTCGCAAGTGGATGATCACGCCCGACGGCGCGCCCTGCGGGACCGGGTTGGGCTCTCGCTGCCTCGCCCTCGACTGCCTCGCCTCGCGCCGGGGCTGGGCGTGGAGACCCTACAACGCGATGCGCTGGCTCAAGGTAGCCCTGCACCGGCGAATGCTCCTCTCCTGGGTCGACCTGTTCATCGCGCCGTCCGAGCACCTCGCCCAGTGGCTGCACAGGAACCTGCACGCCACCCGGGTCGTCCACCTGACAAACTTCGCTCGCGAGCCCGCGGTGTCGCCGCAGACGTCGCGAGACCCAGACCGCCTGCTCTCCGCCGGGCGCCTCGGTCCGGAGAAGGGCGTCGACATCCTGCTCCGCGCCCTGGTCACGGTGGCCTCGAGCCGGCCGCAGGTCTCCCTCGAGATCGCCGGCGACGGGCCGCAGCGTCCATGGCTCACCGACCTTTCAGCCCGGCTCGGCCTCACTGGCAGAGTCACGTGGACCGGGCCGCTCGAGCCCGACGAGCTCGGCCGGCGCTACCGCGGGGCGGGAGTGTTCGTCCTGCCGACCCTGTGGATGGAGAACTGTCCGATCGCCGTGCTCGAAGCCATGTCGTACGGGACGCCCGTGGTCGCGACACGGATCGGCGGCCTCCCCGAGCTGGTCGAGGACGGTGTCACCGGTGCGCTCGTCGAGCGCGGCGACGTCTCCGGGCTCGCGGCCGTGCTGCTGGAGCTGCTCGGAGAGCCCGAACGGACCGCCGCCATGGGGCGGGCGGCGCGCAGGCGCTTCCTCGATCGCCACTCCGCCAGCGGCCATGCGCGGCGTCTGGCCGGGCTCTATCAGGGGCTCGTCGCCGCCGAGGGCGGTCGGTGATGCTCGCGAAGGTCCTGAACGCGGTCTTCCGCGCCCCACCGATGCGATGGCTGCTGCCCACCCCGGCGATCGAGGACCGCAGCGACCTGGAGGCATTCGTCGATCGACGCCGTCCGGCCGCCGTCGGCGAGCTCGCCGCCCTGATCTCGTCAGACCAGCTCCGCGGCCGCGACGTGGTCGACGTCGGCTGCGGGCTCGGCGACAAGACCTGCGCAGCCGTCGCCGCGGGAGCCCGCGACGCCGTCGGGATCGACGTCGACCCCGAGAAGCTGGCCCGGGCAAAGGCACTGGCACGGCGGGCCGGCGCCGGCGAGGTCCGCTTCGCGGTCGGCTCGGCCGCGCGGCTGCCGCTCGCGGACGACTCCCGGGACGTCGTGCTCCTGCTCGAGACGATCGAGCACGTCGACGACCCCGCCGAGGTGCTCGCCGAGTGCCGACGGGTGCTGCGCAAGGAAGGTCGGCTCGTGGTCACCTTCCCACCCTACCGCTCGCCGTGGGGCGCCCACCTGTTCCAGCACGTTGCGGTCCCCTGGTCGCACCTGCTGCTGGCCGAGCACGAGGTCCTCGAGCTGTGGCGGGGCCTCCATCGTGACACCGTCGCCCGGACCGGATCCTGGGTCACCCCGAGCCAGACGGACAGGATCGACCGAGCCACCACGCTCGACGAGCTGTGGTCGCTGAACGGGATGACCATCCACCGCTTTCTGGACCTTACCCGGGAGGCTGGGCTGGAGATCATCGACCTCCGCCTCAAGACGCCCGGCGGGCTCGGCGGAGCGCTGTTCCGCTCCGCGCGACTGCGGGAGTACCTCGTGACCGGCGTAAGAGCTATTATGGAGCCATCATGCAAGTGATATGGCCGGTCCACGAGCTCGAGCGGGAGCACGCCCAGTACCCCGGAATCATGAATATCGCGGCCCTGCTCCGCGCGCACGGTTTTGCGAGCAAGGTCGTTCCGGCCACCCTCGAGAGCGTGGAGCAGGCGGTAGCGGGCGGCGACGACGTCGTGCTGGCGTTCAGCACGATGACGGGCAGCTCACGGAGGTGCCTGGAGCTCAACCGCGCGGTCACCCGACGCCACCCGTCGGTGTTCTCGGTCTTCGGCGGCGCCCATCCGACCTTCTTCCCCCAGATGATCGAGGAGGACGGCGTCGACGCCGTGTGCATCGGCGAGGGCGAGTACCCGATGCTCGAGCTGGTCGCCGCCCGGTCGGAAGGACGTCCGATCACTTCGATCGCCAACCTCTGGGTCAAGGACGGCGACCGCATCCACCGCAACCCGGTCCGGCCTCTGATCGAGGACCTCGACGAGCTGCCGCTGCCCGACCGCGAGCTCTTTCGCGGTGCAGTCACCAGCCCCCACGTCCACGCCATCGTGATGACCGGCCGCGGCTGCCCCTACAACTGCACCTACTGCTACAACCACGTCTACCACAAGCTTTACGAGGGCAAGGGCCGGGTCGTCCGCCGGCGCAGCGTCGACCACGTGATGCGCGAGCTCAGGGTCCTCAAGGACAACGGCTGCCGCCTGATCCGGTTCATGGACGACGTCTTCATCATCGACCGCGAGTGGATCATGGAGTTCGCACCCCGGTACCGGGACGAGATCGGACTTCCGTTCACCTGCCTGGTGCGCGCGAACATGGTCACTGCCGAGACGGTCCAGGCGCTCAAGCAGGCCGGCTGCCACCGCATGATGATGGGCATCGAGGCCGGCAGCGAGCCGCTCCGCAACACCATTCTGAAGCGCAGGATGAGCGACGAACAGATCGTCGCCGCGGGCCGGATCATCCGCGAGGCCGGCGTCCGGCTGGTGACGGCCAACATTTTGGGCATTCCGGGCGGCACCCTCGAGGACGACTGGAAGACCCTCGAGCTCAACCTCAAGGTACGCCCCGACTACGCGTCGGCATCCCTGCTCCAGGCCTTCCCCGGCACCGAGATCCACGAGATCGCGGCCGCCATGGGTTTCCTCCAGGAGGACAACCTGCACCAGCTCTCTCACGGCGGCTTCGGCTTCGCTTCCGCCCTCAAGCACACCGATCTCCGCGAGCACCGGAGGATCGAGAACTTCCACAAGCTGTTCCCGGTGCTGGTCTGGTTTCCGTGGCTGCAGCCCCTCGCCCGCGTGCTGATCAGGCTGCCGCCGAACCGGCTGTTCGACCTGGTCTACATGGCGTCATTCAACATCGGGAGCTACCTCGTGAGCAGCCCCATGCGGGTCGGCGGTCCGATGATGTTTCGGAAGTTCGTGCGTCGCCTCATCCCCCGGCGCCTGCGAACGAGCGCGGCCCCCCACGAGGCATGAGCGGCAACCGCCGCCTCGCCTCGTCGCTCTCCCTCGGCGCCGAGGCTGTCGCGGTCTACCTCCGCTATCGCCTCGTCGAGCCCTTCCGCAACCGGCCGCCGCTGCCGCGCGCGATGCACTACCTGTCAACCCACCGCTGCAACGCCCGCTGCGTGATGTGCGGGATCTGGAAGGAAGGGGCCGCGGCCGGCGACGACCTCAGCCCGGACGAGCTGTCCCGGATCCTGTGCGACCGCCTGTTCGCCAAGATGGAGTACGTTGGCATGAGCGGCGGCGAGCCGTTCCTTCGCGACGACCTCCCCGAGCTGGTCGGGGCCTTCCCGGCGCGGTGCTCCCGTCTCAAGCGCTTCAGTCTGACCACCAACGGGCTCCTCCACCGACGGGCGGAGGCCGTGCTCCCGGTGCTCGCGGACCGGTGCCATGAGGCCGGCGTGCTGTTCGACGTCTGCGTCTCGGTGCACGGCGCGAGCGAGGATCTCGACCGGATCTACGGCGTCGACCGCGCCTTCGCCCGCATCGAGCGCACGGTCGAGGCCCTCACCAAGCTGCGCCGCGAGGGTCGCCTGAGCTTCTCGTTCAACTGCGTGCTGCTCGCGGACAACCTCGCGACGGTCCGGGACCTGTGCAGCTGGGCGGCCGAGCGACAGATCCCGGTCAGCTTCGTGGTCGGCGAGCAGCGGGATCGGTTCCGGACCGAGGGCCTCGAGGGGGCGTTCGTCCCCGAGGCGCGCCAACAGGAGCTCACCGCCTTCCTGCGCGAGGTCGCCGACGACCCGGCGCAGGGCGCACCGTCGGCGGTCAAGTACCGCGAGCTCGCCGACGTCCTCGACGGGATCCGCCCGCGCAGCCTTTCGTGCTACTACGCGATGGGCGGGCTGCTGCTCGGCCACGACGGCACGGTCTACTACTGCCCCCACAGCCGCGCCGTCGGAAGCTGCCGGGAGGCGGCGCCGTTCGAGATCTACTTCGACGGCGACAACCTCGCCTACCGCCGCCGCGACCTCATCGGCGGCCGCTGCGCGACCTGCCCGCCCTACACGCGGACGCGGTGGGAGATCGAGAAGGACCTCCCGAGGATGCTCGCAGCGACCGCGAGGCGGCGATTCAGGCGCGGCGCTACGAGCTCCTGAGCGACGATGACGCGCGTCCTCGTCACCAACGTCTACAGCGCGCGCAACGCCGGAGACGCCGCGATCGTGCTCGGGATGATCGACTGCCTGCGCCGCACCCCCGGCTTCGAGGACGCCGAGATCGCGCTCTCGTCTGCCGACCATCGAGGAGACGCCGCCGCTTATCCGGTCCCTGTCGAGCCGTCGTTCCACTCGCTCAAGGACGCGTGTCGGGGCGGTCCGCGCCTGCGCTGCCTGTACTTCCTCAAGGTCCTGGCGCCCTTGAGCCTGCTCTGGGCCGGCGCCTGGCGCCTGGCGCGGTGGGACCTGCCGGTTCCACGGGGCCTGCGCCGCCTGCTGCGATGCTACGCCCGGTCCGACCTCGTGATCGCGGCCGGTGGCGGCTACCTCTACACGACCTCCCGCCTGCACGGCAACGTGATGCTGCTCATCCACCTCCACAGCTTCCGGCTGGCGGCGTTGCTCGGCAAGCCGGTCTACCTGTGGGCGCAGTCGATCGGACCGTTCGCCGCCGGCTATCAAGCCCGGATGGTCCGTCTCGCCCTGCGCGCCGTGCGTCTGGTCGAGGTCCGCGAGGACCTGTCCCGGGACCTTGTCGCCGGTTGGGAGCTGAAGGTCCCTGTACGGGAGGCGGCGGACGCGGCCTTCCTGCTCCCCGCCGCAGAGCCGGACGCGGATCTCGGGCTGGCGACGAGGGGCGACTCCCCGCGGGTGGGGATGACCGTCCGGCGCTGGTTCCGCGACCCTGCACAGCAGCTCGACTACCAGCGGACCATGGCCGCGTTCGCGGACCGGCTCGTCCAGGAGTACAACGCGGAGGTCGTCTTCGTCCCCCAGGTGACGGCGGTCCGCCAGCACGACGACGACCGGCGCGCCGCGCGCGAGGTGGCGGGCCTGATGACCCGCACCGATCGCGCTCGGGTGATCGAGGACGAGCTCTCCGCACCGCAGGTCAAGTGGCTGTGCGGCCGGATGGACCTGTTCGTCGGGACCCGCATGCACTCCAACATCTTCGCCCTGTCGCTCGGAGTGCCGACGCTCGCGATCAGCTACCAGCCCAAGACCGACGGGATCATGGCGCAGCTCGGCCTCGGCGCTTTCGTGCTGCCGATCACCGGGCTCTCGCCGGGTCACCTGTGGCAGGCCTTCGACCACCTCCGGGAGAGTGCCGGCGAGGTGCGCGAGAAGCTGCGCCGGGTCATCCCGGAGCAGACCGCTCGCGCCGAGGTCGCCGGGCGCCTGATCGCGGACGACTTCGCCACGCCGGCACGGGAGCGCGCGTGACCGGCGCGGGCACCCAGGCCCCCCGCGAGCCCGGAAACCAACGTGTCAGCGTGATCGTCGCGACACACAACGACCTCGACAACCTCCGCGCCTGCCTCGCCTCGCTCGCTCGTCAGACCTATCCTGCGACCGCGTTCGAGGTCGTCTTGGTCGACGATGGCAGCACCGACGGCACCTCCGACGCCGTTGGGCGGGAGCACCCCGACGTCCGCCTCGTCACGAAGCCCAACGAGGGCGCCGAGATCGCCCGCAACTGCGGCGTCGACGCCTCCACCGGCGAGGTCGTGGCTTTTCTCGACTCCGACTGCGTCGCCCCGCCCGGGTGGCTGAGAGCCGTGGTCGACCGCCTCGCGCCCGACCCGGGGCGGGTCGTCGGCGGCCGCATCATCCACCGCGGCGGCTTCTGGCGGCGCCTGACCGGGATCGCCGATTTCGGCGAGTACCAGGGCCTGGCGCGGCGCGAGGTCCGGACGCTGCCGAGCTGCAACATGGGCCTGCACAGGGCGCTCTTCGACCAGGTCCGGTTCGACCCGCGCCTCGCGCCCAACGCGGACACCCTGTTCGCCGAGGGGCTCCACCGACGCGGGGCGACCCTGCTCTACGACCCCGAGCTCGCGATCGAGCACCGTCCCGACGTCGACTGGGCGAAGCTCCTCGCGCGGGCGCGGCGCTACGGCCGCAGCTTCGTCGAGGCGCGGCGGCTCGCGCCGGACCTGCGCTGGGCCGGCTTCGTGCGCGCCGGGGTGCCGGGGGTCGTGGCCGCGACCCTGGGACGGACCCTGCTCGACTGGTCGCGCCTGATTCGCCACCGGCGCGCGGCGGGCTTCCGACTCCTCGAGGTGCCGCCGGCCATGGTGATGCTCCTGCTGCGCCGGGTCGTCTCCGTACCCGAGGCCGTCCGCGCCGTCATCGAGACGCCGAAGAAAAACCACCAAGACACCAAGACACCAAGCCATCGCAAGACCTGAGCACGCTGGGTCGCGCGCGCTGCCCAGCGCCCACGGCATACCGTGCCCTGCTCAAATACGAGAGGAACCGCGAAGGGCGCTGAGCGGACAATTCAAGTTGTTGAAATAATAGTAATTTCGCGTGCTTGGCGTCTTCCCGGTTCGATCGAGAGCGGCTTCGCACCCGAGGCGACGAGACCGGATCAGGAATGCGCGTTCGTCAGGCTTCCTGGAGACGTCGAGGTCACCTGAACGGGTGAATCGTACGGACAGGTCGTATGCCCGGCTTGAATCACAGGATTTCTCTTGGTGTCTTGGTGGTTAGGCCTACGTTTGCGCTTCCGGCAGCTTCGAGATCACCGAGCGCAGCTTGTGCGCGGCGTCAGGACGGAGTTGGTCGACCACCTCGACCTCGACTTGGACATCGTCGCCGACCAGGTCCCGAATCCCGGCCCGGATCCCGTTCACGTCCGCCGCGGCCGCGGCGTGCGCCACGGTCGTCCGTACCACGATCCGGTCGATGGACTCCTGGACGACCTGCCATCGACCGACGCCCATTGCATGGTCGAGGACGAGGAAAAACGGGTGCGGGCTCAGCTTCCGCCCCGAGGCCAAGAGCACGTAGTCGCCCGAGCGCCCGCGCACCTCTTCGATCAAGGGCAGCCCGCGGCCGCACACCGGCTGGCGCTGCGACACCCGCACGACGTCGCCCTGGTCGTAGCGGATGAACGGCATGGTGAAGTTCGACAGGTTGGTCACCACGACGGTCGCGTCCTCGCCGGCCCGCGCCGGACGCCCGTCGCGGAGCAGCTCCGTGATCACCGTGTCGTTGCTGAGGTGGTAGGCCGCACACTCGGGGCACTCCCAAGCGATGACCGAGCCCGCCTCCTCCGAGGCGTAGATGTCGATCACGCGGCAATTGAGAGCGCTTATCAGCAGCTCGCGACCGGCCGGGTCGAGGATGCCCGACGTGCTCGCGACCAGCGGCACCCGAAGCCCTCCGGCGCCGTGCTCCAGGACCGCCTCGGCGAGCAGCTTGAGGGTCAGCGAGTAGCCGTGGATCAAGTGCGGACGCCAGCGCTGGATCGCTTCGACCCAAGTCCCGGGCTCGGCGCGGGTCGACAGCATCTGTCGCCGGTACAGGCCGAGGCCCTCGTACCACGAGCGCGCTCCCAGCCTCTCCGGCCGGGCTTGGAAATAGGTCAGGCGATGCCAGGGTCGCAGTCCGGCGCCGACATACACCCGAAAAAAGGACGGGTTGAACACAGCGCGGTCGGCGCGGCTGGAGACGATCTCGAGCGGGACACCGGTCGAGCCGCTGGTGCTCGAGCGTACGCACCGAGACAGGTCGGCGCCGCCGGCGAGAAGGTCCGCACCGAGCTGCTGGATCTGCTCCCGGCGCACGATCGGCAGGCGGGTCAGATCCTCGGCCGACGCGATCTCATCGGCCGAGACCCCGGCCTCGGCATACAGACGCCGGTAGAACGGCACCTTCTCCGAAGCGTGGCGCACCAGCCGCTTAAGCCGGCGAAGCCGATAGCGCTCGATCCGCTCGGGCGCCCACCACTGACGTCGAACCAGCACTGCCAGCTCGAGCACCCCCCTCATCAGGAGCGCCACCAGCGGGGCCATGCAGGCACCGGCCCGACCACACAACTTTCCGCAGTGCGCAGCCGCTCACCCGTCGGGGTATTCCCAGTCCTATGCCACGTCATTGGCATCAGGCTATCAGAAGGGATGCGAGCTCCGGCCCCTCCAGTGATCCAGTCCGCGGTGCTCTGCCCCGCCATTTGCTACCATGTGCGCCAAGGACGGTTCATGTTCAGCGACCACCTGTCAGAAATCCTCGAGTTGGCCTCCCGCGTCGAACGCGGCCCCCGCATCGGGCCGAGGGAGACCTCGTCACTCCTCGACAAGGCCGCGGCCGGGGACTCTCTGGCGGACGGCGAGATCCTCTCGCTGGTCAACGGACTGTCGGAGCCGGCCAACGCGCGGGAGGTGACCGAGTTCGCCAAGCACTACCCCCGGCCCCACGACGACGAGGTCCTGCTGCTGCCACCGCTTTACTTCTCGAGCATCTGCGAGAACACCTGCGCCTACTGCGACTTTTCGACCGGCAACGGGGTCCGCCTCTCCCCGAGCGGATTCCAGCACGAGGTCGACACGCTGGTCG
>CAZQYU010000047.1:0-16015 GCA_964597585.1 uncultured Thermoanaerobaculia bacterium
GGCGGCCGATCGCGGCCAGCGAGCTGCTCGAGAAGCTCGCGAAGGGCAAGCTGTGAGCCTGCGGCTGGTCCCCCTCGACTGCCCGGCGTGCGGCTCGGCGATGTCGGCGGCGCCCGAGGACGAGGTCTTCCTGTGCTCCCACTGCGGCAGCGGCGCCGTCCTCGACGAGACGGGCCTGCAGACCGCCGAAGCGACCGCCCTGCTGCCGGCACCCGGCCGGCGCGCCGCAAGCTGGCGTCCGGGATGGTTCCTCGACGTCGACGTCACGGTGGCGGGGCGCACCACCGCCGACGGTCGCTCGACCCCCGGATGGACCCAGCGCCGGAGCTACGTTCTTCCCGCCTTCGACCTGCCGCTCGCCGACCTCGTCCGCCTTGGGCGCGCCCTCAGCCAGGTCGCAGGCGCCACTGGAGAGGTGCCGCGCTCTCCCCTGCCCGGCGGTCGGCTCAGCCTCACCGACGCGCTGACTCTGGTCCACCACCTCGTGGTTGCCGAGGAGGCTTCAAAGCCCGACATGCTGGCGTCGCTCGAGGTATCCGTGGTCGAGGCCGGCCACCGTCTGGTCGCACTTCCGTTCGAGGGCCAAGGCGGGAATCTTCGCTGCGCCGTCACCGGCGTGATCGTCCATGCGGTAGGATGAAGTCCGCCATGACCCTCGTGTGGACCCAAGCTGTTGACCCGGCCGATGCCGATGCCGACTTCGACCGCACGCGGGTCGAGGTCTCCGACGGCTTCAAGCTCAACGTCATGCGCTGGCGGCCGCGCAGGCTGGCGGGGCTACCGCGCACCGTCTTCGTCGCAGGGTGGGTGTCTGTCGTCGAGGGATGGGCGCCGGTGCTGCGGGCACTGGGTGAGCGCTGCGAGGTCCTGTACATCGAAACCCGCGAGAAACGCTCCGCCCAGCTCCCGAATCGTCGCCTCCGCCCGGCCGACTTCTCGATCCCACGCATGGCCGACGATCTCGTCGAAGCCTGTGCCCAGCTCGGAGCTGACGACGGCGACGTGATTCTCGTTGCGAGCTCGATGGGGGCCAACGCAGCACTGGAGGCACTCAAGGGCGGCCGCCTGGCGGCACGGGCGGCTTTTCTCGTGGCGCCGAACGGTGAGTTCCACTACCCGTGGTGGGGACACCTCCTTGTCCGGATGCCGGCGGCCGGATACCGCCTCATCCGACCCCTGGTGGCAACGTATCTCCGCCGACACCGTGTCAACACCGAGGCCGACCCGGCGCAGATGCGCCGGTACGAACGGACCCTCGAGCAGGCCGAGCCGTACCGGCTCAAGCTGTCGGCCCGCAGTGCCGTTCGCTATCGACTGTGGCCGCAGCTTGAGACGATTGGTGTCCCGGTCGCCGTCGCCTACGCGTCCAGCGACACCCTCCACGGCGGCTGCCAGTGCGAGACGATCGTGGACCGCCTCCCGCAGGGGCGGTTGGTGTGCTGCCCGACAAACAGCTTCATGCACGACATCGGCATCGTGGAGGAGATTGAAGGTTTCGTGACCTCTCTCGAGCCAGAGGCGGATCGGGTTGCGGCAGTGCGGGCGTGAGCGGTCCAGACCTGATCATCGTCAATCCCGCCGCGGCCGGCGGACGACTGGGACGGGAGTGGCGGGACCGCGCACGGACAGCGAGCGCACTCGGCCTCGCAGTACCCGCCGTGATGACCGAAGCGCCGGCCCACGCGACCGAACTCGCGGCCGAGGCGGCACGCAACGGCGCGGACCTGATCGTCGTCGCGGGTGGCGACGGCACCGCCTGCGAGGCCGCCGAAGGCCTTTACCGTGCAGGACGCGGCCGCCTCGCGGTGCTGCCGCTCGGCACAGGCAACGACTTCGCCCGAACCGTGGGCGTCCCGACCCGATTCGACGCCGCGGTCCGGGTGGCGCTCGACGGCCATGAGCGGTGCATCGACCTGATCCGGGTCGGCGAGCGCATCGCCATCAATGCGATCGGCCTCGGGCTCACCGCCGACATCAACGTGCGCGCCACGCGCGTCAAGTTCGTGCGCGGGATTGCGGTGTACGCCACCACGGCACTGGTCTCCCTGGTGCGCTACACCCCGCCCGAGGTTCGGCTGCGCTGTGGTGAGGTCGATGCCACCGGCCCGATGACCATCCTCGCGGTGCACAACGGTCCGACCACCGGTGGAGGCTTTCGGCTCACTCCCGCCGCCGACCCCGCCGACGGCAAGCTCGACGCCTGCCTGGTCGGCCGGGTCTCGGTTCTCGGACGTCTGGCCCGGCTGGTCGCCGCCCTGCGCGGGACCCTTGGCCGGATGCCGGGCTCGCTCGAAGTTGCGGCGCCGTGGCTGGATCTCGAGTTCAGCGAGCCGCTCGCGATCCACATCGACGGCAACGCCACCACCCTGGCGCCGCCCTCGGTGCGCTTCGAGATCGTGCCGGACGCACTCTGGGTCAAGGTCGCTGGCCCGTCCACCTGAGCGAGATAGACTGCGCTCGAGCGTTTCGCGCACTGCCGAGGAGGCCGCATGGACCATCCGATCCGACGCATCGCCGTCAACACCGGTGGTGGCGACGCCCCCGGGCTCAACGCCGTCATCCGGTCGATCGTGCTCGCCGCGCTGCGCCGCGGCTGGGAGGTGCTCGGCATCCGGAAGGGCTACGAAGGCCTCCTCGACACCTCCAAGATCGTTCAGCTCGACCGCGACTCCGTGCGCGGCATCACACATCTCGGAGGGACCATCCTCGGCACCACCAACCGCGGCAACCCGTTCGAGCGGCCGCTGGTCATGCCCGACGGCACCGTCGCCGTCGTCGACCGCTCGGACGACGTGGTCGCCAACTTCCACCATCTCGCTATCGACGCGCTGATTGCAATCGGAGGCGACGGCTCGATGAAGATCGCGCAGCGCTTCGCCGACAAGGGGCTGCCGATCGTCGGCGTGCCCAAGACAATCGACAACGACCTCTGCGGCACGGTGGTGACGTTCGGCTTCGACACGGCGGTCTCGGTGGCGACCGAGGCGCTCGACCGACTGCACTCGACGGCCGAAGCTCACGAGAGGGTCTTCGTGGTCGAGGTGATGGGCCGCTACGCGGGGTGGATCGCTCTGTACGCCGGCGTATCCGCCACCGCCGACGCGATCCTGATCCCGGAGATTCCGTTCGACATCGAGGCGGTGGCCGCGAAGGTCATGGACCGGGAGGCCCACGGTCGCCACTTCGCAATTGTGGTGACCGCCGAGGGCGCGATACCGCTCGGAGGTGGGACGGCAACCCTCGCACCGGCTCAGCCGGGGCGTGAAGCGCGGCTCGGAGGCATCGCCGAACGGGTCGCCGCCGAGATTGCGCGCCTTACCGGCAAGGAAACACGCACCGTGGTGCTCGGCCACCTCCAGCGCGGCGGCAGCCCTTCGACCTCGGATCGACTGATCGCGCTGCGTTTCGGGGCCGCGGCGGTCCGCACCGTTGAGGCTCGGATCTTCAACGTGATGGTTGCGCTCGACCCCCCGGAGATCCGCACCGTGCCACTTGCCGAGGCGACCCGCCGGACCAAGGTCGTGCCTGTCGACGGCGACGTCGTGGCGACAGCCCGCGACCTCGGGATCTGCTTCGGGGACGTGTGGCCGTGACCACTGTCAGGACCTCGAGTCTCGACACCCCGGCCTGGCGCACGTGGCACGACGCCGACGAACCGATCCGAGTCGGGATCTCGTCCTGCCTGCTCGGACAGAAGGTCCGCTACGACGGAGGGCACAAGCGCGACGCCTATCTCATGGAGGTGCTCGGACCGTGGGTGACGTGGGTCCCGGTGTGCCCGGAGGTGGGGATCGGGCTCGGCATCCCCCGACCCTCGATCCGTCTCGAGGGGACGCCGGAGGCCGCCCGGCTGGTCGACCCGAAGAGCAGGCAAGACCTGACCGAGACGATGATCGCCTACTCCGAGCGCGCCGTCGCGGACCTCGCTGCGGACGACCTCGACGGCTACGTGCTCAAGAAGGACTCGCCCTCGTGCGGCATGGAGCGCGTGCGGGTGTGGGGCGAGGCGGGCCAACCCGACAAGCGCGGAGTCGGGGTGTTCGCTCGGGTCCTGATGGACCGCTGGCCCCTGCTGCCGGTCGAGGAGGAGGGCCGCCTCAACGATCCCGTGCTGCGCGAGAACTTCATCCAGCGGCTGTTCTCCCGCCACCGGTGGCGCTCGGCGGTCCGTCTCGGACTCACCCGGGCGCGCCTGGTCGAGTTCCACACCGCCCACAAGCTCGTGCTGCGCGCGCACACGGAGGCCGGCTACCAGCGGTTGGGTCGTCTGGTCGCGAGCACCGGGTCGATCCCCGACGCCGAGCTCTTCGCAGCCTACGCGCAGGAGTTTCACGCCGCGCTGCGCTCCCGCGCGACCACCAAGCGCCACGCCAACGTGCTCTACCACGCCGCCGGCTATCTCAAGCGGGTGCTCGACGCCGACGGGCGCCGCGAGCTCACCAACCTCATCGAGGACTACCGCAACGGTCTGGTCCCACTCGTGGTCCCGATCACCCTGCTACGCCACCATGCGCGCCGCTTCGGGACCGACTACCTGCTCGGCCAGCTCTACCTAGAACCGCACCCCAAGGAGCTGATGCTGCGCAATCGGGTGTAGGGGCCCGACCGGAGCCCCCACTCGGCTGCGAAGGAAGTTGAGTCGGAGCGGAGCTACTTGGCTCTCGGGGGCTCGGTCACGCGTCGGCGGAGCCGCTCGGCCTGGGCGATGAGCTTGGGGTCGGTCGGGAAGCGCTCCAGGAACCTGGACAGGCGCAGGGTGGCATCCATGAGCTCACCGTGCCGAAGCAGCTGGTCGACGAGGCGAGCCGCCACATCCGGCCGGTCCGGAGCCAGCTCCGTCGCACGCTCGAGTGCGAAACGGGCATCGCTCGACTTGCCGGTCCTTTCGGCGGTCGCGGCGAAGCGCAGGAGCAGACCCACGTTGGTCGGATCGACGCCCATGCCGCGTCGAAGATATGACAGCGCCGAGTCCAGGTCCCCACGACGCTGCGCCATGCTCGCCAACGCGAGGTACGGCGCGGCCGAGTCGGGGCGCAGTCGGACCGCTTCGCCGGCTGCCGCGGCCGCCCCGTCGGCGTCACCGAGCTCATCCCGCGCCCGGGCCACCAGCGCGAGGGCTTGTGCCCGCACGAGATCCGGGAATAGCGTCGACGCGGCGATACCGCCCGCTCGATCGAGCGCACTCTGGGGATCGCCGTCCCGAAGGTCGTTCTCGGCCAGCCAGAGCACCACGGAGGGTTCCCTTCGGACCGGCTCGATGACCTTGAGCGCCTCGTCCTTGCGGCCTTGACGGCGCAGCTCCCCCGCCAGCGCCATGAGGGCGTCGGCGGACTGTCGGGGGTAGAGGGCGACGCGGCGCTGGAGGCTGTCCAGCCGAACCTGCTCGGCCTCCTCCTCAGTCAGCTCGACCGCAGGCTGGTTGTAGCCGGGTGAGATCGCACGCGCTTCCGACAGGTAGTGCAGCGATTCCTCCGATCGGCCAGCGCGACGGAGCAGCACGGCCATCACCTGGTTCAGGTACGGGGAGGTCGGATCGCGATCGAGCGCTGCCTGCATCAACTTCAGGGCGGCCTCCAAGTCACCGGAGAGCACCGCCGCCCGAGCCAGGTTCTTCGGACCGTCGGGATCGGTCGGCATCCATCTGCACTGGCGCCGCCCGACCCTCTCGAGCGCAGCGATCACCGTGGCCGACTGTGCACCCTGGAGGTCGGCGCCGGTCAGGCGGCGCGACCACGCAACCGCCGAGGGCAATCCGAGCATGCGGCTGGTGGCGAGGCGCAGCGCACCACCTTCCGGATCGACGCGGAGGACCTGAGCGGTCGCCATCCACCGCCCCCATCCGAGAGCATCGACGCCTTCGACAAGAAGCGCGGCGATGCTGAGCAGCAGCAGCATCCTGATCGGCTTGGCGATCATCGAACCTCCTGACGCTCCACCTTCACTCAACCTGCTAAGGCGTCCCGAGATCGAGCGAGCTCAGTTGTACCACGACCGCCCGGTAGTCTGCTCCTCGACGCCGCGTTGACCGCCACGCTGGGTCGCGAGTAGGCTGAGTCGCTCTCCGGGCTGGGCCTCGAGCAATGCGGAGCCGAGATGCGAGAGGGTCGGCCACGGTCGCCGAATTGATCCACGCGAGAGCACCCCGGCGAGGCGTGCAGGCTAAACGTCTCGATCGCCGAGCCCGAGCTCGCGAAGGTGATAGAGCAGAGTCTGCCTGGAGATACCAAGCTCGCGAGCCGCCGCGGACCGGTTGCCTCCGGTGCGCCGCAGTGCGTCGCGCAGGACCCTGATGCGGAACGCCCGCATCGATTCCTCCCAGCCGCCGCGAACCTCACCCACGGCGGCTTCAATCGGGAGATGATCCGCAGCGACCGTCCCACCGCGAGCGCGAACCAGGGCGACCTCCACCACATGCTTGAGCTCGCGAACATTGCCCGGCCAGTCGTAGGCGCAGAGCGCAGCGTCGGCGGCTGCGCTCCACACGGCTCGTGGCAGCCCGTCACGACGAACCGCCTCGTCGACGAAGAGCGCACGCAGCACGGGGACATCCTCTCGTCGCTCCCGCAGGGGCGCGATCCGGATCGGCGAACCGGCGATCCGGAAGTAGAGGTCGCGCCGGAAGCTGCCCTGGCGCATCCGCGCTTCGAGGTCGTGGTGGGTCGCAGTGACGATGCGGACGTCGACCCGGACGGTTCGGTCGGAGCCCACCGGCCTGACCTCGCGGCTCTCGAGAAAACGCAGCAGCTTCGCCTGCAGCCCGGCGTCGAGGTCTCCGATCTCGTCGAGAAATAGGGTTCCGCCGTCGGCGGCCTGGATCAGACCCCTTCGGGCCCGGTCCGCACCGGTGAACGCACCCCGCACCGAACCGAAGAGCTCCGCTTCCAGCAGGCTCCCGGGAATCGCGGCCACGTTGACCGAGATCAGCTGCCCCGGTCGCTTCGAGAGCCGGTGAAGCGCCCTGGCGGCAACGTCCTTGCCGACACCCGTCTCACCGAAGAGCGCCACGGTCACGGCGGTCGGAGCGAGCTCCCTCAGCTCACGCCGAAGCTCAGCAATAGCCTCGCTCACCCCATACAGGCCGGTCTCGTCCACCTCCCCGTCGCTGTCCACGGGCAACGAAGGAAGCACGGCTCGCAGCACACCCTCGAGCAGCCGCCACGCCGCAGAGCCGCCAACCTCGCCGCCGAGAGGCACGATCTCGACCTCGCCCCAACGAACCCTCGCTCCGGGGGCTCCGTCACCGATCCGCCACAGGGTCGCGCCGCCCCCGGAATGCAGCACCTCCAGCCCACCGACACCGAGAGCCTCGACCACGGCGTTCGCTCGAGCGGGTTCGATGGAGGTGGGCCGGACCCCGTCCACGAGATCGCTCACGGCGTGAAGGAAGCCCTCGTCGAGACCCGCTCCTCTCGACAGCCGTCGTGCCCACCCGTCGAGGCCGGCGCGCTCGAGGCTCGCCACCGCCTGCGAGCGCTCCCGCGGCCCGATCCACGCCTGGCGACCGATCACCTCCTCCACCAGCGCCAGAGCGAGGCACCCTGAGGCCCCCTCCTCGATCAGGCCGCCGGCCATCGTGCGGCAGGTCGACGGCCCGTGGACCGAGAACGCCCACAGCAGTCGTGCCGCCCCGAACACCCCCCATCCGTCGTTCCGGTCCGCGCCGGGCGTGACGCCGCGCAACCCTCCCAGGAGCGCCCGCCAGCTCTCGCTTTCCTGCCCACCGTCAACGAGATGCCGCTTCGCCCGCTTCCAGTCGCCATCGAGCAGGGCCGCCACGCCTTCCAGCAGTGCGGCCGCTTCGGCGAAGCGCGAGTCCGCACCGAGACCCTGGCCCACGAACTCCTCGAGCCCGCGGCGAAAGGCGTCCAGACGTCCGCGAGCCAGCTCCAGACGTACGCGCTCGACCTCCGCGAAGCGATCGTGCGGGCCGCTCTCGGCGGCGCGGAACCTCTTCTCGGCACGTTTGATGCGAAGTGCGTCGAGGTCCGCGACCGCCAGGTTGAAGAGCACCGATCGCGTTCCGTGGCGGAAGCCCGCGGCCGACAGCAAGCGAAACGCGCGCAGGCCGTAGAGCTCGGCATCATGCCGTCGTCCCTGGCCAAGCAACACGGTCCCCAGATCCTGTTGGAGACGCCCCAGTGGACCGGGTCGATCCTCGCCTTCGGCAATCAACCGGAGCAGACGACGCGCCGGACGTGCTCGGCCCTCCACTTCGAGCCGAAGCGCCCGAATGTGCATCAGCCGTCGCATGATCTCCGGATGACCCGCAACCACATCCCGGCGCCAGCTCCGCTCGAGGAGGCGATCGGGCTCCACGACCGCCGCAAGCTCGAGGCGGCATCGTCGTGCGAGGGCACCGCGCATGTGCTCGATCGCGCGCTCGGCCGCCGCCCGAGCCTCGTCGCTGAACGCGCCGCGCAGACGCTGCGTCCGCAGCACGCGCAGCGCGACCTCGAACGCACAGCGCGGGTTGACCGCCCCGAACCCGGTTTCGGGCACCCGGAATGAGTGGCCCGGCGGCGGATCCACTGCATCCATCCATCCAACCCAGGGCTCGCGACCGGCGTCCTCGAGTCCGGCAAGAGCCGCGCGGGCGCCGGCAAGATCCAGCTGGGAGAGGCAGCTCTCCACCAGCAGCTCCTGGACCTCCTGCCCGAGTGCGCCGGGTGCGATCTCCCCGAGGACTTCGCGCACTACCCCACCGTCGAGATCGTCGAGCCGCTCGCGACACCAGGCGATCAGCGGGTCGGACGTGCCGCCGGCGAGGGCGGCGTGGCGGAGGCGGCGCGGGTCCCCCGGCGGCAGGAGCGCGAGGACCTCGGCGTGCAGGGGGTCGCAGGAGAGCGGATCGGGCTCCAGAAGTCGCCAGCGACCGCCGCTGCCTACGCCACCGGCCGCCTGTGCGGCCGCCGTCAGCCGCTCGGGCTGCAGACCGGTGTGGATTGCGAGCAGGGACTCGGGGACACCGTCCGGCAACAGGGCCAGAAGGCGACGGACAATCGCAACCTCTGCGCGGCCGTGACGCTCAGCGACCGGTTCCTCGGGTACCTCGGCAAAGCGGCGGCTCGCTGCACGGGTCAGGGCTTCACGCTCGGCCCTCGAACGCGGATCGAAGCGAGTGGAACGCCGCTCGACCTCGCGGCAACACCGCTCAGCGGACGCTCCGACCAGTACCAATCGGTTGCCGACCTCCGGGGGTGCCGTAACCGTCGGCTCGATCGCAGTCCAGCCCAGAGGCAGGCGCCCGACCACGACTGCGGAGCCACCGTTCTCGGCGACCCATCGATCGATGCCTGCGAGGTCACCCTCGTGAGGGTTCCCGGCGACAACGAGCATGCCTCCGGCCCCAGTGGGCGGGAGGGGCATGGTGTCGCCGTCGTCGGAACACCGCCACAGCCAGGCCGACTGTCCGCGACGTCGGGCCATCAGCCAGCTCGCCGCTGCAAGCCGCATCGCGAGCCGGACGTCGCCAGCCTGGATCAGTGTGATCTCGCCGCCATCAGGCACCGGAGGCGGCTCCCAACGGTACGCCCACAGCGACCGTGCTGTCGCAGGGTCCAGAGGACTCGGAAGACGAGCGAGCAGGCGGTCCAATACCGCTTCCAGCGCCATGCCCGGAACGGAAACCCCGCTGGGCGGCTGGGGCAGCGGGAGACCGACGCAGTCCGCGACGGCATCGCAGACCGCGCGTGCGAGCCGTATCGCCGTGCTCTCCCCGCCCCCGAGCCGTCGGGAGACCGGCCCCAGCGGCACCGGGAGGCGTCCGAGCCTGGCGTGCATGGCGCCATTGCGTCCGCTCATGCTCGCGTCGCGCAAGCCACATCGGCCGGGCCAGAGCTCGAGCTCAATCAGCAGCGCTGACGCCGCGAGAAGCTGGACCGCGGCCCGGATCCTCTCAGTGCGCGGCAGTGATGCGACCGGCGAGCCATCCCTCTCCAAGACGGACAGGCCACCAGTCGACGGGTACGGCACAGGGACCGCCGGATGGTCGACCAGCACCGCCTCCGGAAGCGGCAGCCTCACGCCACGAGTACGGCCCACTGGTCCCAAAACCCGGGGAAGGACTTCTGCACGCTGGAGGGGTCGTCGAGCTCGAGGGGTCCGGCGACCAGCGCGACCGCCGCCATCGCCATCGCGATACGATGATCGGCCGCGGCGGTGACGCGCCGGCTCGACCCGGAGTGGCGCAGCCGGGTGGTGAACACCAGTGATCCGTGGTCGTGCTCCACCTCCGCGCCCAGCCCGGTCAGGTTGGAGACCATCACCGAGAGACGGTCGCTCTCCTTGTGTTTGAGGTGCTCGAGCCCATCGAGGCGCGAGCTCGGCGGGCCTCCCGCCGCCACTGCCGCTAGCGCCGGGAACAGGTCGGGGGCGTCACCGAGATCAGCCGACACCGGCCCCGTGACGGGTCCTCCGGCGGTCACCGCATCCGCGCCCCAGGTCACCGCGAGCCCGGCGCGCTCCATAACCTCCACGACCCGGCGGTCGCCCTGACGGCTGGTGCTGCTCAGCCCGGCGATCTCGACCCTTCCGCCGGCCAGTGCCGCCGCAGCGAAGAAGAACGCGGCGGCGGACCAGTCGCCCTCCACGGTCACGTGGGCCGGTCGCGGTCGGCCTCTCCTGATCCGCCATCGTCGACCCCGTGGATCATGTTCGACGGCAACTCCGAAGGTGGCGAGGACGTCCTCGGTGAGGTCGAGGTAGGGACGCGACGGAACCCGGCCCTCGAGTTCGAGATCGAGGCCTGCCCGAAACAACGGAGCGATCAACAGGAGCGCGGTCGCGAACTGCGACGACACGGTGGGCGGTAGAGTGACCCGACCGCCGGCCAGCGTGCGCCCGTGGATGCGCACCGGCAGCCCGCCGTCGTTCGACTGGGCATCGGCGCCCAGAAGCTGCAGGGCGTCGAGCAGCGGCAACATCGGTCGCTCACGCAAGCGCGCGGTCCCGTCGATCACGAAGGTCCCGGGCACCGCAGCGCACAGGGCGATCATCAGGCGGGCACCGGTCCCGGAGTTGCCGAGATGGAGATGGATCGGACCGTGCGGCACCCCAGCCCGTGGACCGACCTCCAAGCGTTCACCCCAGGCTACCGGCCAGCCGGCGGCGTCGAGGGCTTCGGCCAGGAGCCGGGTGTCCTCGCAGTCGAGTGGCCGGTCAATGGTCGCACCGTCGGCAACCGCCGCCGCCAGGAGGGCACGATTGGTGAGGCTCTTCGAGGCCGGAACCTCCACCCGCGCCGCAAGCGGTGCGCGCGCCTGAACCAGGCGACGACCGGCTGCACGGCTCACGCCACTCTCCCGCGATACCCCAGTGAAATGCGCGAAGAATCCGGAAAGACGTGATTTAGGGCGGCGCCCACCGGTGCATTGTGGCCACTGGGCCAAGCGGTGTCAAGCGCTCGTCAACCAGGCACAAGCCCGCCTCGTCATCGATCAGGAGACTGGCGCCAGTCTCCAGCCATGCCGGGACGACGAGCGCAGACCGCTGGTCGTACCACAGCTGCCAACCCGAGTGAAAGTGCCCCCACAAAACGACGTCGACACCTTCCTCCCAGGCCCGGCGGGCTTCCCGTTCGAGTGCCTCCACCGGCAAGCGGTAGCGGTACTTGCGGTTGGTCCTGGCGAGCCGGTCCTCCATTGAACGGACAATACCGACGGCGATCGGGCCCGGCAGCAGCCGCGCCCAGATCCGGGCGAGCGCAGACTTGGAAAGTGAGGCCCAGAACCTGTACCTCCAGTCGCGCTGATTCACGAGGTCGCCGTGCACGACGCGGATCCGCCGTCGTCCGGCGACAACCTCGTAGGTCCGTCCGCTCCAGTCGATGTACGGGCGCAGTGCGGGAGCGTCGAGGAAGAAGTCCCGGTTGCCCTCCACCACGACGACCCGGACTCCCGCCGCTCGGGCCTGGCGCCAGGTCTCGAGCACGGCCGTCACCGAGGGCGTCCAGAACTTCTCCAATCCGATCAGGTACTGAAACACATCGCCGAGGAAAAGCAACTCTGTGACGCCCGCCCCGACTGCACGTTCAATCAGGCGGCACATCCTCTCGACGTCGCCGCGACGCTGGCCCACATGCGAGTCCGCGACGACCAGGCGCTGCACGGCGGCAATACTACCCTAGGAGGCTGTCTGGCATAGGCCCGGGATAGCAATTGGTCCTTTCGAGGGGTTGTCGGGGGCCCAATGCCCCTCAGCCTCCTGAGAACGGCGAACCTGCCGTCCTTGTTGAGGGTCGGTGGCTGCAGGGGTATACTCCCGCCGTTGAGCCGTGTGGCGGAGGTCACTGGGATGCAGAGATTTGTGCCGCTCGTCGTGGTCCTGCTGGTCGTCGCCTCCGCCGGCGCGGCGCAGGGACCGCGGTGGCAGGCGGACGACTCCGAGCGCCTCGGACCCGAGACCCGTGCGGCCTACGCGCGAGGCGAGCAGAGCTTTCGCGTCATCGTCCACGTCGACGCCGCTCCGGAAGCAGCTGCCGCCCTCTCCGAACGGGGGGTCCCGTTGCCGCCGGCTCGACTGGCGGCCGTTCGGGAGGCGATCACCCAGGAGCTCGGCGAGATCCGGACCAGGCTCGGCATCGACGACCTTCGGGTCACCGGCGTGTTTGAGCTCGAGCCGGCCTATGCCGCCCAGGTCAGCCGTGCCGGCCTCGAGCACTTGCTCACCGACCCCGGTGTGCGCTTCATCGAGGACGACATCGCGTGGCACGTCCACACCGCCGAGGGCATCTCGCTGATCCACGCCGATCAGCTCCACCTTCAGGGGGTCGACGGAACCGGCGTCGCGGTCGCGATCATCGACACCGGCATCGACGCCAGCCACCCCACCCTGAGCGGCAAGGTCGTCTACTCGCTCGACACCGCGGACGAGGACGGCGATGCATCCGACTGTGAGACTCACGGCACCGCCGTTGCCTCCATCGCCGCCGGACGCCCCTACAGCTGGTCCTCGCAGTCGTTTGCCGGCGGGGTCGCTCCGGGCGCCTCGATTCTCGCCTACAAGGCGAGCAAGTCCTCTGACTGCGGCACCTTCTATTTGAGCGACGTGGTCCAGGCGATCCAGGACGCGATCACACACCGCGACCAGTACAACGTGGTCGCGATCAACCTCTCTCTTGGCAGCACCGACGAGCACTTCCCCGGAATCTGCGACAGCCAGCGCTTCAGCTATGCGCGCGCGGCCGAGGACGCGGTGAGGGCCGGCATCGCGGTCGTCGCGAGCGCCGGCAACGAGGCCAAGAAGGTCTCCCTCTCGAGCCCCGCCTGCGTCAGCAATGCGATCAGCGTCGGCTCTGTGTACGACACCACCAGGGGCTCGACAATCTCCTACTGCGGCGACAACCCCGGCGGAGACTGCGCACCCTACCTGTGCACCGACACCATCCGCCGCAAGCAGGTCACCTGCTACTCCAACTCGAGCCGATTCCTCGATCTCCTCGCTCCCGCCGAGCTCGTCCGCGGCGCCAAGGCCGGTGGAACCCTCGAGGACTTTGGCGGGACCTCCGCCGCGGCGCCCTACGTGACCGGTTCGATCGCACTCCTCTTCGCGGCCGATCCGACGATGACACCGCAAAGGGCGCGGCTCGCCCTGGAGCTGACCGGTGAGCCGATCTCTGACACTGCCAACGGGATCGTGACCCCGCTCATTGATGTTGCGGCGGCCGTCGCGGGTACCGATCTCGCGGTCGGCGAGCCCGCGCCCACTCCGATCCCGGACGCGACAGGCCTGCCGCTGCTCTCCTACGCGACGGTGACCGAGAACGGCTGGGTCACGTCGGTCAGGGTGCTGGTCCAGATCACCCATTCCAGGCCGTCCGACCTTGCCGTCGACCTGATCTCTCCCGAGGGCATCCGGGTCAGGCTGCACGATCACACCGACGGTACGGTGGGAGCCAACGGCCTGCACGCGGACTACCCCGACCCCGACAACCCCGCGCAGAGTCTGTCCCGCTTCGCCGGCGCCCTCGCGCACGGGACATGGCGCCTGGAGGTCCTCGACGATCGCAACGCACTTTCGTCCGGAACCCTGACCGGTTGGGCGCTCCAGCTCGAGCTGACACCCTCCCCCGCGCCGCCCGATGGCGCACAGACCTTCATCGCCGTCGGTGCGCACGCGACGGGGGAGCGCTCGACCTTCTGGGTCACGGACCTGCGGCTGTTCAACCGGTCGCTGAGCGAGTCCTCCGACGCACAGATCTACTACGTCCCCCGCGCCACGGACGGGCGTAGCTCGTTCAAGCTCAGCTCACTGTCGATCGGCGCCGGGAAGGTCGTCAGCCTGCCGGACGTCCTGGCAACACGCTTCGGCGTCGAGGAGGGCGCCGGCTCACTGCTCATCCGCAGCGACTCGGGACGGCTGAGTGCCACGTCCCGCACGTACAACAGCGGTTCCTCCCGCGGCACCTTCGGCCAGTTCATTGGCGGCACGACCTCGAGCGACACGCTCGGGGCAGGCGACGCGCCTCGCGCTCTGCTGCAACTGGCCAATGGCCTCGAGTACCGCACCAACGTAGGCTTCTCCGAGGTCACCGGCAACTCGGCGACGGTCGCCGTGACGCTTTACGACGGCGACAGCGGTGCACCGCTCGGCGGCCCTGCGACGTTTGACGTTCCACCATTCTCCAATCTTCAGCTACCGCTCTTCTCCGAGCTCGGTGTCGCCCAGTCGAGGAACGCCTTTGCACTGGTCGAGGTGACCGAGGGCAACGGTCGTGTGCTCACCTACGCTTCGGTGATCGACTCCGTTACCGGCGACGCGATCTACGTTCCCGGCTCCGACGCGGAGGTCGCGCAGTCCTTCGTGATTCCCGTGGTGGCCAAGATCGGCGGCCTCGAAGGAACCAACTGGATCAGTGACGCTCGCGTCTACAATCCAGGCCCTGAGATTGAAAGCCTTGACATCGAGTTCCGGCCCGAGAAAGGCACCAGCGGCGCCACGAAGATGCGCTCGGTGCTCCTCGATCCGGGACGCGTTCTCGCGCTCGACGACATCTTGGGCAGCCTGTTCGGGCTCAGTCGGGCGGTCGGCTCCCTGCGCATCGCTGTCAGGGGCGGGTCGGCACCCTTGCTCGTCACGTCTCGCACCTACAACCTGACCGCTGACGGGACCTACGGCCAGTTCATACCGGCAGTCTCGAAGGGCTTCGGCGCCGGGAGTGGCGCCGCCGTAGTCCACCTCGACGCAACGGCCGACTTCCGCACCAACATCGGCGTGTGCGAGGTCGGGGGCGGTCAAGTGACCGTCCGCTACGCGCTGAAGGACGGCGACGGCGTCACCCAGGGCGTGGGCTCCGTTAGCCTGGGCCCCTACGAGATGGTCCAGATCGATGGTCTCGCCCAGAGCGTCGGCGCCCCGGGCGGCGCCAACCTCAGGGTAGACTTCTTCCACGACGGAGGCGACGGTCAATTCGTCGCCTACGGTTCCGTGGTCGACAACTCTCCCGAGGGCGGCGACGCGATCTACGTTCCTGCGGCGGGTCTCTGAAGGACAAACCACCAAGACACCAAGACACGAAGAGCGCCGTGATGGGTCCCCAAGCGGCGGCGCTTCCCAGATCGAGGAGTCTGGTTCAGCGAGGGACACTCGGCACGAGGCACCGGCATCGAGCGTATGCGATCTCGATGCGCGCCCGGTGCGCGGTGCTGACCGAAGGAGCGGGCGGACGAAAGAGCCGCTCTCTCGTCCGCCCTCCCATCCCGCCACGGGAGCGGCTGCTGCAGGCAGCCGCCGGGACCTGCGAGACTGCTTTCCTGCCCCTGTGATGGCTTGGTGTCTTGGTGTCTTGGTGGTTCTTCCCCTTAACCGTTGCGGCGGGCGAAGTCGTCCATGAAGGTCGCGAGCGTCTCGACGGCCGCGAGGTCGGTCGCATTGTAGATCGATGCCCTGCAGCCTCCGACGGAGCGGTGTCCCTTGAGTCCGACCATGTGCGCCTGCTTGGCCTCGGCGACGAACTTCGTTTCGAGCTCCTCGCTGGGAAGCCGAAAGACGATGTTCATGTAGGAACGGCTCCCGGCGT
>CAZQYU010000048.1:0-15848 GCA_964597585.1 uncultured Thermoanaerobaculia bacterium
GCCGCAAGGAGGTCGCCGAGGGACGCACCCAGGCGCCCTACTTCTACGTGCTGCCTGCGCGCCAGCTGGACCGGGGCGCGCTGCCCGACCTGGTGGCGCTGCTCGAGGAGCACGGCGTGACCATCGAGCGCCTGACCCGCGACGTCATCGTGGACGGACGGGCGCTGTCCGCTGGAGACGTGGTGGTCCCTCTTGCGCAGCCCTACCGGGCCTTCGTCAAGGAGGTCATGGAGCCGCAGGTCTACCCGCTCCGCCACTACACCCCCGGCGGTGAGATCATCAAGCCCTACGACGTCACCAGCTGGTCGTTGCCGCTGCATTGGGACGTCGACTGCTACCCGGTCAACGTCCACGCCGCCGACCTCGAGGCGAGCCTCGAGCCGGTCACCTCGGCGGCGCTGCGCGGCCCGGCGCCGACGCTGCCGAACGGTCCCTACTGGGGCGTCGCCTACCCGTCCAGCGACAACGCGAGCTTCGCGGCGGCCTTCGCCGCGTTCAAGGCCGGCGTCGCGGTCGAGCGGACCCAAGCGGAGGTCGCCACTCCGGCGGGGGTGCTTCCGACCGGCACCTTCCTGATGCGCGCCGACCAGAAGACCGGCAACCACCTCGCCACGGTGGTCCGCGCGGCGTCCGTGCCGCCCCTCGTGCTGACCGCCGCGCCGGACGTCGTCACGCGCGCGGTGCACGCGCCACGCATCGCGCTGGTCGAGACCTGGACCCACGACATGAGCGCCGGATGGACCCGGTACCTGCTCGACACCTACGGCGTGAGCTACACGGTCGTCCATCCCGCGGACATCGCGAGCCGGGACCTCGCGAAGAGCTTCGACGTCATTGTCTTCCCCGGCGCCGGCCAGGACCTCCTGGTCAAGGGCGAGCGCAAGCGCGGCGACCGCTACTTCCCGAGCGACCTCCCGCCCGAGTTCCGCAAGGGCATGGGCGACAAGGGGCTGGTCAACCTTGGGTCATTCGTCGAAGGCGGCGGGATCGTGGTCGCCTGGGGAGACTCGGTGAACCTGTTCACCGACGGGCTCAAGGTCAAGGGCGAGGGCACGACCCCCGACACCGAGCGGCTCCCGATCGGCGACGCCACCGAGGCCGCCGAGAACGCCGGCCTGTACGTGCCCGGCTCGCTGCTCGACGTCCGCGTGGTGGCCGAGCACCCGCTGACCTGGGGCCTTCCCGAGCACCTCGGCGTGTTCTCGCGCGGCAAACCGGTTCTCACGACCTCGATCCCTGTCCTCGACGCCGACCGACGGGTGGTCCTCGTCTATCCCGAGACCCACGTCCTGCTGTCGGGATACATCGAGGGCGAGGGCGCCATCGAAAACACGCCCGCGATGGTCTGGGTCCGCAAGGGCAAGGGTCAGCTCGCACTGGCGGCCTTCGCTCCCCAGTTCCGCGCATCCACGCCGGGGGCCTACCCCCTGCTGTTCAACGCTCTGCTGCTGCCGCCGCTGCAGTAGCCGCACAGTTCGTCGTGGACAGGGGCGGCCCGGCCCGCCCCCCTTCCCAGGGAGCCGAGCGATCGATGGCCCGCCGCCTTCCCCCGCCGCTCGAGCGAACCGCCGTCCCCGACGGCGAGCTCGCCTACGACCCGGAATTTCTGTCCGCCGAGATCGCCGACCGCCTGCTCGCCCGGCTCACGACCGAGATTGCGTGGGACCAGCACGTGCTCCAGTGGTTCGGGCGAGGTCGTCCGAGCCCCCGCCTGTCCGCCTGGTACGGCAACGCCACGGCCCGCTACAGCTACTCGGGACTGACCCTCGAGCCGCGCCCGTGGTTGGCGCCCCTCGCCACCCTGCGGCGCAAGGTCCAGGCCGCCGCCGGCGCCCGCTTCAACGCCGTGCTCGCCAACCTCTACCGAGACGGCAACGACAGCATGGGCTGGCACGCGGACGACGAGCCGGAGCTCGGGACGAGCCCGGTCATCGCCTCGGTGAGCCTGGGTGCGCCGCGGCGCTTCCGCCTCCGCCACGTCGGACCGCCCGATCTCGCGCTCGCCTTCGACCTCACCCACGGCTCGCTGCTGGTCATGGCCGGGGAGCTCCAGCACCACTGGCGTCACACCGTCCCCAAGACAACGCGCTCGATCGGCCCCCGCCTCAATCTGACGTTTCGCCGCATCCTCCCACCTCGGGAGCTCGCGAGAGATTCTGGCCGGTGACGTCTCAAACCCACGGCGAGATGTAACCTATGAGGTGAAAGCTGCGTCACACCAACCGTCAAGGCGGCGAAGGGACGGCGACGGACCATGGCACCACGGGGCGACGAGCCGGACGGGGCGACCCAACGCTGGAGCAGCCTTCGCGATCCGGAGACTCTGCGCCTGTTCGTTCGCAACCTCGGCGAGGGTGTCTACGTGACGCGCAGCGACGGTGCCGTCCTCGACGCCAACCCGGCCTGCCTCGCCATCCTCGGCGTCGGCTCCCTCGACGAGCTGCAGTCGCTGAATGCCGAGCTGCTGATTGCCGATCCCGACCTGCGCGGTCAGGAGTTGGCGCTCCTCGAGCGCGACGGCCGGGTGCGCGAGTTTGAGCTCGAAATCCACACCGCGGACGGGGTGGTGCGGACGGTCCTCGATACCGCCTACCGGGTGGTCGACGAGAGCACCGGCGAGGTCTTCTACCACGGGATCCTGGTCGACATCAGTGCCCGCAAGGAGCTCGAGCGCCAGCTCCGGGATGCCGCGGTCCGGGATCAGCTCACCGGGTGTTTCAACCGCCGCTTCCTTGCGGGGATGCGCGCTCGCCTCGAAGCGGAGGGTGGTCGTTGGGGCATCGTGGTCATCGACGTCGACCGCTTCAAGCAGTACAACGATCGCTACGGTCATCTCGCCGGCGACGCCGCTCTGGCCCGTCTCGCCCGGTTTCTCATGAACGAGGTCCGGGTCGAGGATGTCGTGGTCCGATTCGGCGGCGACGAGTTCCTGGTGGTGGTCGAGAATGACGCAGAGGAGGTGACCCCGCTGGTCGCCGACCGCCTGTCCCACGCCGCAGTGAACCACGCCGGAGTGGACATCAGCCTCGGTTGGGCGACACGGGACGGCGACGAACCCTTCGAAAGGACCATTCACCGCGCCGACGAGGAGCTGTTCACGATCCGGGCCAAGCACCGCAGCTCGACCCGCAAGCGCATGCCCGAGACGGCGGAAGGCGCATGATACCCGCGCGTATCCGAGCGGACGATCTGTGCAGGGCATCCCAGTCCGTCGACCGGGTCAAAGTCACCGCTCCAGCTTGAGGGGGTCCGATTTCGGTCCCGCCGTGGTACTCATGTACTGTGCGCAAGAAATTGGCCTAGTCCGTTGGGCCTGCGGCATCCCCGCGGTGCCATACTGTGGGTGCCCTCGGTGCTCCTTCCGGAGGCCTGTTCGAGGCGCTCGTTGAAGGGCGTAAGCTTGCCCGTGGCAGCGCCCGACGAGATCAGAAGATGATGCGAACCTCTCTGCTTCGCGCGTGGGGGGTCGTCCTTTTCGCGGTGGCCTTCGGATGTCCACCGCCGGCAGCCACGCAGACCTACCTCGTCCACACCTATACCGGGAGGGAGGGACTGCCCACCCCGAACGTCCGCGATCTCGCCCCGGCGCCCGACGGCGCGATGTGGTTCGCGACCCACGCGGGGCTTGCTCGCTACGACGGGCTGACGTGGCAGACGATCTCCGCGCCTGTGCTCCCGACCCGGCTGCTGACCGGTGTCCGGATCGACTCGCACGGCTTGGTGTGGGCCTCAACAGCCCAGGTGGACGCGCCACTGATCGTTGGCGAGGGAGAATCGTGGCGGCTGCTGCGCTACAGTGCAGGTGGCCTCGACCCGGCCGAGATCGAGATCTCAGACCTCGCGCTGGCCGAGACCGACGCAGGTCCCCTGGTCGGCGTCTCGCTGGGTTCCCGCGGGGTCCTGCTGTGGCGCAACGGCTGGCGCCGGCTCGAACCCGGGCGGGACCTGCCCGGGACTGAGGTGCGGGACCTCACCGCCGACGGTGACCGCCTGCTCGCCGTCACCGACACCACCATCATCGCACTCCGAGCGACGACTACCGAGGACATCCCCGGCATCCCAGCGACCGAGGCCACTGGCTCGCTCCTGGCAGTTTCGGCGGTGCCGCCTTCGACGGTCTGGCTGCTTTCGACGAGAGGGCTCTGGCGGATCCGCGACGGCGCCGCCGAGAGGATTGCCGACGTCGAAGCGCTCGGGATACGCGCCGCGGATCAGCCTCGCCTGCGTGCCGATCCCCCGTACGCGGTCTACATCGGGTCCCTCGCCGGACTGTGGCGGTTCGACCTCACAGCCGGCAGCCTCGAGCCGCTCGACTCCCGCAACGGGCTCCTGTCAGGGAGCGTGAGCGCGCTCACGATGGACCGTGACGGCGACATCTGGGTGGCGAGCGCCCGTGGCGCCTCCAAGCTGGTCTCCTTCCGATTTGCCAACTTCAGCCGGAGCAACGGGTTGGCAGAAGACGAAGTGTCGGCAATCTGCGAACCACGGCCGGGCGTTCTCCTGTTCGGACACCAGGGAGGACAGATCACCCGGCTCGACTCCGGATCCTTCTCGATCCTGCGGCTGGCGCCTCCGGAGCAGGCCCTCGGCGCCCGTGGCTGCCGGATCATGGACCTCCACGTCGCCGACAACGGCACGACCTGGGTTGTCGCGGCGTGCCGCGGTGTCGGCGTGCTCGGACGCGGCGGCGTCGCCCGTTGGATCGTTCCCGAGCCTCCGGCGCGACCAGGCCTGAGCTCGGTCGTCACCGACGGGAGCGGCCGCGTCTGGGTCGGCGGCGACGACGGGCTCTTCGAGCTCCGAGGAAATCGCCTGCATTCCGTCGCGTTTCCGCATGGCACCTCGTCCCTGGTGCGACGCCTGAGCAGGGGACCCGACGGCACCGTGCTCGTGTCGACCCTCCTGCACGGGGTGCTCGTGCTTCATGACGGGCGGCTCGAGGAGTTCATAGGCGCCGACGACCCCGCCCAGCGCAGCGTCTTCACGACCTTCGTCGATCGCTCGGGCCGGACCTGGGTGGGGACCGCCGGAGGCCTGCTCGAGGAGGCCGGCGGTCGCATCGCGCTCCCCTCTCCCCCGGTTCTTCGCATCGGCCGTCCGGTGTTTCAGATTGCCGAGGGCGCCGACGGGCACCTGTGGTTCGGCACCGACGACGGGGTCTACGAGTGGGACGGCTCGGCCCCCGTCCACCACACCACCGCGGACGGTTTCGTCGGACGGGAGACCAACCGGGCGGCCACCCTGCTCGACAGCCGCGGTCGACTCTGGCTGGGCGCCGACCTCGGCGTTTCCGAAGTCCGGCAGAGCACCGGGAGGCGGCCGCTTGGACCTCCGAGCCTTCGCCTCACCGAGCTCCTCGCGGACGAGCGCCGGCTCCCCCTCGACGGGTCGGTCGCGCTCAACATCGACGCGCGTTCTCTCCGCTTCTCGTTCGCTGCGGTCTCTCTGGTCGACGAGCAGGCCCTGAGCTTTCGAACGCGCCTCCTTCCACTCGAGGACCGCTGGTCGGAGCCGCTCCCCTGGTACGAACGTTCGGTGCGTTACATCGGCCTCCGGCCCGGCCGATACCGGCTCGAGGTGGAGGCGGTCGTCGGCAGCGGCACGCCGCCGGCCACCGTGACGTCGCCGCCGGTCATCCTGCACGGACCGCTCTGGGTACGGTGGTGGTTCATTCTCGTCGTCGCCCTCGCCACGGTGGCCCTGACCTGGCTCGGCGTCAGCGCGGGCGTCCGTGCGCGATACGCCTCCAGGCTCCAGGCCGAGGTTGACGTCCGGACCCGCGCGCTCAGCGAGTCGGAGCAACGCTACCGGAGGCTCTTCGACGAGAGCGAGCTCGGACACCTGTTGGTGGATCCTGGAACTGGCTCGATCCTCGACGCCAACCGCGCAGCCACGACGCTGGTCGGGCTTGAGGAGGGAATCGTGGTGGGCGCTGACCTCCGCAGCCCACAGCTCTCCTGGCTCCAGGAGGCCGTGGACGAGGTGTTCCGTTCCAGCGGGTCGACGGGCACGCGGCTCGTGGAGCTCTCCCGGGACCGATCGGAGGGTCCGAGACGCCTCGAGATCACCGCCTCTCCGGTCCAGGTTGAAGGCCGCCACTGCATCCTGGTGTCCGTGCGTGACGTGACTGCACAGCTTCGGCTCGAAGCGGAACGGGAACGAGCCTCCCGTCTCGAGTCCCTCGGTCTGCTGGCCGGGGGCATCGCACATGACTTCAACAACATCCTGATGGCCGTTCTCGGCAATCTGTCCTTGCTGCGCTTGAAGAGAGGGTTACCGGAGGATCTCGAGCCCTCGGTCGAGGCGTCGATCGCCGCCATTCGACGCGCCAAAGGACTCACGGACAAGCTGCTCACCTTCGCCAAGGGCGGCGCCCCGCAACGGCGGACCATCGATCTGGCCCCTCTGATCCGGGACACGGTCGACCTTGTCTTCTCTGGTTCAAGCTGCCGTTGCACCATCCATGTGGAGCCCAACCTGTGGCCGGCGTTCGTCGACGACAACCAGCTCAGCCAGGTCCTGAACAACGTCCTCATCAACGCGGTCCAAGCGATGTCCGACGGGGGAACGGCGACCGTCATCGCCGACAACGTCCAGCTCCCGGCCCAAGGACACGTGCACCTTGAGCCCGGACCGTACGTCGAGCTCAGGATCGCGGACACCGGTGCCGGCATCGCACCGCAGCACCTGGACCGCGTGTTCGACCCGTACTTTTCGACCAAGCCTGCAGGCAGCGGCCTCGGGCTCGCTGCGGCTCGCTCGATCCTCGTCGCCCATGGAGGATGGATCGAGATCGAGAGCGCCCTCGAGGCCGGGACCATCGCCACGCTGTGGTTACCGGCTCGACCCGGCGCGGTGACCGAGGCCAAGGACACCAGCGAGCCGCACCTCAGGGGCGCCGGCCGCATTCTCGTCATGGACGACGACCCGGCCCTTCGGACGCTCTATACCGAGGTGCTCACCGAGCTCGGCTACGAGGCGGCGGTCACGGCGGACGGACACTCCGCCGTCGAGGCGTACACCTCCGCCATGAGCTCACAGCGCCCATTCGCGGCGGTGCTGCTCGACCTCACGGTTCCGGGCGGGATGGGCGGCTACGAGACGCTCGAGGCGCTGCGAAACGCCGACCCGTCGGTGCGCGCGATCGTCGCGAGCGGCTACTCCGCCGAGGCCGTTCTCGGAAGCCACCTCGAGCTGGGCTTCTGCGCCGCACTTCAGAAGCCTTTCACCATGGGCGATCTCGCGCGTGTGCTGCATGAGGTCCTCCACAGCGAGATAGACTGACATCCGCACTGCCGACCCGGAGACCGGGCGGGCCGAGCAGAGGGAGGCGATGATGCGTCGACACTTCATGCTGTGTGGGATGGTCGTGGCGGGATTGGCATTGGCCGCGCTTGTGAACGCCGCCGAGCGGAGCTATGCGCGTCCCATGGAGACGGTGTGGGACGCTGCGGTCAAGGCCGCACGGGATGCCGAGCTCGTGGTCGTCGACTCGGACCGCGACAGCTACCTGCTGCTGCTCCGAACCAAGACGTGGTACTCGTCGAAGAAGGGGTTGCAGATACGCGTCACACTGTCCGGGAGCGACGGCGCCGTCATCGTCCGCGCCGAGGCCGTCGATCCCGAGACCGCCGAACGGCTCGCGAAGTCGATCACGAAGTACCTCAAAGCGCTCGACGCCCGTCTGAACTGATTTCGACGCCCCGCGCGCCGTCACGGCGTCGTGGGCAAGGTGAAGACCAACACCAGGAGACGTACGCTGACCACGGCCAGGGCCACGGCCAGGGCGCGGATGATGAGGCGTCCGTGCACCTTCGTCGACGCCCTGGCGCCGATTTGCGCGCCGACCAGGACCCCGGCCGCCAGAGCCAGGGCGCGGTGCACGCCGTGGTGGAAGGTACCGCTGGCAATGTGCACGATGGTGCCGACCAGGGCGGTGATCGCGAGGATGAAGTGCGACGTCGCCGTCGCGACGTGGACCGGGAAGCCGAGGATCCCCGCCAGCGCCGGCACGTGGATGATCCCACCACCGATGCCGAGGAAGCTGGACAGGAACCCGACTCCGACGCTGATCGCGATCCCGATCACGAGCCCGCGACGGTCGAGGTGAAAGCTCTCGTCGTGGTTGGCCGGGCCCGCCGGCGGTGCCTTCACGAAGACCAATCCGGAGATGCCGAGCAGCAGGACGGCGAAGATCAGGTCGAAAAGCCGGCGCGACACGTAGTAGGTGCTGAGCGCTCCGAGCACCGAGCCCGGGACGGCCGCGGCGGCGAAGATTAAACCGTACTTGTAGTTGATGCGGCCCATGCGGCCGTACGCGACCGAGCCCGAGGTCGCGTTGGCGAACGTCACCGCGAGCGAGATGCTGGCGATGGTGTCGGCGCTCTCATGGGGGTAGAGCAGCAACAGGACCGGAGCGAGGATGAAACCTCCGCCGGCACCGATCAGCGTTCCGAAGACGCCAACCAGGGCTCCAAACGTGATCAACCCGAAATAGTGATCCATCGCGATCCCTTCTTGACCGACCGCCCCAACGGCGTGCGTGTGACGCACCGTCAGATCGGGCTTCTGTCTACTCTCCCACCACGGTTGATCCTCTCGGCGCTTCGCGCGGCCGCCGCATCACGAGCACCAGGGGGATGATGACCAGGAACAGGATCCCGAGCACGTGGAAGGCGTCGAGAAACGCCAGCTCCGCCGCCTGCTGCTGGACCATCCCCCAGAGAACGGCGATGGCCTTGTGAGCGGCCGTGATCGAATCTGCGCCGGCGGCACGAAACTCGGCCTCGAGGCGGCCGAGCATGGCGCGACCGATCGGATCGTACACGCTGACGTGCTCACCCAGGCGGCTGATGTGGAGCTGTCGCTGGCGAACCACGAAGGTTTGGATCAGAGCGATACCCATGCTCCCACCGATGTTGCGCATCAGGTTGAACTGGCTGGTCGCGTTCCCCATTTCCTCCTTGGGAATGGGGTCCATGGTGATCGTCGTCAGCGGCACGAACAGCATGCCGAGGGAGATGCCCTGGATGAACTGGGGCCAGAACAGGTCCCAGTAGCCCGCGCTCAGGCTCAACCACGAGAGCCAGAACTGTGACAGTGCACCGACCAGGAAGCCGCCGACCAGCATCTTCCTGGCATCGATCCGGCCGACCAGCAGCCCGACGAGCGGCATCGCGAGGAACGAGCCCATGCCCCGCGGCGCCATGGCGATCCCTGCTTGATAGGGCGGGTAGCCCATCAGGGTCTGGAGCATGATCGGCATCAGGATCAGGTTGCCGTAGAGGACGAATCCGACCAGGGTGATGAGCAGAACGCCGGTCGCATAGGTGCGTTCCCGGAAGATGCGCAGGTCGACCACCGGATGGCAGGTGGTCAGCTCGCGCACGACCAGGACGGTGAGGGCGACGACGGCGGTCACCAGCAGGGCGGTGATGAAGCGAGAGGCGAACCAGTCCGACTCCTGGCCGCGGTCGAGGCCCACCTGCAGCGCGCCGATCCCTACCGTGAGCAGCCCGATGCCCCAGTAGTCGATGCGCGCGGAGCCACGGCGGATGTAGGGTGGGTCGTGAATGAACAGCCACGTCATCACCACCGCCACCAGGCCGACCGGGATGTTGATGTAGAACACCCAGCGCCACGACCAATTGTCGGTCAACCAGCCGCCCAGAACCGGCCCCAGTATCGGCGCGACGACGATCCCGAGCCCCCAGAAGCCCATCGCCTTGCCACGTTCGTGGGGCGGGAAGGCCTCGAGCAGCACCGCCTGCGAGAGCGGCTGCATCACGCCTCCGGTCAGTCCCTGGATCACTCGCCATACGATCAGCACCGACAGCGAAGGCGACAACCCGCACAGGAACGACGCGGTGGTGAATCCGATCAGCGAGCCGATGAGCAGCCGTTTGCGTCCCAGCGTATTGGCCAACCAGCCGGTGATCGGCAGGATGACGGCATTGGCCGCGAGGTAGGTCGTGAGCGCCCACGTTGACTCCTCTACCGTCGCCGACAGGCTGCCCGCGATGTGAGGCAGGGACACGTTCACCACCGTTGTGTCGAGGACCACCATGAAGGTGCCGGCCATGACCGAGATGGCGATCAGCCAGCGGTTGACCTCCGGCGGCGAGGGGCGGCCCGGTTCGGCCATGTTCAGCGGATCGTCACGGTGGGTACCACCGACATGCCCGGCCGCAGGCGGTGGTCCGGGTCCTGCCCCTTCTCGAGCGCAATCTTGACGGGCAGCCGCTGAACGACCTTGACGTAGTTGCCGGAGGCGTTCTCGGGGGGCAACAGGCTGAACCGCGCCCCCGTCGCCGCGGCGATGCTGTCGACACGACCTCGCAGCGTCTGCCCGGTGGCGTCGACGTCGATCTTCACCGGCTGACCGGGTCGCATGTGCTCGAGCTGGGTCTCCTTGAAGTTGGCGGTCACCCAGACGTCGGCCAGGTCGACCAGCGCAGCGAGCGGTTGTCCGGCCTGCACGATCTGCCCGACCTCGACGTTTCGCGCGCTGAGGACACCGGAGGTCGGCGCCGAGATGGTCGTGTACTGGAGGTCGAGGCGGGCCCTTTCGGCCGCGGCCTTGGCCTGCGCGACGCGGGCCTCGGCGGCACGGACCTCCGCCTCGGTCACCGCAACCCGGTCGGGGCCGGTGTGGGCTGCGCGCAAACCGGCCCGGGCCGCATCGACGGCGGTCAGCGCCTGATCGCGGGCGTGCTCCGATGCAATGACGCTCGCTCTGGCGGCGTCGGCTGCGGCCCGGGCTGCCGCCGCGACCGCAGAGGCGGTGTCATAGTGCTGCCGGGAGATCTCCTCCTTCGCGACCAGGCCCTCGAGACGAGCGAGATCTCCCTCCGCTCGGTCGGCGTTCGCTTCCGCCTCCCGGAGCTTCGCCCGAGCCGATTCCAGTCCCGCCTCGGCCTGTGCCGCCGTGGCTCGTGCCGAGGCCATCCCCGCCACGGCGCGCTGGGTTCCGCTCGCAGTCGTTTCCCGGGTGATCGGCACGCCGGCGCGCGCGGCGACGAGGGCCGCCTCGGCGGCGGCAAGGTCCGCCTGTGCCCTCTGGAGCGCAACCTCGTAGTCCGCCGGGTCCAGCCGCACAAGGACCTGTCCCGACTCCACCCTCTCGTTGTCGGAGAAGGCCAGCTCGACGATGGTGCCTCCGATCCGCGCCGCGATCGGCGTGATCGTGCCGTCGATCTGGGCATCGTCGGTGGTCTCACGGCCGTGCAGCTCCAACCAGGCCGCCACTCCTCCCGCCACGAGCACAACGGCGATCAGCAGCAGGGCGCGTCGGACGTTCGGCCGTGAGCGCAGAGCGCCCAGCGCACTACCGCGGCCGTTCCCTGATCCGCTACCCGGGTCGGAGACCTCGTGGACGAATCGGTCGCCGTCTCCTCGTGGTTCGGTGCTCACTGCTCGCCTCCCAGCAATTCGTTCATGTCCTCTGCGGAGAGCCCCAGGGCGCGGGCCAGGGCAACCCTCGCCCGGTTGAAGGCGAGCAGGCTGGCAATCGCGTTGTCGTGGGCGGTGGCAACGGCCTCCTGGGCCTGGACGACCTCGACGCCGCTCGAAACGCCGGCGGCGAATCTGTCGCGAGTCTGCTCGAGCTGTGCGTCCGCGACGCCTGCTGCACCCTCGGCCACCTTGAACCGCGCGTCCGAGGCCTCGAGGTCGAGCAGCGCGGTGCGCACCTCGAGCTCAATGCGCTCACGCAGGTCGTCACGGATCGCCTCCCGCTCGGCGAGCCGAGCCTCTGCCTGCTCGACCCGGCCCTGCACGGCGCCGCCGGTGAACAGAGGCACCCTGATACGTGCAGCGACCGTGAAGGTGGTCTCGGCGCCGCTCGGCGCTGGACCGATCCGGCCGACGTCGCCGTGCAGTGCGAGCGACGGCAGACCCTCACCGCGAGCTGCGCGGATACCCTCGCTCGCCGCCTCCACCGCCGCTTCGGCACTCTGGAGATCCCCACGATGGGCGTAGGCCCGCTCCAGGGCGGTGTCGAGCGGCATCGGCGCAGCCGGCCGGTAGACAGGTCGGTCGACCAGCTCCAGGCCCCGGCTCAGCGGTACCCCGATCGCTCGGGCCAGGGCGAGCTTGCGGGTCGCCGCTTCGTTCTCGGCCACGATCAGGCGCTGCCGCTCGGAGGCCAGCTGGACTTCGGCCCGCAGCACGTCGACGCGGGCGACAACGCCCGAGGCCTTCATGTCGCGAGCCTGTCGCGCGAGGCTCTCGGCACTGGAGACCTCGGATCGCACCGCGACCACCCTCGCCTCGGCCGCGACCGCCTCGAGGTAGAGCGAGCTGACGCCGAGGACGACCTCGTCGCGGACGTCGTCTACGGCGGCACGAGCCGCTCTCGCGCCGGCCTGCTCCGACCTCGCGCCGGCGTTGACGGCACTGTCGAAAAGTGGCATCGAGCTCGAGATCCGGGCGTCGAAGACATTGAACGGACCGATCAGCGGCGACTCCCCGGGCGCCACCGGCAGGCCGTACGCCTCGAGGTTGATCTTGGTGCGCGCCTCGCTCGCCTCGACGGCGAGGTCCGGCAGTCGCTTCGCCCGCGCCGAACGCGCGGCTCCTGCCGCACCCTCGGCGCCGCGCTCGGCGAGCAGCACGCCGAGGTTGCGCTCGAGGCCGCGTGTCACCGCGTCGACCAGGGAGAGCTGCAGAGGCGCGGCGTCGTCGGATGGTGCAGCAGGCGGCGACGGAGCCGGGGTCGGCGAGCGTCCTGCGGCACCCGTACCGGGTGGCGCTGCCCAGCCGACCGACGCCGCGTACGACAGGGCGACGGCAGTCGCGTACGAGATCATTCGTCTTCTCATCGGACGGCAAGTCCCTTCCACAGCAGATCGGTCGCGAGCACGGCATCGTGCTCGGTCGAGTCGGCCGCCTCTCCGCGGAGCCGACGACGGATCACGGCACGGGTGAGGTCGAAGACCGCCCGTGCAGCGGCCTCGGCAGGTACGCAACGCACGATCCCGGATTCCATCGCCTCGGTCAAGACCGTGACGAGCTCGGCGATCTGCTCGCGCGCCGACGCTTCGATTGACTCCTGCAGGCCTGCACCCCGGCCGATGTCACTCCACGCCTCGCTCTGATAGACCGAGAAGAACGTGACGTGCTCCTCGAGATAGGCGAGCTTGGTGTCGACGAACGCCCGGATCGCGTCCTCGACCCCCCGTCCCGACCTCAGCGCGCCGATCGCCAGGTCCTTGAGCTCACTGATATAGCGCGCAAACGCCGCGCGGTAGAGCTCCTCCTTGGACGAGAAGTAGAGGTACACCGTGCCCTTGGCGATCCCCGCCTCGCGCGCGATGTCCTCGACCGTCGCCTTGGCGAATCCCTTCTCGCCGAACACCTCGGCCGCCGCGGAGAGGATCTCCGCCGTCCGGAACTCGGCCAGGACCTGGTGTCGCGTTCGCCGCATGGAGTGGTGTGGCTCCGGGGTCATTTCACTGACCGAAGGGTCAGTGATCAACATTGAACGTCACTGTCGGCACAATCATTCCGAGCTCCGAGGCGCACGAAGTCACAGGTGACGGCGACTGCAACCGCCGTTTCGGCATCGGCGGCGCCTTCGGTCGATCGAGCGCGTCGTCGACCACATGAACCGCTCCGGCGGATTTCACGGATTCTCGGGTGGTATCACCACCCACCCCGGGCTCTGTGCAGACACGGCGCGGAGGCAGCGTTATGATGGCGCGCGGGAGACGGTAGGTGGCGGTCATCTTCATCTCGCGCGGGACTATGTCCGGTGTACGGCGGCTGGTCGCCTGCTTCGCCGAGCACTCGGCGGTGCGCCTGGTCTCGCGGGAGGAGCTGGTCGAGGTCGTCGACCGCCACGGCGAGCTCGCCAGCCGGGTCGTTGAGCAGCTCGCCTCGGCCGACCGCGCCTACGACCAGTTCAGCCGGTGCCGACACCCCTACCTGGTGCTCATGCGCCAGGGACTCCTGGAGCAGCTCCAGGGCGATGGGATCGTCTACCACGGCTACTCGGGACACCTCCTGCTCCCGCCGCTCCCCCACTTCGTGCGGGTCCGGATCGAGGCACCCCTCAGTGTCCGCATCCCGCTCACCATGGAGCGGCTCGGCTGCGACGAGGAGGCCGCCCGCGACTACATCCGTGAGGAGGACACCCGCCGCGTGCGATGGGCGCGGTTCATGTACGGGCGCGACGTCCGCGACCCGCAGCTCTATGACATGGTCCTCAATCTCGAGCGGCTCGACCTGGAGACGGTCTGCCACACGCTCCTGCACGTGCTCGAGTCGCCCGAGCTCAAGTGTACCGAGGAGTCCCGGCTCCGGCTGGAGCGCATGCGACTCGCTGCCACCGTCGAGGCGGGCCTGGTCTCCGATCCGCGCACCCACACCCTGGAGGTCGGCGCCCAGGTGGAGGACGGGATTGCACGGTTGACCGGACCCTACCTCGAGCAGGATGCTCAGGAGGTCGTGCGCGAGATCGTGCTGTCGATACCTGGCATCGACTCGGTCGAGTACGCCCCGGGCTACGCACCCTTCCTGGGGGCGATCTCGTAGCGCGGGGGCCCAACCCCCGCACGGAATGTGGAGCCCAACAGAGCCATGGCGCGATGCGCGCGCGAGGAGACAGGCCATGCCCGACACCGCCTTCCAAGACGCCGTCCGCAGCTCCCTCGGTGACATCCGCTCGCTGGTTTCGCGTGCGGTCGACCTCCAGAGCGACGAGAACGACCTCGAGCGTGAGGTCCAGGACCTCCAGCGACAGCGCACGGCCGCGCTCGAAGGGCTGCTCGAGCACTCGAGCTCAACCGCCGCTTCCAACCGTATCTCGACCGAGCTCGCGACCGAGCGGACCGCCCTCACCCGTGAGCAGACCCGCCTGTCGACGCGTTCGACGGAGCTCGGCAACATCCGGACCGAGCTCTCGCGCGAACGCTCCTCGCTTGCGAGTCAGCGCACCGACCTCTCGGTCCTGCGCACCGACATGGCCCGGGCGCGAACCAACCTCGCGGACCAACGCACCGGCATGGCGCGGACCCGGACCTTCGCGTCCGAGCGCCGTACGCACCTCGCCGAGAGCAGGACGAACTTCGCAGAGAGCAGGACCACCCTCGCCACGCGACGGACGTACCTGTCCAAGCTGCGCACCGAGCTCGCCCGCGGACGGACCTACCTCGCTCTGACCCGAACCGGACTCGCGTTCTTGACCCTCGGCGTCGGCCTGATGCGCTTCTTCGGGCTGTCGTGGTGGAGCCTCTTCGACGTGGCGCTGATCGCGGGAAGCGTCGTCGCCACCGGCATAGGGCTGCGAGGATACCTGAAGGCGACACGTCTGACCCAGGAGCTCGACCGGGTGCTCGCGACCGAGTGACGGTCTGCCGTCCCGCCACGTGCCGGCGGGAGAGACGAGCTGACCCACCGGCCGTGAAAATCTTTCCGCCCGCCGCCGGACCGCTGCGCCCGCCCGTTCGTCGATCCAGCATCGTTCTTGCTCTTTCCTCAGTCAGCCACAGCGCGGCGCGACCCGAGAGAAGGCCGAGAAGGAGGTCCGCGAGTGGATCACCGGCCTGACGCCGTGACGACCCCCTGGGAAGGCGGCCGACGACACGGGTAGAATCCTGTTCGGCGGCAGCGCCGGAATGGAGGGTCCCCCATGGAGAGCGCCATCGCCCGCGCGATCCGCACCGAGATCCCGCCCGTCGCGATCCTCTTCGCCGACACCGCGCCCGAGGGGGCGATGCAGTTCGCCGAGGGTCGCTGGGGCTGTGTCATGTGGCTGCTCGCCAACGCCGCCAAGGGCCGCAAGGCGGTCGCTGACAGCCGCACCTTCGGCTGCATCGGCGGCGGTGTCGGGCTCGGGTTCGGCAATC